>JAJZRD010000121.1 GCA_021845945.1 Chloroflexota bacterium
CCATCGTCGTTGCTCTCTACTACGCCATGTTTGCCGCCGGTATCCGGCCCACCTACTCGGTGGACGCCATGGCGGTCATCTACATGGTGCTGGTGATGATTCCCCTGGTGGTGGCCCTCCGTTTCGTACGACCCACTCAAATGGTGTTCCGGATCGGAGAGAAGTGATAGCGATAAGGGAGGTTCGGTAGCATGTATGGCCACACCGGCAAGATGCTGCGGGTGAACCTGTTCACGGGGAAGGTCTCCGAGGAAACGCTGGAGGCCTCGGAAGCCCGCAAGTATGTGGGAGGGAGAGGCATCGGTGCCAATCTCTTGCTGAAGGAGCTGGCGGCCGGAGCCGATCCCCTGGGTCCCGAGAACCCTCTGATGTTCCTGGCCGGTCCCCTCACCGGCACCAACACGCCCGGCACGACCCGCTTCCAGGTGATCGCCAAGTCGCCCCTCACGGGCATCTTTGGGCAGGCCAATGCCGCGGGGAGCTTCGGACCCCAATTGAAGCAGGCCGGTCTGGACGGGATCATCGTCGAGGGCAAGGCCGATCGTCCCGTCTACCTGTGGGTTCGCAACGGGGACGTCCAGATCCGAGAAGCTTCCCACCTGTGGGGGAAGACGACGGGCGAGACCGACGACGCCATCCGCCATGAGTTGGGCGCTCACCAGGCCACCGTGGCCTGCATCGGGCCTGCCGGGGAGAGACTATCGCGCATCGCCTGCATTATGGCCGAGAAGCACCGGGCCGCCGGACGGACGGGCTTGGGAGCTGTGATGGGGGCGAAGAAGCTGAAGGCCGTGGCTATTCTGGGCGAGGGAGCGGTTCCGGTGGCCGACCCTCAGCGGGTTAAGGATCTGGCCAGAGAGATCAATGGGATCCTGCACGACGATCCCTGGGCTAAGAACTGGGGCAAGTACGGCACGGCCCTGGGAGTGCCCGGCCTCAACGGCCTCGGCATCCTGCCCACCAGGAACTTCCAGGATGGCGTCTTTGCCGGACAGTCGAGGATCTCGGGCGAGACCATGACCAACACGATTCTGAAGCAGCAGGGCCGTTGCCCCGGGTGCGGACTGGGCTGCATACGGATAGTGGAGGTGAAGGACTCTCCCTTTGGTCCGGTGTTGCCCGAATACGGTGGGCCCGAGTATGAGACCATTGGTTCCTTCGGCTCCCTCTGCGGCGTTGACGATCTGGCAGCGATATCTGCCGCCAACCAGATCTGCAACAGCAACGGGGTGGACACTATATCGGCAGGAGTGACCATCGCTTGGGCTATGGAGTGCCACGAGCGAGGGCTCCTATCCCAGGAGGAACTGGACGGCCTGGATCTCCGCTGGGGGAACGCCCAGGTCATGCTGGATCTGCTCCGAAGGATCTGCACCCGGGAGGGTGTGGGCGACCGGCTGGCCGACGGCGCAAAGCGGGCGGCGGACAGCTTCGGCCGGGGCACGGAAGCCTACGTGATGCATGTAAAAGGGTTGGAGTTTCCGCTCCACGAGCCGCGGGGAAAGAAGGGGCTGGGGCTGGGATATGCTATCGGCGCCCGAGGCGCCGTCCATAGCGAGGTAGTGCACGATACCGCCTTCGAGAAGCCCAATGCCGTTCCGGAATTGGGGATCGTCGAACCCGTTGGGCGCTTCGAACTGGGGAGGGCCAAACCTCGACTGGTCAAGGCCGGAGACGAGATCCGGACCTTGGTTGATATCCTGGGCGCCTGCTTCTTCGTGTACGATCCCTGCCTGGCTCCTATTAAACTCCCGGCGATGGTGGAACTGGTACGGGCGGTAACCGGCTGGGATGCTGATATCGAGGAGTTGACGAGTTCCGCTGCCAGGGCCAACATCCTGGCCCGCGCTTTCAACGTGCGGGAGGGGATTCGCAGCAAGGACGATGTGCTACCGGCCAGATTCGCCGAGGCGATGGCTGAGGGAGCCACCGCCGGGCAACGGATCACAGCCGAGGATCTGGCCGAAGCCAGGGCGGAGTTCTACCTGATTTCGGGGTGGTCGACTGACGGTGTGCCAACGGCCGCGCGGCTGCGGGAGCTAGGCCTCGACCACGTGGCAAAGCAGTTGGAGGCGCTGTGAAGGTCAGGATCCAGTTCCTGGGGGGCTTCCAGCAGTTCGGAGTGGAGCCGGAACTGGAGCTGAGCCTGACGGCAGGGGATGACTTGCGGTCATTGGCAGAGGAGCTGGGGCGGCTATACGGTCCTCAGCTCCTCCACTATCTCCTCTCGCCGACGGGAGAACGGCGTCCGGGCCTGGCGGTGCTGCTCAACGGCATCGAGTCTGCCCTGGGCGAGGGGCTGGACAGTCACATGAAAGAGGGAGACACCGTTACCTTCCTGCCGGTGATCGGTGGCGGGGCGGTCTTGCACCTGAGGCACCGACAGTGGTAAAACCGCCTCGCTGCGCGTAGGCCCTCGTTCAGGCAGCATGTCCCCATAAGAGAGAGGAGAGAGTCATGCGTCCCAATCGAGTGAAGGAGCTGTGGAAGGCCGGCAGGCCTGTCCTGACCGGCTGGTGCTCCACCCCCGATCCCTACACCACCGAGGTGATGGTCCGCGCGGGCTTCAATGCCCTGGTCCTCGACATGCAGCACGGTATGACCATCGGCCCGGATCGCGCCGGCATCTGGCTGCAGATCGTGGGACAGTCGGACACCACCCCCATCGTGCGGGTCCCCTGGAACGAACCGGCCTTCATCCAATGGGCGCTGGATGCCGGCGCCATGGGGGTGATCGTCCCCATGGTGAACAACGTCGAGGAGGCAAAGAAGGCCATCGGCGCCTGCCGCTACCCGCCCATGGGCTACCGCAGCAACGGTCCCAACCGGACCCGCCTCTACAACGGCAACGATTACTTCACCCACGCCAACGAGGATGTGATCTGCCTGGTGATGATGGAGACGGTGGAGGGGATCGGGAGCATCGAGGAGATCGCGAAGCTGCCCGGGCTGGACGGCTACTACATCGGGCCCACGGACCTGGCGGTGTCCATGGGGCTGATGCCCGCGTTTGACATAAAGGACCAGCGGCACGTGGCGGCGGTGCAGAAGGTGATCGACGTGGCCAGGGCCCACGGGCAGACCGCGGGGATCCACGTGGGGACGGTGGAGGAAGGCATCCGCCGCTACAAGCAGGGCTTCAACCTGATCCCCATCTGCAACGACATCTGGCTGCTGACGGCCGGGCTCCAGAAGGGCCTCCAGGAGTTCAAACAGGGGTTGGGGCTGTAGGGTGGTATACTGCACGCCGTCTCGCCCCGCTTTTCCCGATCTCGAGCCCCTTGGCCGATAGATGCAGGAGGAATCAGTGCTCAGCCAGCCGCAAGTCGAGGAGGTTGCCCAGCATTTGCTGAACGCCGAGGACTCGGTGCAGCAGGTCCCCCAGATCGTCGAGGCCTTTCCCTCCCTCTCCATGGACGAGGCCTACGCCGTACAGCTCGCCCTGATCCGCCTTCGCCATAGTGAGGATCGGGTGCTGGTGGGCAAGAAGGTGGCTCTCACCAATCCGGAAGTCCAGCGGGTCCTGGGGGTCAGCCAGCCCGTCTTCGGCCACCTGATGAGCGACATGATCGTCCGAGAGGGGGAGCCGATACGCTGCTCCCTCATGACGCAGCCGAAGATCGAACCCGAGATCGCCTTCGTCATGAAGGGCGACCTGGCGGGGCCAGGCGTGACGGCAGCCCACGTCTTGGCCGCCACGACAGGGGTGATGCCGGCCATGGAGATCCCGGCCGCGCGCATCCTCAACTGGAAGTTTGCGGCCCAGGACATCGCCGCCGACAATGCCTTTGCCTCCAGGGTGGTGCTGGGTGGCACCCTCACCCCCATCGAGGGGCTGGACCTGCGGCTGCTGGGGGTGGTGCTGGAGAGGAACGGGGCGCTGGTCTCCACCGGCGCCGGCGCCTCGGCCATGGGCAATCCAGTGGACGTGGTGGCCTGGCTGGCCAACCAGTTGGGCCGGTACGACCTGCGGCTGAAGGCGGGCGACGTGGTGCTCCCCGGCGCCCTGGTGGTGGCCCCCGAGGTGCACCCCGGCGAGTTCTACAAGGCGACCTTCGACCGGCTGGGGTCGGTCTCGGCCCTCTTTGTCGATTGACGGATACGGTAGGATTGCGCTCCAATGCCGGATGAGATCCCTCCCGAGCTTGCAGGCCAAGACAGACGCCCTCCTCATCCCAAGAACGGCCTGAACGATCTCTCGGGAGAGGAGTGGCTCTACTTCACCAAGTCGGTGATCACCACGGCCTTCCCCTCCGAGCACGGCCACGAGCTGCGGAAGGCCCACGGCGCCAACAAGCCTCCCCAGTTGATGAAGCTGCTGATCGAGTTCTTCACCAAGGCGGGCGGGCGAGTGCTGGATCCCTTCGCGGGGGTAGGCGGCACCTTGATAGGCGCTGCCCTCTGCCTGCCTCCCAGGGAGTGTGTGGGGGTCGAGATCAACCGCCGGTGGATCGACGTCTACGAGCAGGTCATCGCCCAGTCCCAGGGCGCCCTGAGAGGCTATCCGATGATACACGGGGACAGCCTGGAGGAGCTGGACAAGATGGAGGAGGCCTCCTTCGACTTCGTCGCCACCGATCCCCCTTACAACCTCCACCTGGAGCGAACCATGTGCGACGGCCGCTACGATGGGGCCTTCGCCAACCGCAGGACCGACTACGACATGCGCTCCGACGATCCCCGGGATCTGGCCAACCTGGGCAGCTACGACTCCTACCTGGGGGCGATGGAGCGGCTGTTCGCCCGGTGCTACCGGGTGCTGAAGCCTGGCCGGTACATGGCTGTGATCGTGCGCAACGCCTACCAGAAGGGGGAGTACATCTTCACCCACGCCGACCTGGCCCGCCGGGCCAAGACCGCCGGCTTTGTCCCGAAGGGGGAGAAGGTGTGGTATCAGGCCGGAACCCGCCTCCGCCCGTACGGCTACCCCTACGGCTACGTCCCCAACATCGCCCACCAGCACATCGTCATCTTGCAGCGACCGGCCGGCAGGGCGACGGGGTGACGGGGTGACGGGGTGACGGGGTGACTCCCTCTCCCCTTGGGAGAGGGTCGGGGTGAGGGCTCGGCCTGAAGCATCGAACCAGCCCTCACCCGCCCTTCGGGCGGCCTCTCCCAGAGGGAGAGGCGGGGACGGAGGCTGGTCTCTCTCCCTGGGAGAGGCGGTTGTCCTCTCTCGCTTGGGGAGAGAGTCGAGCCGGTGCAGCGTCGAGGCTTCGGTGCTTCGGTGACACAGGGAGCCGGGACCAGGACCCCCATGTGATAGAATAGCCTCGGGCCTCTGTGCGCACAGACGGCTGAAGAAGGTTCCCATGTGGCAAGTCATCGGGCACGAGCGCCCGGTTCATCTGCTCCAGAACAGCGTCGAGGCCGGTCGGGTCTCCCACGCCTATCTCTTCTCTGGACCCAGGCAGGTCGGCAAGCTGACCCTTGCCCGAGAGCTTGCCAAGGCTCTGAACTGCCTGGAGCGCGAGCGTCCCTGCGGCCAGTGCCGCTCGTGCCGGAAGATCGAGCGAGGGGTTCACCCCGACGTCCAGGCCATCGAGCTGGAGGAGGGATCGAAGAGCATCGGCATCGACGCCGTTCGCGGGATCCAGGACGGGGTTGCCCTGCGTCCCGCCGAAGGCCGGGCCAAGGTCTACATCATCGGGGAGGCCGAGCGGCTCTCGGAGCCGGCTGCCAACTCCCTCCTCAAGACGCTGGAGGAGCCGCCTCCCTCGGTGGTGATGGTGCTGACCACCCAGGACGCGACCATGCTGCTGCCCACCCTGGTGTCGCGATGCCAGCAGGTGGACCTCCTTCCGGTCCCGGCGAAGACTATCGAGGCGGCGCTGGGCCAGAGACCGGGGTTGGACCCCGAGCAGGCGAGACTGGTGGCCTCCCTCGCCAAAGGCAGGGTGGGATGGGCCCTGGAGGCCGCCGCGAGCCCGGCGATGCTGCATCGCCGCATGGAGCTGATGGAGCGGCTGATATCTCTTCCCCGAGCCAACCGGGTCGATCGCTTCGCCTACGCGGCGGAGCTGGCATCTCTGTGCAGCCGCGACCCAGAAGCGGCCCGGGGCGTGCTGGAGAGCTGGCAGTTCTGGTGGAGGGACCTGCTGCTTTTCCGCCTGGGCATGGAGGATCTGGTGGTCAACGTGGACCTGAGGGATCGTCTGAAGGCACAGGCTCGCCTCTACTCCGTCGAGACCCTGGGCCGGATGGTGAAGACCATCCAGGAGACCCTCTCCCTACTGGTGCAGAACGTCAATGCCAGATTGGCTCTCGAGGTGCTGATGCTGCGCGTGCCACGAGCTTAAAGCTGAAGAGTCCAAAGTGCATGGCGCACAGGGGCGTACCTCCGGACTCTGGACCTGGCTGATAGGTGAGAGATGACTTGGATCGTGGGCGTCCGCTTCAAGAAAGCTGGCCGGATATACTATTTCGACCCGGGGCAACACTCCCTGGAGAGAGACGAGCTGATCATCGTCGAGACCTCCAAGGGCACCGAGCTGGGTAAGGTGGTCATCGCCCCCAGCGAGGTTGTGGAGAGCGAGGTGACCGAGCCTCTCAAGCCGGTGGTCCGCAAGGCCACGGCCGAGGACTTGGACAGGCTCCACAGCTTCCGCTCCAGGGAGGCCGATGCCCTGGCCAAGTGCAAGGAGCGGGTGAAGCACTTCGGGCTGTCGATGAAGCTGATCGCCGCGGAGTACAACTTCGACGGCAGCCGCCTCGTGTTCACCTTCACCGCCGAGGGCAGGGTCGATTTCCGGCAGCTGGTCCGGGACCTGGCCAGCATTTTCAGGACTCGCATCGAGCTAAGACAGGTCGGCGTGCGGGACGAGGCGAAACAGCTGGCTGGCTACGGGCGATGCGGCAGGCCTCTCTGCTGCTGCGCCTTCCTGGACGATTTCGCCTCCGTCTCAATCAAGATGGCTAAGGAGCAGGAGCTTCCCCTCAACCCCATGAAGATATCGGGCCTCTGCGGCCGGCTGCTCTGCTGCCTGGGCTACGAGAACAAAGCCTACTGCGAGATGCGGCAGGGGTTGCCCAAGGCCGGCGAGCGGGTGGCCACTCCCCAGGGCGAGGGTCGTGTGGTAGCCATCAACATCCTCAAGCAGATCGTGACCGTGGAAGTGGAAGAGAAGGGGCTGCTGGAGCTGACCCCCTCCGAGATCAACCAGCCTCGGGAAAGGGACCAGGCCGGCAAGCCCGCCGAGAAGCAGGACTCCCCCAAGAGGTAGCTACCACAGGTGACTCGATCGGAACCGACCGAGATCGTAGTGCTCGGGGCGACTTGCCTCGACGTCAAAGCCCGTCCATTGGCTCCAGTGCAGCCGGGCACCTCCAACCCTGCCCAGATCCGCCTCAGTCCCGGCGGCTCCGGGCGCAACATCGCCGAGAATCTCGCGCGGCTGGGGGTTAGGGCCTCCCTCCTCTCCGTGGTGGGGGCCGACCTGTTGGGCCAGAGGCTGCTGGACCGCACCGCCGCGTCCGGCGTGGATGTGAGCCGCGTCATCTGCAGTCCCACCAGCAGCACAGGGGCCTATCTGGCCCTCTTCACCGACGAGAACCACCAGGGTTACGCCCTGGACGACGTGACGCAGCTGAAGCTCGCCACCCCCGACTACATCCTGGCCAATCGGGACCTCATCGAGGAGGCCCGGATGGTGATGGTGGACGGCAATGCGGACCGGGAGACGGTGGCCGCAGTCCTCTCCCTGGCGAGGGAGCAGGGCGTGCCGGTGGGGCTGGATCCCGCGTCCGTGCGCCGGGCCTACGCCTTGAGGCCCCACCTCTCCGAGTTCTCCCTGGTGACCCCCAACCGCGCCGAGGCCGAGGCGCTCCTGGACACCTCCATAGACAACACGGAGGACGCGCTGGAGGCGGCCAGGAGGATGGTGGCGCTGGGAGTGGGGACGGCGATCATCACCCTGGCCGAGGAGGGGCTGGCCTACGCCACCTCCGAGGGACATGGGAGGATCCCAGCCATCCGGTGCGACGTAGTGGACTGGACGGGGGCAGGCGACGCCCTGGCCGCTGCCATCGTCTACGGCCTGCTCAACCAGATGCCGGTGGACGACGGGATGCGGCTGGGGATAGCGGCCGCGACCCTCACCCTCAGCTCTCAGGAGAGCGTCAATCCCGAGATGAGCCTCGAACAGCTCTACGCCAACATGGTGATCTGAGAACAAATAGGGAGGATCCCCTCATGGTTGACAAGCTGGGCTTCATCGGCATCGGCACCATGGGCACCCCTATGTCGAAGCGGCTTCTGGCCGCCGGCTACCAACTGGTCGTCTACGACGTCAACCCAGAGGCCACGGCTCCCCTGCTAGAGCTGGGAGCGGAGGAGGCCTCCTCCCCCGCCGACCTGGCCGAGCGCTGCGGCAAGGCGATCACCATGCTCCCCAACTCCACCATCGTCGAGCAGGTGGCGTTGGGCCCCTCGGGTCTGGCCGAGGGGTTCGCCCCGGGCTCCCTCCTGATAGACATGAGCAGCTCGATCCCCATCAGCACCCGGAAGATCGCCGCCGCCCTGGCCGAGACGTCGGTGGCGATGATCGACGCGCCGGTGAGCGGCGGACCCGTGGGGGCGGCCGAGGGATCCCTGGCCATCATGGTGGGCGGCCCAGAGGAGAGCTACCAGAGCTGCCTGCCGATCCTCCAGGCGATGGGGAAGAACACCTTTCACATCGGCACCATCGGATCGGGCCACACCCTCAAGACCATCAACAACATGATGTTCGCCGTGAACATGCTGGGGGTGTGCGAGGGGTTGGTGACGGGGGTGAAGGCGGGACTGGACCCGGAGAAGATCGTAGAGGTGGTGAGCAAGAGCTCCGGCCGCTCCTTCGCCCTGGATACCAAGGCGGTGCGCCACATCCTGGCGAAGAACTTCCGGCCCGGCTTCACCACCGACCTGCTGTACAAGGACGTGGACATCGCCACCTCCCTGGGACGCCAGCTGGGGGTGCCGATGCTGGCCGCCAACCTGGCGCTGCAGATCCTGGCTACCGCCCGAGGCCGGGGGATGAACGGCCTCGACAACGCCTGCATCGTGAAGCTGCTGGAGGAGGCAGCCGGTGTGACGGTAGTGGCTTCGCAGCAGGGGGCTACTCAGTAGCCCCCTGCTGCGAGGGCGGCGGTTCCAGCACCGTGGCCTCTATCGGCAGCAGGCCGATCTCCTTGGCGATGTCCCCTCCGTTGGCCACCGTCACCTCGCCCGCCTTGGCCCAGGGCACGTTCTCCTTCCAGCGCTGGAACACCGCCCGCTGAGCCCGCAGCACGACGGAGTTCCCCATGTCCGCGAGGCTGATGGGCAGGCCATAGTGGGAGAGGGGATCCTTGTCGGCCTCGAAGACGGTTTTGATCTTCGGGTCACCGTCCAGGATACGCCAGTGTCGCTGCTGTATGGCATCCCAGGTCAGTCCGGCGTCGGCCGCGCTGCCCGGATGGCGGGGTGTCTGCCTGACGCCGAACAGCCAGTCGTCCTTCTTCCTCTCGTACAGGACGTCGAATACGTTGACGAACCACACCTGCCTCTGATCCGGCCGCCACTGAAAGATGAACTTCTGGGTCGCCTGAGAGACGAACCCGTCCATGAAGAAGCGGCGGGAGACCGGATAGCCCAGCACGTTTGCGCCGCCCAACCGCTGGAACTCGCTCCAGAAGGGCACCCCAGCTTCGTCGGTGATGCTGTAGCCGTAGGGACTCTTTCCCAGGGGAGACCCGTTGGCCTGGGTGAAGAAGCGCCCATCGGAGATCGAGTAGTCCAGCTTCCCCCCCACCAGCACTATGGTGGCGGAGGACCCGGGCGGAAGCGTCTGCGAGGGAAGGGTGGTCACGAAGTTGGGGCTGCCCACCACCTTCGGTATCTGCTGGAGCTTCGTGGCCGTGGGGGAGAGCTTCGTGGAGTTCCCAGCGGCGTCGGCGTCGAACATCCAGAAGAGCTTGGCCTCCGGGTTGTAGAAGTGGGGGGTGGCGGCCACCACCCTGGGATCCTTCAGCCAGTAGTTGAAGGCAGTCTCGTAGTACTTCGCGATCAGCTGGGGATCGTCGACGAAGCCGATGTAGGACTCCGCCACGATCACGGGGAGGCTCACCCCGATGTAATCCAGCTCCAGGGAGTATCCCCGATAGGTGTACCGGACCCCCCGATCCTCGAAGAACTGGTAGGGGTTGGTGGCCCAGCCATCCAACCGGGTGAAGATGTCGGGAACCTCGGCCTTCATCCCCGCGAGGAACTCGAAGTCGTCCATCATCCCAGCCCTGGTCTGGTTCGACATGTCCATGGGCCCGTTCAAGATCTTGAAGCGATCCCGCTCGTCGGCGAAGCCGTCCAGGAAGGACTTCAGATAACGGGCGTACTCCCGAGGGTTGGGATCGCCTCCCCACTCGAGCCCCAGGTTCGGCTCGTTGCCCACTATCAGGTAGGTAGCGGGGGTGTGCCACCTCAGGCCGGTGAGGAACCGCTTCCACTGGACCGCCTCGTCTGGAGCCGGCTTGACCCAGTACATGCTGTCCTGGTGGGTGGCAAGCCGGAAGATCGGGATCAGATGGTACCGATTGGCATCATCCAGGAGGCGTTGTATGCGCGCCGGGTTCTGACGATCCTCGTCGACCAGCAGCACGGTCACGTACCCCCAGTCGCCCCCGGAGGAGTTGACGACCTGGGAGATGGCGCTCAGATAGCGGGCATCGAACCACCGGATCGCGTTGATCCCCACCTTGTTGTTGGGGGCCGCGGGTTCGGCGTGAGCGCCCGGAACGAAGCACACCAAGGAGGCAGCCACGGAAAGGAACGCCAGAAGCCACCGCACGGGAGGAGTCAAGGGCAACCTCCTAGCCACGGGAGTGCAACGCACGGCACAGGGAAAGCAGCTGCCGGGGGAACTAAGTGAGACCTGGTCACAAATGCTTGGTCATGAATAGCAGACCGCGCCGGAGGACAATCCGGCGCGGCGGTCCCGTACCATATGGTTACCACACC
>JAJZRD010000122.1 GCA_021845945.1 Chloroflexota bacterium
GGAAAACCGCTCCACAACCAGGAGGTGCGGATCGCCCCGGACGGCGAGGTTCTGGTGCGGGGACCAAACGTCACCCCGGGCTACTACCAGAACAGGGACCTCACCAAGGCCTCCTTCGAGGACGGCTGGCTCAAGACCGGGGACATCGGCCAGTTCGACCAGGATGGGTATCTCTCCCTGCGGGGGCGTAAGAAGGAGATAATCGTCACCTCTGCCGGAATCAACGTCTACCCGGAGGACGTCGAGGCTGCCCTGGCCCGGGTGCCCGGAGTGCGGGACAGCGCTGCCGTGGAGTGGCACCGGGAGGTCCACGCGGCGCTGCTGCTGGAGGAGGGGATCGACCCAAAGCAGGTGGTGCGAGAGGCCAACAAGCAGTTGGACTCCAGCCAGAAGATCCGGGGGCACACCCTCTGGCCCGAGCCCGATTTCCCTCGCACCCCTACGATGAAGGTGAGCCGGAGGCTGGTGCTGGAGTACCTGAAGGAGAGCGAGCAGGGCAAGCGAGGGGCGGCCGTGGCCAAGCGAAAGGAGGCAGCACCCGCCGGCCCTGGCGAAGCGTCTCCCCTGTCGAGCCTGGTGGCCCGGGTAGCCCAGACCCCGGCCTCCCAGGTGGTGGGAACGGCGCAGCTGGGCATCGATCTGGAGATGGGGTCCATCGAGATGCTGGAACTGGTCTCCCAGATCGAGCAGGAGTTGGGCGTGGATCTCCCCGAGGACGAGGTGACCGCCGAGACCACGGTAACCGACCTGGAGGGCATGGTGGAGAGGGGACGTGTCGAGGCAAAGCGGGGCGCCTTCCCACAGTGGGCGCTCTCCCCGTCGGTTCAGTCGGCGCGCGGCACCCTTCAGCGGACGCTGCTCTTCCCCACCCTGGGTCTCTTCTGCCAGCTGGAGGTCGAGGGGTACGAGAACGTGCAGGGGTTACGGGGACCCCATCTGCTGGCCGCCAACCACACCAGCATGCTGGATGCTCCGGTGATCCTGATGGCTCTACCGGAGAAGGAGAGAGCGCGCACTGCCACCGCCGCCTGGGCGGAGTACTTCGAGGCGACGGGGAGGCCCAGCTGGGAGAGGATCTTGCGGCAGATGGAGTACTACCTGGCGGCGACCCTCTTCGGCATCTTCCCCCTGCCCCAGACCAGGGTGTTCCGGCCGAGCATCCGCTACACCGGCAGCCTAATGGATCGGGGATGGAACGCCCTGATCTTCCCCGAAGGGGCCAGGACCCACACCGGCGAGATGGGGGCCTTCAAGGAGGGCGTGGGGGTGATGGTCTCCTGGCTGAAGGTGCCGGTGGTACCGGTGAGGGTGGAGGGGCTCTTCCAGGTGCTGCCTGCGGGAAAGCTGTTGCCCCGCCCCGGAAGGGTCAGGGTACGCTTCGGCCGGTCCCTCTCCTTCCCCTCTGCGGCCTCCTATTCGGATATCAGCCGGCAGATCGAGGAGGCGGTGAGGGGGCTGCAGGGGTCAGAGGAAAGGGTGAGGCGAGCCACGGAGGCGGAGGGCAGAGCGGCTTAGGCGTCTCTCCCTCTCCCCCTGGGAGAGGCGTACATCCCCTCCCCCTTTGGGAGAGGGTCAGGGTGAGGGCTCATCCGTTAGCGTCGACACAGCCCTCACCCGCCCTTCGGGCGGCCTCTCCCAGAGGGAGAGGCGCTCGCCCCTACACAGGGCTCGCCTCCAGCACCGACCTGTCCCCTGCCCGCAGCCCCTGGATGATCCGACGGTAGAGGGAGGAGGCGTCGCCCCCCAGGGCATCCAGGGACCCCCAGCCTATGTCACCCCCCTTGCGCTCGATCCTGTAGAGACCGAAGCGCGGCTCGTAGGAACCCCACTCGTAGCTGTCGGCCAGGGTCCAGTGGTAGTAGCTGCCCATCGGGATGCCAGCGTCGATGGCCCGCACCACCGCCGCCAGGTTAGCCCGCAGGTAGCGGAGGCGGTCCCAGCCGTCGGACCGGAGATAGGATCGCCCGTTCCGAACCCGGCTGCAGAGACCGTTCTCCAGGACCCACAGGGGGAGACCCGGCTCGTGGTGGAGCTGGCTGTAGGCGATGAGACCGTCCGGGTCGGGACGGTCGTCCCACAGCATCCGGGTGGGGAGCCAGTTGCGGCCACCGGCAGTGCGGTGGCCGGGCAGCCGGACGTGGTTGGCCACCACGGGGTCGTAGTAGTCGATCTGGGTCACGTCCAGGGTGCACTCGTAGGGGCTGCCGTAGATCTCCTCCACGGCCCGGGGCAGCGCCTGCTCCAGGGGGAGAGTTGCCCCGATGATCCGGCGCAGCAACCGCTCGCCCATACCCATCTTCGGCAGAGCGGCCTCGTGGGCAGCCCTCCGCCCTGCCAACCACTTCGGCAGATCCTCCCGGGCCACCCCATGGCGTCGAGCCAGCAGGACGTCGACCAGCAGCCGATCCAGATGGTAAGCCGAGTAGGCGAAGAGGTTGGTGGCCACCTCCGCCTCGGGCTGTCGGGCGTGGATCTCGCCGTAGGCCAGGACGTGTGCAGCCAGCAGATTATCCAGGGCGCGCATGGCGTCCCAGCGAGCTAGACGGCGTCCGGGCGGGAAGGTGCCGGTGAGGTAACTGTTGATGGCGTAGATGTTGGGCTCGTTGACGGTCACCCAGTGGCGGCAGAGGCCCCCCAGCCTCACCACGGCCGCCCGTACCCAGAGGGCGAAGAGCTTCGGCGCCTCGGGCCGCAACCAGAAGTCGACGCCCAACCACTCCGGATGGGTGAAGTGGTGGAGCGTCACCAGCGGCTGCAAACCCCGCTGGTGGCAGCCCTCCAGGATCTCGGCGTACCGGTCGAAAGCTTCCTCATCCAAATCGCCCGGGCGGGGCTCGCAGCGGGCCCACTCGACGGAGAGGCGGAAGGCATCGCACCCGGCCTGGACGGCTCGATCCAAATGCTCCTCGTAGCGGTTCCAGAAGTCCAGGGCGAGACCCGAGGGCTCCACTCGTCCGCTCTTCTCCCACCGATACCAGTTGTTGCGGGGCTCGCCTCGGCCGTTGTAGCCACCCTCCACCTGGAATCCGGAGGTAGCCACACCGAAATGAAACCCCTCGGGTAGAACGAAAGATGCGACGCTCATCAGCAGAACCTGCCGGAAGACTCGGACGTACTGCGGCCAACCATGGCGAGAAAACCCCTTGAAGTTCGCTTCCGTTCCGCGAGACGAGGCGGTGCCGGCCCTTCACTGGCAGGTTCGATGATGCGCCCAGGCCTCGTGCTGGAAGATAGGGAGGAAGTGAAGGGACAGTCTCTCGGCTTGCTCCGGCGTTGCGTGAGGATCACTGAGGATGCCAGGAGTTAGCCACTACTTCTCCCCTTACACCATTCTGCCACAACTCCGACCTGTGCGCTAGAGGAACTCATGGCGTCATGGCGTCTCCACCCCGCCCCTATCCACGGCGAGTGGCTCAGGTTATCATGGCATCCACGGCCGCGATCGGTCCATCGGAAAGCTGAGGAACAGAGGGTGATGGGATGACGCAAAAGGTGGATATCGACTTCAAGGACGCCTTCTTGCCCACCATGGAGGCGATGTCGCGGGATGGGGTGCTGCTGGTCTCCCTGGACGCATCGGGGCGGCCCGGTGGCATGACCTTCAGCTGGGGAACCATCGGGAGCATCTGGGGGCGGCACATATTCACCATCCTGGTGCGGCCCTCCCGCAACAGCTACCGGCTGCTGGAGAACACCGGCGACTTCACGGTGAACGTGCTTCCCTCGAATCTGGCCTCGGCCCTGGACTACTGGGGAAAGACCTCCGGCAGTGAGGTAGACAAGTGGGCCATGACCGGCCTCACCCCCTCACCTTCCCGCCGGCTGCGCTCCCCCATCGTGGAGCAGGGGATCCTCCACTTCGAGTGCCGCGTCGTCCACCGCCACGACCTGGTGCCCGCCAACCTGGTGCCGGAGTTGATCCCCGCCTACTACGCCTCGGACGACTACCATCGGGTCTACCACGGGGAGATCCTCGCCTGCTATGGGGTGTAGGAGCCGCCTCCCGGCGGCGATAGTGCCCACGACCCCGGACCTGTAGAGACGCGGCATGTCGCGTCTCTACCCCTCACAGGGCGCTCTAGGGTGGTGATTCCGCCGAATCTAGTGAGTTCGCCCTATTCCCAGGCTTTGTGCATAGAAGTACAATGTCGCCACCAAGGGTAGGGTAGCCTGGGTGGATGTCGAGACCGGCGGCGACGGTGCTGTCCGGACCCGCAGCCCCCATAGTTCGGTTCGAGCACCACGGAGCCGGCCTGTTGGATGGGCACCGGCTCAAAGGCGGCACGGCCAGTCGCACAGTGGGCTTCACTAGAGTCCATGAGGAGGCTGACCGTGTACGAATTCTCGCTCAACAACAGCAAGTGCGAACGGTGCTTCGACTGCGTTACCGCCTGCCCTCGTGGGGTACTGGAGGAGGGCGAGTGGGGCCCGGTGGTGGCCCGAGCCGAGGAGTGCATGGGCTGCTGGGTTTGTCTCGCCGTCTGCCGCACCCACGGCTTGAGGGTAGTGGGTCTGGTGGAATCCTCGAAGCCCGACTGGGTGGACCGGTTGCTGGCTTCTAGACCCGAATGCGCCGCGATGCTACACTAGCCTCCCGATAGCGTGATCGCCGGTCTCGTGCGGGCGTGACCGCGCGAGAGTCGCCTGGGAGGCTTTTCATCGCGTCCTGGAGAGAGACCGTCGTAGCACTGGCCAGGGATCGGGCTACAGAGGAGTCGCTGGAGCTGTGGCACCAGGGCCCCGACGAGAGCCCGCGTTTCAATTACCGCTGGGAACACCTGCAGGCGGTGGCGCGCCTCTGCGAGAGGCTTGGGCGCCAGCTGGGTGCCGACATGGAGGTTCTCACCGCCGCCGTCTGGCTCCACGATATCGTCAAGAGCCACTCTCCCGAGCTGAGTGGAATCTCGGACGCCGAGTTGGCCGCCGAAGAGGCGCGCCGAGTCCTCCTGACCACCGATTTCCCTCCCTCCAAAGTCGATGCCGTGACCGCGGCCATCCGGGTCCACGAGGGCCTCTACAAGGACTACCGTCTCGAGCAGCTGGAGGCGGCCATCCTGTGGGATGCCGACAAGCTGAGCAAGCTGGGCGCTACCTACCTGGTTCACAGTCTCTGCATCCGCCCGGCCTTCGACCCCATCTTTCAGGGGAGACCCACCGACACGGATCTGGTGTTGCGCTCGGCACAGGATTGGCTGAGGATAGGGGAGCGGATCGTCGCCAGCATGAACACGGAGCCGGGGCGGACCGAGGCCGCCCGAAGGCTGGCCTACCTGAAGAAGTTTGTGAAGGAGTTGAAGGAGGAGTGGGAGACGAGCTGATCCTGGTCCGCAAGCTGAACTACGAGGATCGCGAGACCTGGCACTGGTCCGGGAAGCTGGTGGAGCGCAGGGACGGGATCATGGTGATAGACGCCATCTTCAACGCCCCTCCCCGGGACCTGGGCTACATGAAGCTGGAGGGGACCGACCTCTTCCACGAGTACTACTACGCCGATCGGTGGTTCAACATCTTCCAGGTCTTCGGGGCCGACGGCACCCTCAAGGGCTGGTACTGCAACATCTGCAAGCCTGCTCGGTTCCGCAACCACCAGATCGACTTCGTGGACATGGTGCTGGACGTCTTCGTCTACCCGGACGGCCGCACCCTGGTGCTGGACCAGGAGGAGTTCCAGGAGAAGGCGGAGTCCCTCTACTCGCCGGAGGATGCCCACCGGGCGGAGGAGGCGGTGACCCAACTGCTGGAGATGGCCCACCGTCGGGAGCACCCCTTCGACACCACCACCTAAGCATCTGGCCTGGGATCGCGTGCACAATCCGTCGTCATGCCCGCCTTCGCGGGCATCCAGGGTCCTCTCCGCGGTGGTGTCCTGGACCCCCGCTTTCGCGGGGGTGACGAAGGGCAGACTATCTGGGGTCAGCTGCTTAGGGCTCGGCGATGCCATCCCCTCCCGCACCGATACGGCGATAGCCGGGGTAGAAGGTAGCCACTCCGGCGACGAAGGCGGCCACGATACCCCCAGAAAACATGAAGGTTGCGGACGTGCCGATGGCGTCCGCCACGGCGCTGACCGGCAGGACGGTGAGGGGCCGGATCGACTGCGCCATCATGTAGACGCCCATCACCCTCCCGTACACCCCCGCCTCGGTGTTCAGCATGACCAGGCTGCTGTTCAGCGCCATGTAGGCGTCGCCCGTGATGCCCACCACGAACAGCCACGGCGCCGCCTCCAGGACCGTACCCCTCCAGGTCGAGAAGGCGAAGGCCAGGAGGCTGAGCCCAAAGGCGACGCCAAACGCCAGCTGCAACTGGGCCTTGCGGGGATACTGGGCCAGGTAGGCTACCGCCAGGGTGCCGACCAGGGAACCGATGCCGGCGATGCTCAGCAGCACGCCGAGTCCGACAGGACCGACGTTCAGATCGTGGATCGCCACCACCGGCATGAGGTTGATGTAGGGCATGCCGATCGCCAGCGGAATGAAGCCCAGGCTCATCAGGGCCAGGAGTGCCGGCCGCCTCAACACGTAGGCGAAACCCTCGCCGATGCTCCGGCCACCACCGCGTCGCGCTCCCTCCGGACGGCCCGGGTTCTGCACCCTGAAGACCGACCACCAGACCCAGAGGTAGCAGGCGGAGACCAGGAAGAACACACCCGACACGCCGACGAACGGGGCGGCGATCAGCAGGCCCGCGATGGAGGGCCCCGCGACGCGCGTCAGGTTCATTCCGGCGCTGTTCAGGGCGATGGCGTTGGCGAGGCCACTTCCTCTACCCACTATGGCCGGCAGGTAGGCCTGGCGGGCGGGCATATTGAAAGAGAAAGCCGCTCCCTGGAGGAAGCCGAAGAACACCAGCCACTGGATGGTCATCAGATTCAGAGCCAGCAGGAGCGCCTGGGCCAGGGCGAAGAGGGCGAGCCCCGCCTGCGTCCAGAGCAGCACCGACCGCTTTGGAAACCGATCCGCCAGCACCCCTCCAACCGGCGAGAGCACGATGCGGGGCAACCCCATAGCCAGAGTCACCAGCCCCAGCCCCAGGGCGTTGCCGCTGAGCTGGTAGGCCAGATAGCCACGGGCGACCTGCTGCATCTGCATCGCCACCCAGGATCCCATGAAGCCCCACCAGAGGATGCGGAAGTCCCGTACCTCCAGGGACTGAAAGGTGCGGCGGGCGACGTCCCGAATATTCGCGGCGGTACGCTGGTGGAAGCTGGTCGCACCCGCGCTCTGTCCGCCGGCCTGTTCCCCATTACTGATCTCCACTAATTCACTCTCCCGGCCCAGGAACTCAGCGGAGGTTTACTTCCATCCGCTCCAACAGCTCTTCGAGGCGAGCCAGGTCCTCCGGACTGAAACCGGAGAAGATGCGGCGGCGGCGGCGGGCCTGCACTCGTCGCAGCGCCGGCATCGCGTCTCGAGCCTTTTCGGTGAGCCAGACCCGCTGCAAGCGACGGTTATCCGGGTCGCAGTCGCGTCGCACCCAGCCGTCGCGCTCCAGCCGCTGGACGATGCCCGTCAGGGTCGCCGGCTCGATGGCCATCCGGCGGCCCAGTTCGGCCTGAACGAGACCGTCCACCTGGGAGAGGCGCTGGAGCAGGGCGAACTGCACCGCTGTCAGCCCAAAGGGCTCCAGCAGTTGGTCGAAGTCGTGGCGAAGGCGGCGGGAAAGGCGCGCGATACGCGCCGTGGGGTATCGATCCAGATCGTCCATGGGCGGCTGACGCTCGTTCTTGGCATGGTTCCTATCTCAGCACGCTAATATTAGCACGCTACATCTCGCCGTGCAACGAGACGCTGCTGGGCGCTGGGGCGATTCCCGTCCGGTCCTTGTGTTCTGAGCAGCGATGGCTTACAATGCTTACGATGATTGCATTGCAGGCGTCGCTACGCAGCCGCGAAGGGGGGAGCCGAATGAGCAAGGTGATCAGTCTGAGGCTGAGGGATCGCCCGCTGGAGTCCCTCCGGCGGGTCGCACGGCGGATGGGACGCACGCCCACCGAAGCCGCATCCATCCTGCTGGACGAGATGTTGCGCCAGTCTGAGTTCGCCTTCATCGAGTTCCGGGATTCGCCGACCGGCCGCCAGCCCTTCCTCCAGGGAACGCGGCTCAAGGTATGGCAGGTAGCGTCCATCGCGAGGGACTTCGATGGGGACGTGGCCCGGACGGCTGCGCATCTCGGCATCCCGCCTGTGCAGGTCGCAGCGGCGCTGAACTACGAGAAGTCGTTCCCGGACGAGATAGAAGCGGCCATCAGGGACAACGACCGTTCCGAAGCGGAACTCGAACGGTTGATCCCCGGCTTGAAGGTGGTCGGCGCCGATGCGCGTCCTGCTTGATTCTCACGTCGCCAGAGCGCTTGCGGAGCAGCTGCGTGGCCACGGCGTCGATGCCATAGCGCTGGCGGATTGGAAGGGCGGCAACTACCTGAACGTGAGCGACGAGAAGTTGCTGTCGCTGGCCCACGCCGACGGCCGTGTTCTGGTTACTTTCGACTGCCAGACGATACCACCTCTTCTGAAGGACTTGGCCGAGACGGGACAGCACCACGGGGGAGTGATCCTCGTGTCCTCGCGCAGCTTCCGCGCCAACGACATCCGTGGCCTGCTGCGTGCCCTGCTGTCGCTCTCCGAGCAGGAGGGTGACGCGGACTGGGAGGATATGGCCGTCTACCTACGGTCCTAACGTTCGATCGAGGGCTACCTCCCCGCCGCCCCCTCGCTCAACCCCTTCTTCTTCAGGTACCACCGGTACATCTCGCGGAAGTGCCGGGAGGGGTCCTGGTAGTACTCCTCGGTCAAGACGGGAAGAGTTGCCCGTTCCTTGCCCCAGCCCCGCACCTCGCCGGCCTTCAGCCGGCGGGCGAACTGCTGGAACTCCACCCCGGCGGGCTTCAGGGAGCCGTCGGCCCGGGTGATCCCGAAGGTGCGCTCCCGGATCGCCCGGTCGAAGGGGGGTCTGTCCCATATCCGGGGGTCGTAGTCGCTGAAGCACCAGGCGAAGGCCCCCAGGGAGCCGGCTCGGTACAGCTTCTCCAGCACCTCCCGGTAGTAGGTCCCCCCCTCCTCCTCGCCCGCCAGGTACTGCCGCTTCTTCTCCCCCAGGAATTCGTCCTCGATGTAGTGTCCCTTCTCCCCCTCGGGCGCCGTACAGAGGCCGAACTCCTGGAAGAGGGTGGGCTTGGCCCCCAGCGACTCGGTCAACTGGTTCAAGAAGGGGACGAAGTCGCTGTCCAGGGGGCCCCGAGCCATGTCGGAGTAGAGGGGATAGCCGTGCATGGACAGGTAGTCGTTGGACTCGGCCAGATCGCCGACGCTGAAACCGTTGTAGCGGGAGAGAGAGGGCGTGTGGGCCCCGTAGGTGACGGAGTGGCGGGGATCCAGCTTCCGGATCTCCTCGCTCAGCAGGTAGCTCCAGAGCCAGCCGCCATGGTAGCTGTCCGGGTTGCGCAGCTCATCCAGCTCGTTGGCCAGGTCCCAGCCGAAGAGGGCCGGATGGGAGGCCAGGGCAGGAACGATCCCCCGGATCTGAAACAGCTCCACCCGCAGCATGAAGGGGTCCTCGAAGGGATCCCGGGGCTCCCTGTCGGAGTAGTGCCCCTCCACCATCAGCAAGCCGTGCCTGGAGCGCGGCCGGTCGGTGACCGCCCAGGAGGGGAGCCAGAAGATCCCGCTCATGTTGCCGGTGAAGAAGGCGGGCATGACCTGAAGGCCCGCCTCGTCGGCGGCGTCCATCACTCGAACCAGGTCGTCCAGCCGGTGGGAGTCGAGGCTCCAGGGTTCGGGCTGGAAGTCCTCCCACATCAGGAAGAGGCGCACCACCCGGGCGCCCAGGGCGGCGATCTCGGCGAACTCGGCCTTCACCTCGCCGCCGTCGAACTCCTTCCACCAGTACATCGCCTTCTTCCTGGGCCAGTAGTTGATCCCCAGGACGAAGGGGCGGGGGGCCTCGGCAACCACGCGGATCTCAGCCGACTCCTCGATATCCATGGCGGACTCCTCCCGGGAAGGCTAGGGATGGATGATTCATCTCTTTCACCTTCACCGCCGGGCAGGTTCCGTGCCGGGGGAGGACATGGGGGGCATGGTTCACGGAGGGGTCGCCCCGAAAGGTCAGCGGCGACGAACCGCTCGACGGACGGGCGCTTCCTGCCCGTTGCCGGCCCGGGACTCCTCTTCCATGACCGCCTTTCGTCGACGGAAGGCGGCACGGTCGATCACCATGTCGTAGTACAGCACTTCGATGCCCAGGAGACTCCGCCGGAAATACTGAACCACCTCCCGATACCGCGGGTCGCTGAAGACCGCTGGGAAGATGGAGCTGGGATGTTCGGTCCAATGCTGGCCGACGTAGCGGAAGCCGCACTTCTCGTAGCTCCGCATGGCTCGATGGTTGAAAGCGGCCACATCCAGCCACATCTCCTTGAAGCTCATGCCGTCGAAGTAGTAGTCGAGAAAGGCCATCAGGGCATCGGTCCCGTACCCCATCCCCATTCGGGTGGGATCCAGGGCAATACCGAGGACGCTGGTCCCGGCCTCGGCGTTGATGTTACGGAGGGTGATCCAGCCGATCATGTTGCCGTACAGATCGTCGATGGCGAACATGCGGTAATTGCCGCTGACGCCGCGATCCAGGAACCACAAGTCGCGCTCGCGAGCCGACATGGGACGGGGATCGTTGTGGCTGTAGAGGGGATCGGTGTGCCTGGGCCATTGCTGGCGCTTGTCCACGTCCGCCCTCTCGAACCACCGGACTACCGTCTTCTTCCCCCTGGCTACGATTCCCTCAGCCATGGCCTGTATCCTTTGCTGGGTATCGCCCCCGGCCACCATGATAGGCAGTCTAAAACTGCCCCTCGCCGTTGTAAAGGGGCACAACCCCATGAGAGCGCCGGTGCCCGGAGGCAGGCGCTTTGAAGCATGGTCCAGCAAAGGTTGTGCCGTGGAGCAGGGGAAGGGTTGCGCGGCTGGGAT
>JAJZRD010000123.1 GCA_021845945.1 Chloroflexota bacterium
GGTTGATGAAGGGACCTTCCAGGTGGACCCCCAGGAACAGGGCTCCCTGGAGTTCGCGTAGCCCCCTCAGCCGGCTCAAGACGAGGGGGTAGCTGTCCGGGGCGGCGGTGATCACGGTGGCGAGGTAACCGGTAACGCCGTTTTGGGCCAGAAAGGCCGGCACCGGAGTGAAGTCGGCACTCGGGTTGCTGAAGTCTTGGCCCAGAGCTCCGTTGCACTGGAGATCTATCCAGCCGGGCGAGATGATGGGCAGGGAGCCGTCGGCGCCGGGCAATCGCTCCACCCTGGCGATGCAGTCCCCCTGAATCTCCAACCGGATCCCCTCGAAGCCCCCACCAGGCAGCGCCCGCCGGCCCTCCAGTGCCACCATCTTCTACCTTCCCTCATCCTTCGTTCGTTGGCCTACCTCTATGATAACCGGACGACGGTCCGAGCGCGCAACCGATTTCGGCTGACTCCCCTGTCATCCTTCCACGACCATCGTTCGGAATGAGGCTCGCCATCCCTCCCGCAGTCCGGCCCTCATGCCGACGGGCGAGCCACCGCACCCCACGTCACTCGTTCGGTTGGGGTTTATCTCCCTTTCCCTCTTCCCCCTGCTCCCCGAAGATCTGCTCGTAGCTGCGGGGCGGCACCGGCCAGCCGGGGACGGTGTGGAACCGCTTGGAGGCGGCTCGGCCCGGCTGGTAGTAGGCCTGCTCCCTCTGGCGGGCCTCCTCGGCCTCGGTAGAGAAGTAGGCCAACCACTCCCTGGGGCCGTCGATGCTCTCGCCGCCGTGGGGTGTGAGCCTCGACCGCACCTGGATCAGGGCCGGGGCGTTCAGGGCGGGGCCAGCCAGCACGGCCTGCCCTCGGGAGAGGGCGGGTAGCTCCGTCAGGATGTCCTTGGAGGCCGACTCCACCGCCGAGGCGATGGTGTTCTGGTCGATGGGGTTGACGATCCGCAGGATGAACTGGGTCATGCACTGGCTGAGGACGTCCTGGTCCAGCTTGCCGGGCCGCTGGCTGATCAGCCCGACGCCGATGCCGAACTTCCGGCCCTCGGCGAGCACCGTCTTCAGCTGCCGTGCCGACACCACTCGATCGGTGCCCTCGCCGCCGGGGGCGAAGTGGTGGGCCTCCTCCAACAGGACGAAGGCGGGGTAGGGCAGGTAGCTGTCCTCGCCCGGGCTCGACTTCTGCCGCACCGTCGCCATGCGGGCATCGTAGAGGCGGCGCAGCAGGACGCTCACGATCACCTGCTGGTCCCGGGGCTCCGTCTCGTTCAGCTGCAGCACGGTGCAGCGTCCCGGGCGGAAGAGATCGGCGAGGGGGATCTCCTCGTAGGGCTTGAAGAAGTGGGAATCGCTCAGCCTCTCCAGACGCCAGAGCAGAGCCTGGACGCTGGAGGCGAAGTCGGCCCCTCGCACCTCCTCCTCTTTCTCCCTGGAGAAGGCCTGAACCGCATTCATCAGATCCTCGACCGTCCAGTGCTCCACGTCGCCGTGCTTCGCCTGGGACTCCTGGCGCACCCGGCGGTAGGCGGCCGAGAGCAGGTAATCCATCCGCTCGCCCATGTCCGACATGAGGTAGCGGAGGTCCCCCAGGGTGAGGCTGCTGAACCGGAAGTACACCTGGTCGGGGGTGATCACCTGCACCTCGGGTTTGTAGCCCTCGGCGGCGAAGTCGGGTATCCCCTGCATGGCGTCCAGGGTGCCGTACTCGCCGTGGGGGTCCACGATCAGAAGGCAGGCCCGGTTGCCGGGCTTCATCAGCTCCTCGATCACCACGCCGGCCAGGTAGCTCTTGCCGGCGCCGGTGGATGCGATGATGGCCAGGTGGGTGGAGATCAGCTCCCTGGCGGAGAGCACCACGGGGACCCGGCGGCCCGGCCGCGAGAGGAGGTAGCCCACGTGGGCGGAGCCGGGCGCTCCCAGGGTCCGGGGGTTCAGGACGTGGGAGAGCACCTCGTCGGGCACCAGGTAGATGGGCCACCCCTGGCGTGGCTGGATGCGGGGGTTGACGAAGCTCTTCAACTGGCCGTCGAAGTAGCCGAGCAGGCTCACGGTCACCTCGAACAGCTCGGCCTCGGCGGAGCCGCACCCCAGCAGCTCGGCCACCGCCGACGGGGGGATCTGGGGATCGGCGGAGAACTCGTCCGGGAAGAGTTTGGTTGGGCGCCGCTGGATCACCCGGCCGATCACGTCGCGCTCGGCCCCGTCGGCGGTCGTCCGGTAGAAGACGAACTCACCGACCTTGACGGCGTTATCCCGGTCGGGGGTGAGGAAGGTGTACTCCTGGGGCCGCTCCCCGGGGCCCTTGGCCGTGCCGATCGGCTGTTCCATCATGAGTCCCCCTCAAAGCGTAGGGCAGGGCCCTGTGCCCTGCCGCCTGGTGGCTTTCCGTGCAGCGACGGGCGGCGGGGCAGAGCGCCCCGCCCTACGTTCTCGCGTTTCTTGTCGCTCATCTTCGCTCAAGCCGGCTGCTCCAGTCCAGGTTGGAGCGCAGCACCGACAGGGTGCCGGCGTTCTCCGGGAAGACCTCCATCAATCGGGACAGCAGCCCGTTCAGCAGCTCGGGCATGGCCGGGTTGCCCATGGCCGCCAGTCGGGGCAGGTAGGCCACCCACGGACCCTTGTCCGACCGGTGGAAGGCCTTGAACTCTTCCTCCTCCAGGGCGGCCATCTCGGCGCTGACCCGAGAGGCCACCGGCGGCACCCCCTGCTGGTAGCGGGCCTCGGGACCCGCCCCTCGCCTCCATCCGACGATGGCCACTCCTACGACCGTGGAGGTCTCCGGCAGGTAGTCGGGGGCGAAGGCGGTGAGGTGGGGCTCGCTGGAGAGCCGCGGCCCCAGGGTGCCGTAGGCCGGGTTCAGCAGCAGGGTATCGTAGATCACCCCGATCAGCTGGTTGGCGCCATCCTCCTCGACGGCGATGCGCACGAATCTGCCGAAGGCGTAGTCCTCGGGTCGAGGCGGCTCGGGGAGCTCGCCCGCCGCGAAGATCTGCACCACGTAGTCCACGTGGGAGTTCGATTTGACGACCCTGCCTAAGAGCATCTGCTCACCCCCCTCGTCCTCCAATTCAGAAACGCGTTTGTCTACACCCGTCTCCGCCGCTTGCTGGCGGCCTTGGGCGCCAGGCGGAGCCGCATGCCGTTCCGCTCGCAGAAGGCCTGCACCTGGGCGTAGAACATCTCCCGGTCCGGAACGCTGAGCACCGCCGCCGCGTCCGCCGCCTCGAAGCAGTAGGGGTAACCGGTGCCGGCCACCACCTCGCAGCGCACCACGTCGGCCACGTAGTCCACCAGCCCCTCCCGAACCACCCAGCTGGGAAGGTCCACCCGCGCCGGTGGGCCGTCCCCCGACGTCTGCAGGTAGAAGAAGGCCACCTCCCGCTGGAAGTCCCCGTCTCCCGCTTCGGCCTCCAAATGGTAATAGCGGAGGATGTGATCCCGGGCGCAAACGAAGGCCCTCGTGCGATCTCCCCAACTCATCTTCCCGTGGAGCAGCTGGCCGTCGTTGATCCTGTCGGGACGGGGCAGCTTCCCCAGGTGGGACAGCATGGTGCACAGGTCCCGAGCGTGACTGGTGTCCACGAAGCCGACTACCGGCACCCGATGCTCCCGGGACTCCTGGAGCAGCCGGAGGATGGCGTTGACGTAGCGATCTCGCAGCTGCTGCGGCAGCGAGGCGGCGAAGGAGGCCGCCAGGGTGCCGTCGAAGAAGGCGACGGGCGGGGGATCCAGGTGGCTCCAGCGACGCATGTGCTCCACAATCTTCCCCACCTCGGCCTCGAAACGACGAAGCTGGACGTCCTGGCCCGGCTCGGTTCCCTCCTCGCCCCGTTCCCTTTGGCCCGCCGGCGCCAGCAACTCGAAGTAGGCGTCCTTCACGTAGCTGCGGGCGTCCCCCCGGTGGGGGTTCTCGAACCAGGCCACCTGGATGGCGGCCAGGCGAAAGGAGTAGTCCTTCGAGGGGGGTATCTGGCTCCCGTCCACGGCCAGGGTGGTGACCCCCTGGATCCGGTCGAAGGCCCAGGCCCGGGCCTCCTGGTGGTTGGTCCACTGATGGCCAAAGGGGATCAGCAGCGGGGAGCCGTGCTCCTCGCTGGGGAGGGCGCCCGGGTTCTCCTGCCCCTCCAACTGCGCCTCGATCTGGGCGGCGGTCATCTCGCCCAGCCGCCCCAGCCACAGGGCGTAGCTCTCCGCTTCCTGGGCGTGGCGGGTGTCCAGATCCCGGAAGTCGGACAGCCTGGCCTCCAGGGCCTGCTGTACTTTGTCGGGATAGAGCATCCAGCGCTCTCCTTTGCGTAGGAGCCGGCTCCTGCCGGCGATCCGTAACCGCCTCTCCCTCTGGGAGAGGCCGCCCGGAGGGCGGGTGAGGGCTGAGACGTTGCCAACCAAACAGCCCTCACCCTGACCCTCTCCCAGAGGGAGAGGGGATCACAGCCCTCACCCCGACCCTCTCCCAGAGGGAGAGGGAACTCTAGTCCTCCACCACCGTCGCTCCGGCCTGCTTCGTCAACCTCACCACGTGGCCGAAGAGGGTATCGAAGGAGTCGTCGTGGGAGATCACAACGAGCTGGTCGAAGGAACGCAGGTTCTGGATCTGCGCCGCCAGGTTGCTCCGGCGCACCGCATCCATGTGGGCCGTCGGCTCGTCCAGGAAGGCCATCCTCAGGTTGCTGAGGGTCTGCAGCAGGGCAAGCCGCACCGCCAGCGCCGCCCCCATCTGCTCCCCGCCGGAGAGCTGCTTGAACTCCCGCTCCTCGGCGCGGATCCGACAGCGGATCTCGTAGTCGCAGTCCCACTCCAGCGACACGGTCGGCTGGCCCAGCAGCTCCCGGTAGATGCCGGTGGCCCGAGCGGAGATGCGACGCAGCAGGGCTCGGGCTATCTCCGGTCCGGCGGCGTCCAGCGCCCGCCGCACGGCCTCCACGGCCTCTATCCACTGGCGACCCTGGGCGGCCTCCCGCTGGGCCGCTTCCATCTCCGCCTTCCTCCGGAGCAGATCGCCCAGCTCTCTGAGCAGCCGCTCCTCCTCCTGCCCGCACAGGTCGAACTCCCTCTGGGCGCTGGCTGCCTGGGCGGCTACCTCCTCCATCTCCCGGCGGAGCCGCAGCTGCTCCGCCTCGTCGTAGCTGGAGCGCAGCTTCTCCAGGGCCTGCCGGGCCGCCTCCAGCTGCCGGCTGCCCTCCTCCACCTCGAACATCGCCCTCTGGTGGGCCAGGCGGCGCTGCTCCAGCCGGCCCGCATCCCCCTGGTTCTCCAGGAAGCGGCGGTGGGCGGCCTCGTTGTCGTCCCGCTGCCGGTTCGCGGCGGCCATCTCCTCTTCCAGCCGAGCGTAGGGCTCCAGGGACTGGTGGCACCGTTCCTCGGCAGCTCGGGCCGAGGCCGACTCTCGCTTCGCCCGATCGAGGGCCCGCTCCGCCTCGGGACGCTCCCGGTCGATCCGCTGCCGCAGGGCCGCCACCTCGGCGCGGGGGTCGCCCAACTCGGCCAGGGCCGCCCTGGCCGCCGCCAGCGCCTCGGCCGCTCCGGCCTCCCGATCCAGGGTCGAGCGGATCTCGACCAGCGCCTGCTGCTCCCGCTCCACCGTCTGGGTCGCCTCCTCGGCCTGGCGACGCCAAC
The DNA here is from genome assembly GCA_021845945.1 of Chloroflexota bacterium. Next base: position 5,613 of record JAJZRD010000123.1, read on the forward strand.
CGATCTCCCCGGCCACCATCTGCCAGGCGGCCTCGGCCTGGACCAGCTGCGGCTCCAGCCCCTTCAGCGCCTCGTGGGCCCGGGCCTGCTGCTGAGGGGTGTCGGCCAGCTCCCGGCGGAGCCGCTGCAGCCGGTCGATCTCCTGCTCCAGTGCCTTCCGATCCTCGGAAAGCTGCCCCAGGCGACGCTGCAGGTCTGGCAACCGGGCCAGCCCCTTCTCGGCAGTGCGGGCCTCGGCCAGCTCCGCCTCAGCGCGAGCCAGCCTCGCCTCGGCCTCTTCCAGCGTGGCCCCGGCCTCGGCGATGACCCGGTCGAAGTGGCCGTCCAGCGACAGGCCGGGACGGAGATTCTTGCAGGGCTCGTGGAAGAAGGGGCACAGCCCGCCCTCCACCTGGGCGCGGGAGCGCTGCGCCTCCCGATGGCGCGCCCGCAGGGCCTCCAGGTCGCCGTGGGCCCCGTCCCGCGCCCGCTGCCGCTCCGGCGCCTGCGCCACCATGACCTCCAGTGGACTCAGCGCCCCGACCTCTTCCTGGATCTGCTCCGTCTCCCTGTGCAGCTGCGCGCGGCGTCCCTCGGCCTCCGCCAGGTCGCCGTCGGCCTGCTTCAGGGTCCAGCCCTGCTGCTCCAGCCTGGCCAGCTCCTCTCGAAGGGATCGGTCCTGGGACCTCAGCTCCTCCAGTCGGGCCGCCGCCGGCCTAGCGTCCTCCACCTCCGCCAGACGATCCCCGGCCTCCTGGAGGCGGGCCCGCGCCCCGGCCAGCCTCTCCTCCACCGCCGGGCGCTGCCGGGAGGCCTCCTCCCGGGCCCTCACCCGATCCTCGGCCTGCCGGACCGCGGTCTCCCGATTCTCCTGCTCGGGCACCAGCCGCTGCCGCTCAGCCGCGTGGGCCTCGTCCTGCTCCAGGCTGGCCAGCCGCTTCTCGGCGGCCAGCAGCTCCTGCTCCCACCGAAGGGCGGTTCGGCCGGCGATCTCGGCGCTCTGCCGGAGGCGGTCCCGCTCCTGGCGCTGCCCGTTCATCTGCCGCAGCCGCTCCGTTGCCTCCAGGTAGGCCGTGTACCCGGGGCGGTTCTCCTCCAGCAGCCGGGCGGCCTCCTCGGCCCGATGCAGCTCGGCGACCTGCTCCTCCCGGCGGCGCCCGGCCTCCGCGGACCGATGCTCCGCCACCTCCGCCTCCGCCTCGGCCCGTCGCACGGCCTGCTGGACCCTCTCCATCCGCTCCCAGGCCGACCCCAGCTCGGCCTGTCGCTGCTGGGACTGGGCCACCGATACCCTCAGGTCGGCTTTTCGCAGCGCCATCTCTCGCTGCCGTTCCTCCACCTCGGGGAGCCGGCGGGCGTCCCCCTCCAGCAGCGCGGCCTTTCGATCGGCCTCCACCGCCTGATCCCGGAAGAGGTTGCTCACCGCCCGCAGCGCCTGCGCCGCGGCGGGGTAGTCCTCGATCTGCAGGAGGCGGTCGAACTTCTTGCTGCGGGGGCCCGCGCTCTCAAGGAAGATGGCCGTGAGGGTGCCCTGGGGTGGGCCTACGGTATCCTCGAACAGCTTGGCCAGGTCGGTGCCGGGCTCCAGGTGGAAGAACTCCAGGAGCCAGCTGCGGACGTCGTTCTCCCCCTCGGCGACCCGCTGGTTCAGCTCGTCGTAGACGGCCTGGCCGGCGCTAGAGCCCAGCTTCCGCACCACGTCGAAGCTGCACCCCTGGTCGTCCTCCACCGTCACGGCGATGCTGCCGCTCTTCTCCCCCTCCCGGAGGAAGGCATCCAGCTTGTAGGGCTTGTAGCCGAAGAGGACGAAGCCGATGGCTTCCAGGATGGTGCTCTTGCCGGCGCCGTTCTCGCCGCAAATGGCGTTGATGCCGGGCTCCAGCGGTATGGTGGTGGGGCCGGCGTAGCTCTTGACGTTCTGGAGGACGACCCTGGCTATGCGCATCAGCTTTCCAGCAGTTCCGCCATCTCGCGGCGGACCAGCTCGGCCAGCTTCTCCGGGCTTTCCTTGGATATGGCGCCCAGCTTGAGGGCCTGGGCCATCCGAGCCCACCCCGAGGCGCGGTGCACCCGCCGCTCGTCGTTGGCGAACAGCTGGCGCAGCACCTCCAGCTCCAGGACGGATCGATCCAGCATCCCCTCCTCCTCGCCGGCCCGCACCTGGAAGGCGGTCTCGTCGGTCTGGTCCCGGATCTGGACCACCAGAGGACGAACGGCCGAGACCAGTTCGGCCTCCAGCGCCCCGAGATCCAGGTCGTGGCGATCGAAGCGGAGCCGGCCGGCGAGGGTGAGGTGGATCACAGGGCTCTCGGGTAGACCCTCCCGCGTCCACTGGGCGACGTTGCGCCGCAGCAGCTCCAACAGCTCCTCCGGCCCCGTGCAGGGCTCCACCTCCAGTCGGTAGCGCAGGAAGGGCCGGCGGGGGGGCTGCACCAGCCGGACGCGGTGCGGCGGCTGGGCCGTGCTGTCCACCTCCACGTGGAGGAAGCCTCGCTCCCAGGCCACCTCGCCGGCGTTCCAGGTCTCCAGGGAGCCGGGGTTGTAGACCCAGTCCTCGCGGCTGTAGTGCTGATGGATGTGGCCCAGGGCCACGTAGTCCACCAACCCCCGCAGGGGGGCCAGCTGTTCGTAGGTGAGCTCCGCCCGGAAGTTGGGCACCACCCCCTCCAGGCCGGCGTGGAGCAGGGCCACGGTGTAGGGACGTTCCGCGTCGTTGAGGGCCCGAAGCTGCGCCGCCAGCTCCTCCACGGCACGGGCCGTCGAGGTGCCCAGGTAGCGCATGCCCACGAAGCGGACCCCTTTCAGATCGAGGTATCCCCCGTACCCCTCTTCGGCCGACCAGGGCGCCAGCCGAAGCCCCTCCGGGCCCACCGCGTCCAGGTAGTAGAGGAATCCGTGGAGGCCCAGCGACTCGACCCACGCCCTCCCCTGCCCGTAGCGGGCCCGGTCGTGGTTCCCGGCGATGTCGATGAGGGGTATGCGGGCCCTCTTGAGGTCCTCCAGGCCGTAGAGGGCCTGGTCGAAGGTGACCGGGTCCAGGGTGGAGCGCTCGAAGAGGTCGCCCGCCACCACGACGAAATCCACCCGGTGCTCGATGGCGTAATCCACGGCGTAGTAGAAGGCCCTGGCGAAGTCGTCGGCCCTCTCCTTGCGACCGTATTGATCGTTGCCCAGGTGGACGTCGCCCAGGTGGAGGAAGGTAGCTTTCATGGGCCCCCTTTGTACAACATGCCCGCCTCTTCTGCAATAGCTAGGGCCTTTTCAAAGTCGGTGCAACTGTCATGCTGAGCGAAGCGAAGCATCTCCTGGGGTCGAAAGAGGAGACCCTTCGCTACGCTCAGGGTGACAACGAAAAGGGCCTATGCAATAGCCGCGGCCCATTTACATCGTCGGCCCTGGCCGATATCATGGGCCGACTCAGCACTCAACACTCAGCACTCGGAGGATGCCTTGGCTCTATTGTGGGCTTTGGCGGGCCTGATCGTGGGCCCTATCTTGAACCTCGCCATCTATCGCCTGCCGCGGTTGGAGCGGCTGACGGCGCCCCTGGAGTGCCCCGAGTGCCGCACCCGGCGCCCCCTATACGCCCAATCGACGGTGGTTGCCTCTCTGCTAGGGGACCGAGGTAGATGCAGCGGATGCGGGGCGCGGCCCCTGAGGATGGAGGTGGCGGTGGAGTTGGCGGCGGGCATCGCCTTCTGGCTGCTGTCCCTCCGCTTCGGTGCCACCCCGCTGCTCCTCCTCTACAGCCTCTATACCTGCTTTCTCATCGTGGTGTTCCTGATCGACTGGGAGCACCGGCTGATCTTGAACCGGGTGACCTACCCGGGCATCGCCCTCGCGGTTCTCCTGACCTCTGCGGTGACACCGATAGGTTGGGAGATGACCCTGGCCGGGGTGGCGGTAGCTGGGGTGCTGTTCGGCGGGCTTTACCTTCTGGGGCGGCTGCTCTTCCGCCAGGAGGCCCTGGGGCTGGGCGACGTGAAGCTGGCCATGCTGCTGGGAGCCATGGCCGGTTTTCCGGCGGTGGCCTGGTGGCTTCTGCTGGGAAGCCTCTTCGGGGCCCTGGGCGGGCTGGCCATGGTCGCCGTTCGCCGGAACTCTCTTCGGGACTTCATGCCCTACGGCACGGCCATGTGCCTGGGCGCCTTCGTGGCCCTCTTCATAGACTCATCCATGCTCTTCTAACCCTCTTGACACCAGTGGCCTCATGGGGAGCGAGCATCTAAGTAGTACAATTATGCTATTGACTGGGGTCGCGGTTGATGCGATTTTGTCGGCGGCTACCTAGATCTTGTAGTTGGGGCTCCAATTGCCAATCAGCGAATGGAGGACAAGGTGCTAAGACTGCGTCTACTCGTTGTCTCCGCGACCCTGATGGTGGCCCTCTTCCTGGGGAGTGGGGTGGCATCGGCCGGCATGGCCTGGTGCGAGGTCGGATCCCCTCCGCCGATGGATGCTGAGATGGTGAATAACCCTCAGCACAATCCCCACGGGATGCCGACGCCGACCTTCAAGAACAGCAACGACAAGTTCACCGACAACCCGGTGGTTCCAGGTGCCCTGCTGCCTCCCGGGATGACGCAGGCCGCCGCGAACAAGTAGCAGGCCTCACCTCACACCCATTTTCCGAAGCGACTCTTCCGGCAGTCCGGCTTGAAGGCTGTTGGCTGCCCGGCAGCATAAGGTGATGACTAAATGGGGAGGTTGCCCCGAAGGGCGCGGGCGTACCTGCTGTTCGTGCTGGCGTGCGCCGCCTTCTTGCTGCTGAAGGCAAATCCCATAGCCAGTCCGCCCAGCCGCGAGAGCCTCGTCCTCTGCCTGGCGCTGGGTCTGGGATTGGCGCTGGCCGACACCCACCTGATCGAGCTGACCCACACCACCAAGGTGAGCGTCTCCACCGCCTTGGAGTTCGCCCTGCTGCTGCTGGTTGGGCCGGACATGGCCCTCTGGACCGTCGCCCTCAGCGTCGCGGCCACCGCCCGCTGGCAGCTGCGCCGCGCCTGGAAGTGGTACAACGTCGCCTTCTACGCCGCCAACGGTGTGGTGTCGGTGGGGATGGCTGGTGCCCTCTACCAGCAGCTCTCCAGGGGTGATCCCCTGCTCTCCTCCACCGCCAGTGCTGTCGCTCTCTTGCTGGCGGGTGCGACCTACTTCCTTCTGAACGTGGGCATCGTCGCCGGCATCGTGGCCCTAGCCAGGAACTCCGACTCCCTGGGCGACTTCCTTGCCGCTTTCCAGGTAGCTGCGCCCCAATTCG
>JAJZRD010000124.1 GCA_021845945.1 Chloroflexota bacterium
TTCCCTTGGTGCCGGCGACCGATATGGAGGGGTACTTCCGGTGGGGGGAGTCCAGGCGGCTCAGCAGCGCCCGCATTCGCGGCACCTTCAGGGGACGAAGCGCCTTCTCCTCCCCCTTCGGCCGAGTCGGTTCCCAGAAAGACATGATCCAGCTCAGAGCTTCGTTATAGTCCATTCGATTCTATCAGGCGTTTCAGGGCACGTTAACCACGAAGACACGAAGACACCTGGAGCCGCTGGGCATCCTACCACATCAGGATTCCCTTAGTGTACCTTAGTGTCTTCGTGTCTTGGTGGTGAACGTTCTGCTCGGTCCGATGACGACGGCGTGCCTAGGCCTTCTCTATCCGTACCGCCGCCACCTTGAGCTCCGGGATCTTGGCGACCGGATCCAGGGCGGGGTTGGTGAGCCGGTTGGTGGGGCTCTCGGCGAAGTGGAAGGTCATGGAGACGGTGCCGGGCGGCGAGTCCCACGTCACCTTGGCCCGGGTAGTCACCTCGCCCCGGCGGGAGACCACCCGCACGGTGTCGCCATCGGCAACCCCCAGCTTCTCGGCGTCCCGGGGGTTGACCTCCACCAACTCCTCCTGCCTCAGCTGATTGAGGCCCTTCACCTTGCGGGTCATGCTCCCGGAATGGTAGTGGTAGAGGCTGCGCTCGGTGGTGAGCAGCAGCGGATACCGCTCGTCGGGAAGCTCCGCGGATGCACGGTACTTCAGGGCCGCGAAGCGTCCCCTGCCGTCGGGGGTGAGGAACTCCTCCCGGTGCAGGGTAGCCTTGCCCGGATGAGTCGGGTTGGGGCACGGCCAGGGGATACCCCCCTTCTCCAGCCGCTCGTGGGATATGCCCGCGTAGCTGGGAGTGAGGGCGGCGATCTCCGCCATGACCTGGGCCGGGCTCTCGAAGTCGAATCCCTTGGCGCCCATCCTCCCGGCGATCTCGCAGACGATCGACCAGTCGGGTCGGGAGTCGCCCACCGGCTCCAGCGCCCTCCGAACCCTCTGGACCCGCCGCTCGGTGTTGGTGAAGGTCCCCTCCTTCTCGGCGAAGCTGGCTGCGGGCAGCACCACGTCCGCCATGCGCGCGGTCTCGGTGAGGAAGATGTCCTGCACCACCAGGAACTCCAGCTTCTCGAGCGCCTCCTCCACGTGCCCTATGTCGGCGTCGGTGAGCACCGGGTTCTCGCCCACCAGGTAGACGGCCTTGACCTTCCCGTGGTGAGCGGCGTCGAAGATCTCCGTCAGGGTCAGTCCCGGCGTCGCGGGCAGATCGGTATCCCAACCGCTCTCGAACTTCTGCCGGAGGGCCGGGTTGCTCACCTTCTGATAGCCCGTGTAGACGTCGGGCAGGGCGCCCATGTCGCAGGCCCCCTGAACGTTGCTCTGACCCCTCAGGGGATTGACCCCCGACGAGGGCTTCCCGACGTTCCCGGTGAGCATGGCCAGATTGGCGGTGGCCAGGACGTTGTCGGTGCCGTGGGTGTGCTGGGTGATGCCCATGGCGTACAGGAGCGATGCAGGCTTGTGGATAGCGTACATCCTGGCAGCCGCGACGATCTTGTCGCGAGGCACACCCGTGATCCGCTCCACCGACTCCAGATCGAAGGCCTCGAGGGACTCCCGGAAGGCCTCGAAGCCGGAGGTCCGCTCCAGCACGAAGTCGGGATCCAGCAGCCCCTCGTCCACGATCACTCGGGCCATTCCCATAAGCAGCGCGACGTCGGTGCCGGCGCGATGCTGGAGCCAGAGATCGGCAAAGCGGCAAAGGTCGATCCGGCGCGGGTTGGCGACGATCAGCTTTGCCCCGTTCCGCACCGCTCGCTTGACCTCCAGCCCGATGACGGGGTGCCCGACGGTGGTGTTGGTGCCTATGGCCAGGATGCAGGCGGCATCCCCAATCTCGTTGATGGGATTGGTCATGGCACCGCTGCCGAACGCTGTGGCCAGACCGGCCACGGTGGGGGCGTGTCAAGTACGGGCACAATGGTCTATGCTGTTTGTGCCCATCACCCCCCGTGTAAACTTCTGGATCAGGTAGTTCTCCTCGTTGGTGCACTTGGCCGATGAGATGGTGGCGAACTGGTCTCCCCGGTACCGGCTGAACTCCCTCGCCACCAGTTCCAGGGCTTCCTCCCAGCTGGCCTCCACGAACTGTCCGTTCTTCTTGATCAAGGGTGTGGTCAGACGATCGGGCGAGTTGACGAACTCGTAGCCGAAGCGACCCTTGACGCAGAGGTTGCCCCGGTTGACCGGACTATCGGCATCCCCTCGAACGCTGACGATGGCGTCGCCTCGAACGCCCAGGTAGAGCTCGCAGCCGACGCCGCAGTAGGTGCAGACGGTCTTCACCTCTCGGGCGGGGTGCAGCTCCTTCTTGGCCACCAACGCGCCGACCGGACAGCTCTCCACGCAGCTGCCGCAGGACTCGCAGGTGGTGTCCATCAGCGAACCGCTGGGCCCGGCCGCCGTTGCCACGCGATAGACGAACCCGAGGGCACCCACCCCCCGCACGGTGCTGCAGACCCGATCGCATCGGGCGCAGGCGATGCACTTGTTGGGATCTCGCTCGATGAAGGGATGAGATCTGTCCAGGGGATAGAGCTGTCGATCCGCCCTGAAGGGCGGAGGGGCAACCTGGTACTCGGCAGCCGAATCCCGCAGGTCGCAGTCGAAGTGGGCCTTGCAGCCGCACTCCAAACAGCGGCCGGCCTCCCGACGGATCGCCTCCTCGCTGAAGCCCAGCTCGATCTCCTGGAAGCCTCTCAGCCGCACGTCCAGGGGGATCTTGGGCATCTGCTCCCGCGGCTTCTGCTCGGCCTGGGCGAACTCGAACTTCCCCGCCAGATCCCTCAGCTCACCCCTTCGATGGAAGTAAGGCTCGCCGACCTCTGCCGGCGTCTCACCCTTCACGTAGCCGTCGATGGAGGCGGCGGCCTTCCGGCCCGCAGCGATCGCCTCCACCGCCGTGGCTGCCCCGGATACGCAGTCTCCACCGGCGAAGACGCCCTTCATGTCCGTTCGCCAGCCGTCGGACTCCACGACGATGGTGCCGCCCCGCTCCGTGCGCAACTCCGTCTCGCCGGCCAGGGGCGACGGCTCGGGACGCTGGCCGATGGCCGCTATAACCGTGTCCACGGGCAGGACAAACTCGGAGCCGCCCACCGGCTCGGGCCGGCGGCGGCCGCTGGAGTCGGGCTCGCCCAACGCCATCTGAATGCATTCCAGCCCCACGGCCCTGCCGTCGCCCTCCAGGATCCTCACCGGCGCCGCCAGGAACTTTATCCTGACCCCCTCTTCCTCGGCCTCCTCGATCTCCCATGGGGAGGCAGGCATCTCCGCCCTGGAGCGGCGATAGACGATGGTCACGTCACGAGCGCCGAGGCGAACGGCGGTGCGAGCGGCGTCGATGGCGGTGTTGCCCCCGCCTACCACCGCCACCCGGTCACCCAACTCCACGGCTTTCCCCGCCGCCACGGCTCGCAGGAACTCGATGCCCGGCAGGACACCCTTCATATCCTCGCCCGGCACCTGCATCTTGGTGCTCTGATGGGCGCCGATGGCCAGGAAGACGGCGTGGAACCCCTCGTCCAGCAGGCCCTGGACCGTGAAGTCCTTGCCCAGCCGCCGGTTGACCTCGATCCTCACGCCCAGGTCGGTGATGCGGGCCACCTCCCGATCGAGAACCTCCTGAGGGAGCCGGTAGTCCGGTATCCCGTAGCGGAGCATGCCGCCGGGCTTGGGGAGGGCCTCCAGGATCACGACCTCGTGCCCCTTCAGGGCCAGGTAGTAGGCCGCGGAGAGGCCGGCGGGGCCGGCGCCCACGATGGCCACACGAAAACCGGTCCTGGGTGCGACGGCGGGGGCCGATCCATCGGGATGAGCCGCCTCGTAGTCGGCCACAAACCGCTTGGCGGTGCAGATGGCCACGGGCTTGTCGATCAGATTGCGCCGGCATGCCTGCTCGCAGAAGTGGGGGCAGATGCGGCCGATGATGGCCGGCAGGGGAAGCTTCTCCCCGATCAGCTCTACCGCCTCCCTGTAGGCGCCTCGAGCGATGAGGGCCAGGTAGCCCTGAACGTCGATGTCGGCAGGGCAGGCCCTCTGGCAGGGTGCCACACAGTCCCCGTAGTGGTCGCCCAGGAGGTCGTTGAGCCGCTGCTTCCGAGCGTTGACGACCCTTTCGCTGGCGGTCTCGATCACCATCCCATCGGCCACGGGGGTGGTGCAGGCGGTCACCAGACCGTAGCCCCGCACTTCCACCACACACGTCCCGCAGGACCCATGGGGTTTCAGCTGGGGATCGTCGCACAACGTGGGGATGTGGATCCCGTTCTCTCGACACACCGTCAGGATGCTCTGCTTGGCCTCGGCCAGGATCTCTCGGCCGTCCACCACTACCGCCGTTCTGCTACGGTACGCTGTGGGAAGGGTTTGCCCGACGAGGGCAAAGGTCTTCGCGCCGCCCGGACCTACTTTAGATCCTGCCATCTTGCACCCTCAGAGGAGTGGTAGGTGGAAGCGCGCAGTGCGCCTCCTGGGGGGAATCGTGAGAAAAGGGTAGGGGCGACCTGGTGGTCGCCCCTACAGGATACTCTTAGCCGAGTGCCGCGACCTTCGCGCGCACGTACTCGTCGATGGCCGCGGCCGAACGCTTGCCGGCGCCCATCGCCTCGATAACGGTAGCCGCGCCGGTCACTGCGTCCCCACCGGCGTAGACACCCTCCTTGGTGGTCTTCCCGCTGACCGGGTCGGCCACCACGGTGCCGTGGCGGCTCACCTCCAGCCCCGGCGTGCTGCGCGGAACCAGGGGGTTCGGGCTGGTCCCGATGGCCATGATCACCGTGTCGACCTCCAGGACGTACTCGGAGCCCGCTATGGGTGCCGGGCGCCGCCGGCCGGAGGCATCGGGCTCGCCCAGCTCCATCTTCTGGCACTCGAGGCCCCGCACCCAGTTGCCCTCGTCCGCCAGGATGCGGATGGGGTTGGTCAAGAGGTGGAACTCGATCCCCTCCTCCTCGGCATGCTCCACCTCTTCACGCCGGGCCGGCATCTCGTCTAGCGAGCGCCGGTAGACGATGGCGGCCAACTTCGCCCCCAATCGCTTCGCCGTGCGGACGGAGTCCATGGCCACGTTGCCGCCGCCCACTACGGCCACCCGATTGCCCCGAATGATGGGGGTATCGTAGTCCGGGAAGAGGTAGGCCTTCATCAGATTGCTGCGGGTCAGGAACTCGTTGGCCGAGTACACGCCATTGGAGTTCTCACCGGGGATCCCCATGAAGCTGGGAAGTCCGGCGCCGGTGCCCAGAAAGACGGCATCGTAGCCAAACTCCTCCAACAGCTCGTCCACGGTGAAGGCCTTCCCGCACACCATGTCGCAGAGGATCTCGACCCCCAGCGACTTGACGTACTCCACCTCCGCCTTGACGACGTGCTTGGGCAAGCGGAACTCGGGGATGCCGTAGCTCAGCACCCCTCCGGGGACGTGCAGCGCCTCGAAGACGGTGACCTTGTGGCCCATCCTGGCCAGATCGCCCGCCGCCGTCAGCCCCGCCGGCCCGGCACCGATCACCGCCACACTACCGCAGCCGGGGAGAGGCAACGAGCTGGGATCTACCCCGCCCTTTCCGTTCTTGCCGTTCTGGGCCAGCGCCCAATCGGCCACGAAGCGCTCCATCCGGCCGATGGCGAGGGGCGCACCCTTCTTGCCCACCAGGCACCTGGACTCGCACTGGGTTTCCTGGGGGCACACGCGGCCGCAGATGGCCGGCAGGTTGTTCTTTCGCTTCAACGCCACCACGGCCGCGGCCAGGTCGCCGGACCTGAGGGCGGCGACGAACTCGGGGATATCTACGTTTACGGGACAGCCCTCGGTGCAGGGGTGGTTCTTGCACTGAAGACAGCGCTGGGCCTCGGAAAAGGCCTGCTCCTGCCGGTATCCAAGGGCTACCTCGTTGAAGTTGCGACTTCTCTCCTCGGGGTCTTGCGCGGGCATGGGCTGTCGATTGAGATCGAGCTTGGCCATCAGACCCGCACCTCCTTCTCCTGCCGCTCGCTGGCGCAGTTGGAGCACTGCCACAGCTCCATGGCCAGCTTCTCGTTCTCGCGATAGATCTGGTTGCGGGCTGCTAGCTCATCCCAGTTGACCTGATGTCCGTCGAAGTCGGGGCCGTCCACGCACACGAACCGGGTGACCCCGCCGACCGAAACCCTGCAGGCCCCGCACATCCCGGTCCCATCCACCATCACCGGGTTGAGGCTCACGACGGTAGGCACCTTGAAGGGTTCGGTGGTCCTGGAGACGAACTTCATCATCGGAATGGGGCCGATCGCCACCGTCCGGTCGATCTTCCCCGCCTCGCACAGCTCCTTCAGCGGCTCGGTCACCAGCCCCTTGCGACCGTAGGTTCCATCGTCGGTCGTGACGATGACCTCGTCGCTCACCGCACGCATCTTCTCTTCCCAGAACCGAAGATCCTTGTTGCGGAAACCAATGATGGAGATTACCCTGTTCCCCGCTTCCTTCATCGCCCGGGCGATGGGATATATAGTCGCTGTGCCGAAGCCTCCCCCCACACAGCACACGGTTCCGAACTGCTCGACCTCCGTCGGTATCCCCAGGGGGCCCACGAAGGTCTGGAGGCTATCTCCGGCCCGCAGAGCAGCCAGCTTGGTGCTGGTCTTGCCCACCTCCATGAAGACCACGGTCACCGTGGCTTCCTTTCGGTCGTAGTCTGCGATGGTGAGGGGGATTCGCTCGCCGGCCTCGTCGATCCGTAGAATGATGAACTGGCCGGCCAGAGCCTTGCGGGCCACGAACGGGGCGGCAACGCGGAAGAGGTGGATACGGGGGGCAAGATCCTCGCGGGAGACAACTCGATACATAAGTCAAACTCCTTCGTGAGCGCCCGGCTCCATTCGACGCCGAACGGACGACGGTTACCGGGAGTCTCGCGCTCTCGCCGCGCGATTCGCAATCAACCCTGCAGTCGCGCCAGCTCCAACACCGTTATCTATGTTCACCACCGTCAGCCCAGGGGAACAGGTCTGCAGCATGGACATCAAGGCCGCGGTGCCCTGGCCGCCAAGTCCGTAGCCCACCGACGTGGGCAGCCCGATAACGGGCACGTCTACGAGCCCGGCAACGACCGAAGGCAGGGCGCCGTCCATCCCGGCCGCCACCACCAGAACGTCCACCGCTGAGTCCTCCATCAGCGCCTTCAGAGGCTCGAACAGCCGGTGAATCCCTGCGACCCCAACGTCGTACACCGAGTAGGTCTCGCAGCCCATCTCGGCCGCCACGATCCTGGCTTCCTCGGCCACGGGCACGTCGGAGGTCCCGGCAGTGATGACTCCCACCTTGCCCCCCACTCGACGCGTCTGATAATCGTGGCGCTTGACCACTACCATCTTAGAGGGATGGTGCTCGGAGAAAGCGTAGTCTGAGAACTCCGCCTGCAGCTTCACCAGCAGGTTCTCGTCTACCCGACTGATTATGACACGGCCGGTGCGCTCCACGAACTCCCGAACTATGGCCAGAACGTCCTCGTGGCGCTTGCTCTGCGCCATGATGACCTCCGGCACGCCCTTGCGGTCCTCACGCGCCACGTCCGGCCTGGCGTACTCCAGCGGGGTCCTATCCTGGTGGCACGACGCCGATTCCGGCCTCGGCTCGTCCTTTCCGGCGTTCTGCTTCTGCGGCATGGCTCTCTCGCTCAACAGCTTAACCCGGTTGCCCTCTCCAGGCTATCCGGAGGGGGATTATACCCCGACCAACCGCACCATCGCAATCGAAGTGCCCGTGCAGGCAGGGCCTTTTAGTCTTCCGGTGCCAAACCCACAAAGTGCAGCGTCAAGGCCACGGCCGTGTCATTCTGAGCGCAGCGAAGAATCTCTGCACATGTGCGTGGAGACCCTTCGCTGCGCTCAGGGTGACAACTAAGAGACCCTGCCCGTGCAGGCGGGCGGGCCACGTGGGAGGCCCCTCCCGGGCTGAACCCGGCCACGGCAGCGGTTCGCGCCTGGGAAGGCGCTCCTACGGCGTCCAAGCCCTCGCCGAAAGGCCGCCACGAACAGTGTAGGGCAGGGGTTTCTTCCCCTGCCCTACAGCAATCATCCTGCCCTGGGGTCAGTCCTACCGATCCAGCTCCTCGCGGACTGCCTTCGCCAGCCTCTCCAGGGTCACCGGCTTCCGCAGGTAGCCACCAGCCCCCAGAAGCTGTGCCTCCCGAACCCGCTCCGACTCGGAGAAGCCCGATACGATGATGGCCTTCTGCTGGGGGCGCAGCTCCAGCACCCGCCGGAAGGTCTCGGCGCCGTCCATCCCCCCCGGCATTATCATGTCTACGATCAAGAGGTCCACAGGATGCTGCTGCAGATGGGCCAGCGCCTCCTCACCGCTGGAAACCACCTGAACCTGGTACCCCAACTTGACCAGCAGCGCCCTTGCCACCTCGCGCTGAAGCCCGTCGTCGTCCACCACCAGGATGCTCCCGCTGCCACCCCGAAGCCTTTCCGAGAGGGCCTCCGGACCCTGGGGCCCGACCGCCGGCAGATAGACACTAAAGGTAGTGCCGATCCCCACTTCGCTCTCCAGATCCACGTAACCCCGGTGGTCCTCTACGATCGCCTGGACTATGCTGAGGCCCAACCCACTGCCCCTCCGGTTCGCCCTGCTCTTGGTGGTGAAAAAGGCGTCGAAGATCCTGTCTCGGATCTCGGGTGCGATCCCGCTCCCAGTGTCGCTGACGCTGAGCTTGACGTACTCGCCCGCTTCGATGCGGTTGTAGCCCCCCAGAGGCCGATCAACGTAGACGTTCTCCGTCCTGACCGTGAGAAGACCGAGGTCGTGCATCGCATCCCGAGCGTTGGAGAGCAGGTTGGAGATCACCCGCATCAGTTGAGCCGGAGAGCCGTTGACCGGAGGGAGACCCGAAGCCAGATCCATCTCCACGGTCAGGTTGCGGGGAGACGTCGACATCTGGTCCACCGCCTGCTTGGCCAGCACGTTGAGGTCCACGGTCTCCTGGTCGAAGTGACCCCTTCTGCCCAGGGCCATCATGTCCTCGTTGATGTCCACCATCCGCTCGGCCGCCTCCAACATGGCGTCGCAGTACTGCCGCGCCGGATGCACCTCGGACAGCTGCATCTTGATCAGCTCGGGATAGGCCACCAGTGGACCCAGCAGGTTGTTGAAGTCGTGGGCCACCTGCCCGGCGATTCGCCCCGCCGCTTCCAGCCGCTGGGCCCGCAGCAGCTGCCCCTCCAACTGCTTCCGTTCGGTGGTGTTCCGGACTATTGCGACGACTTCCGATTCCAGCAGGGGCATCAGCCGGGCTTCGTAGTACTGCACCCCTCCGGGCATCGGGAGCGAATACTCCATGGCGACGGGAGAACGGGTGGTGCGCATCTCCATCGCGGCCTCTTCGAACTGGGCACCGACCTCCTTGGGCAGCACCTCTTGCATCGCCCTCCCGAGGAACTGCTGCGGCGGGACATACAGATCCGAAGCCCGACCGGCCTTGTAGTCCAGGATCTTCCCCTCCGAGTCCATACGGAAGTACAGATCGGGCAGCGCCTGGAAGACCGTCTCCAACGCCGAGACCGATTGGAGAAGCTCCCGTTCCACCCTTTTCCGATCGGTGAAGTCCCCGACTAGGCCGAAGACCCCGACAAGGTCCCCGTCTTCGAGCATCGGCGCGGTCACGAACTCCCCGTCCAGGTACTCGCCCGACTTGGAGAGAATCCGGAGCTCGAAGGCAGGCCGCCTCAACCCCCGTCCGCTGCTCTGGAGATGGGAAAGGAGGGTGGGCAGATCCTCGGGATGGACGATGTCGGCGATGGGCTTACCTACCCAGTCGGAACAGCGCCAGCCGGTGATGGCTTCGAAAGCGGGGCCGAGCGAGGTCACGGTGCCGTCCACCGACAGGGTGTACAGGGTGTCACCTGCGATCTCAAACATCGTCCGGTAGCGCTCTTCCGATCGGCGCAGCGATTCCAGGGTCTGCCGGCAGCGCTCGAGCTCCGCCCTCAGGTCCGCGGCCTGCCGCTCAATATCCCCCTTCATCGGTCCCGGCTCGGGGTTCACGATCGCCCTCCCTCCACGGTCCTCTATCTACTCCACCAGACCCAGCCGCAGCGCCGTCACGGCGGCGGTCGTCCGGTCGGAGGCTCTCAGCTTAGCCACCAGGTTCTGCACGTGCTTCTTGGCAGTATCTTCCGAGATGAACAGGGTCTCGCCGATCTCCCGGTTGGTCTTCCCGTCCGCCACCAGCTCCAACACCGATAGCTCCCGAGGCGTCAACTCCTCAACCACGGGAAGGTGAGCGGGCAGCGGCTTCGGCGATCTCTCACCATCGCCATTCCGCACGCTCCTCATAGCCCGGTGCAGCAGCGAGGCCTTGATGGTCATGTCGCCTCCGGCGGCGGCCACGATGGTGCGGCAGACCTCATCCCTGGGTGCGTCTTTCAAGAGGTAGCCGGCCGCCCCCGCCTGCACCGCCTGCACGACGTACTCCTCGTCGTCGTGCATGGTCATGATCACCACGCAGGTCTCAGGGAACTGCTCCTTGAGGCAGCTGGTGGCCTCCAACCCGTCCATGTCGGGCATGCGGATGTCCATCAGCACCACCTGCGGGTGGAAGACTCGAACCCTTTCCAGGGCCTCCAATCCGGTCGAGGCTTCTGCCACCACACGGATCTGGTCGGCGGTGCGAAGCATATAGCGGATCCCGTCTCGCACCACGGGATGATCGTCAACTATCAAGACGGAAATCGGCTCCATCGATCCGCCCCCCTCCTAACAACGGCAGCTCAGA
>JAJZRD010000125.1 GCA_021845945.1 Chloroflexota bacterium
CACCGACCTGCTTCACCTCTGCCGCAGGGACCGGGTCCTGCCCCCTTTGTGCCCGAGCCATGGCCACCTGCTGCTCCGCTTCCGCCACCTGCCCGATCCCTTCGGCGACCCGCCGCACCGTCTCGTCACTGAGCACCGTGTGCAACGCTTCCCCCAGGGCATCGGCCGCCTCGGGAAAGGATTTCTCTATCCCCAGTCGGCAGGCCACCCGAGCAAGACCGGGAGAGAAGCTGCCTGAGCCGAGGCCAAGCCGTTCATCCAAGGGCGCATGGCCTCGATGGCAACCATCACAGTGGAAGTAGGCTCGCCTCACCGCGTATTCCCCCACCAAACCCTGTAAGACCCGGGGACGTCCCTCGTCCACCAGCCTCATCGGCCGGCCACAACCCTCACAATGAGGCATTCCCTTCGGCCGACCTTCCTCGATGGCCGTCACCACCCGCTCCGCTACTCGCCCCAGAACCCGCCGCCCCAGTAGCTGTAGCTGCTGCTCTATACCATCCAGGTCCCCGCACACCAACTCCGGCGCTACTTCCGTCAACTCCCTTACGAACAGCTCCCCCATCTCCTGTATAATTTCAGCGGACAGCTTCGTTCTGTCCATCGGTACCCTCCAAAGGTGTTCGTGCGTTCGCCCGCCCGTCACCCAAAGGGTACCGCTTCTTTTCCCCTCCCCCCAAACCTTCCACTACCACCTCCTGTCTCATCACAATCTTGTGGCGCACCCCCACCAGTCCACCTTCCACCGGGTCTTCGTCGGGCTCGACCTGGCCGCCCTCGAGACGGCGTTGGGACGGTGGGCGCAACTGAACCTGCCGGCAGGTAAGCAGGCCATCGCCGTGGACGGCAAGAGCCTGCGGGGCATCCACGGCGAGCGGCTGCCGGGGGTCCATCTGGTGGCTGCCTATACCCACTCAGCCGGGCTCGTGCTCGGGCAAGCGGGGGGCGGGGCCGATAACAAGGAGGTAGAACTGACGGTCGCCCTAACGCTTGATTGCGGGGGTCAACGTCAAGGGGCGAGTCGTCACCTTCTCTTCGGCGGGCGCGGGCTATTCCTTCGCCGAGACTCCGGCCTCGGCGAAGGTTGCCATCTCGGCCAGCACCTTCGTCGCTGCTTCGACCAGCGAGATGCCAAGCGCCGCGCCGGTGCCCTCCCCCAGGCGCATCTGGAGATCCAGAAGGGGCGTCAGCCCCAGGTGGGCCAGCGCGTAGGCGTGCCCGCCCTCGACGGAGCGGTGGCCGGCGACCATATAGGGCACCACGGCGGGGGAGAGGCCGGCCGCGACGAGCGCCGCCGCGCCGGAGACGAAGCCGTCGACGACGACCGCCACTCGGTTCGCTGCCGCGCCGAGCATCACCCCGGCCAGCCCGGCGATCTCGAAGCCGCCGACCCTGGCGAGCACGTCCAGGGCATCTGTTGGGTCGGGCCGGTTCAGGGCCAGCGCGCGCTCGATCACCGCGACCTTCCGGGCCAGCCCGGCGTCGTCCACCCCGGTGCCCCGGCCGGTGATCTTTTCCACCGGCGCGCCAGTCATGGCGGCGACGATGGCGCTGCTCGGAGTGGTGTTGCCAATGCCCATGTCGCCGGCGCCCACGATGTCCAGCCCCCTGGCCACCTCCGCCTCCACGACTTTGATGCCAACTTCGATGGCCTGAACTGCCTGCTCGCGGGTCATGGCCGGACCGACGGCAAGGTTAGCCGTGCCGTACCCCACTTTCTTCGACACGAGCTGCGGGTGCGGCGGCAGATCTATAGCCACTCCCACGTCGACGACGACTACCCGGGCGCCGGCGTGTCGGGCCAAGACGTTAATCCCGGCCCCGCCGGCCAGGAAGTTCAACACCATCTGCGGGGTCACCTCGGCCGGGTACGCGCTGACCCCTTCGCGGGCGACACCGTGGTCGCCGGCCATCGTCACAATGACTTTGTGCGCGATTATCGGGATGGCCCGGCCCTGGATGCCGGCCATCTGGATGGACAGCTCCTCCAAGCGGCCGAGGCTCCCCTGCGGCTTCGTCAGGTTGTCCTGGCGGGCGCGAGCCGCCGCCATCGCCGCCTCGTCCAGCGGCGAAATGCGCGCTATGGTGTGTTCCAGGTTGTTCACGATAATTCTCCGCTTTTTTTACTTGCAGGATATAACGCGTGTCGGTCTCATTCCAGGTCAGCGGCGTAACTCCTGACGCTCAGATGGGGTGCACGAGAGGCTGACCCGGGATGAGCCCCCTCTGGAATGCCCTCTCGTACAGGGCTTTGAGGGCTTGCTGGCCCTCCTCGTCCATGTCCCTGGTGTAGTCGTTGACGTACATCAGGATGAACTGACGGCAGGTCTCTCGATCGACGCCTCTGCTGTAGCCCATTGCATAGGCCAGGGCCTCCTCCTCGTGAGCGAAAGCGTACGCGATGCTCTCCTGCAGCGCCAGCGACACTCGCCTACCAAGGTCCTCTCCTAGGTCGCGACGCACCACGTCGATGCCTAGGGCCAACGGCAGGGAGGTCTCCCGTTGCCAGATATCTCCCATGTCCAGGATCTTGTTCAGGCCCATCGCCTTGTAAGTGATCTGCCCCTCGTGGATGAGGAGCCCGGCCTCCACGTCTCCCGCCAACACCGCCTCGGGGATGCGATCGAACGGAACCTCCACAGGCTGGAAGTCGTCCGCGTACAGGCAGAGCAGGAGAAAAGCCGTGGTGTGTCTGCCGGGGATAGCGATGCGCCTCCCGCCGAGGTCCTCCGGCGCCGTGGGATCCCGGCTCACCAGGATAGGGCCGTAGCCCCGCCCCATAGAGGCGCCGGAGGCCATGATGCGGTAGCGCTCGGCCACACAAGGATAGGTGGCCGCCGAGATGGCCGTCACCTCCAGCTCACCGCACAGCGCTCGGCGGTTGAGGGACTCGATGTCCTCCATCACGTGGACGATGTCGTAGCCATCCACTTTGACGTGGCCACGAGCCAGGGCATAGAACATGAAGGCGTCGTCGGCGTCGGGGCTGTGGCCGACCCGCAGAGCTCTTCTCATCTTCGTTACCTCCCTTGACTCACAGGATTGGTCGTTTAAGCATTCGCGGTTTGGGAGCATTGCGCGACCTCCCTTACGGCATGCCATCCATTCCGCAAGACGCCACAGCTGCAGAACGTCTGGTGAACGCGGCATTGCCAAACCAACATCGTATGCGGCGTGCACAGAGAGGAGATCCCGACGTCACCGTTCAGCACTCGAGGCAAGACCTCACTCTCTGAACGCCCTTGCAGGGGATGTCGGTGAGGGAGCTGCTGGAGATGCGGTCGGGAGCGGGGTGGCACTGGGCGGCACGGAGAGCGGCAAGGCGGTGGCAACCGGGACGAGGGTGGGAACCTGGGTGGCCGCCTCGGGAGATACTGTCGGGGACGGTGTTACCGTGGACAGTGCAGCAGAAATGGTCGGGACCGAAGTGCGCGGCACTGGGGTTGGCAAGGCAGAGCTCATTGGGGTGAGCGTGGGTGTCAAGGTGACGACCGCTGCGAGCGGCGTTGTCAGCGGCAGGGACGGGGTACCGGCCGGTGAGGCTTTCTGCTGCACAATACTTGAGTCGTTCTGAACTGTGCCTGGCAAGGCCGTAACCTGGGCGGTAGAGGTGGGCTGCACGACCTGTACAAGAGGGATCGGCTGTGGAGTGTTTAGGCTCACCGTGGCTGTAGCCGCCGCCGTTGGGCTCGGCGTCGTGGTGGCACCAGGACTTGCAACTGGGGCGGCGGTCGCGTTCGAATCGATACGCTTGTCATCAGTCAGGTGCGACTGCGTCTGAACGGGTGGAGGCGGGGCAGGCATTGCCGCAGGCGTTACAGGGCCTAGCTGGGTCACTGTCCACAGCGTGGCGGCTGTGACCATCACCGCCGTGGTGGCAGCCAGCCCCATCTTGGCCGCGCCGATCCCCGCCAGGAGCCCCCCGCTCGTGCCCGCTTCGGCCGCGGAAAGTGCCCCGAGCACCGCCGCCTGGGCGTCGGGAGGGGGACTCACCAGCGGGATCAATCCGTACAGACGTGACGTGGCCCGCAGTTCGCGCGCGGCAAACTGACACTGGGTGCAGACGGCCACATGTGCGTCGACACGCGCCTGCTCATCCGGGGCGAGTTCATAGTCGATGGAAACGGAAAGGCGCTCGAGCACCCACTCGCAGTCGGCGCCCCATGCAGCCCTCTGCTCGCCCTCATAAGCCCGTCGAAATCCCTGCCGGGCTCGAAAGAGCAGCGTCTCGACTGCCGAAACGCTGGTCTGCATCGCCTCAGCGATCTCGGCGTAGCTCATGTCGTGCAACTTACGCAGGGCCAGCGCCAAGCGCTGCTGAGGAGGCAAGCACATCATCGCACGCCAGACGCCGAGAAGGAGTTCGCGTCGCTCGGCCGTTGGCTCCGGCGCACCGAGCGGGTCGGTATCGGGGATATCCTCCCAAGCCGCGTCTTCGGCGTTGACACGCAGCCGGCTCTGCTGCTGTCGCTGCCGCAGCTTGTCGGTACATACATTGGCCGCGATGCGATACAGCCACCCTCCAGCTGACGCCGGATCGCGCAAGTCACCAAGATGGCGGAGTGCCCGGACGAACGTCTCTTGCGCGACATCTTCGGCGTCCTCCTGGTGTCCGAGCGTGCGGTAAGCCAGGTTGTAGATGGCGGCATAATAGTGGTTGACGATATCCTCCGCGCGGGTAGCCCTAACCGTGGAGTCCAACGACAACCAACCCGGCGCTCGATACGCTGTTCTTCATCTTCTTCTCCGGACGTTCATCATGAGGATGCACGGGGCTCCGAACGAGTGAGTACCCGTGCTCGGAGCCCCGGGTTCCAGGGGAGTCAGCGCGCGCCGCCAGAAGGAGACGGCGACGGCGCTGGGGAACCTGTGCTTGAGCCCGAAGTAGTAGCGCCGCTGCTCGTGTCGGCGCCAGGGGCAGGGGCCGAGCTGGAACCGGAGTCGGGAGTGCCGCTGCTCGTGCCGGCGCCAGGGGCCGAGCCACTCGTGCCACCACCGCCCGAGCCAGCACCACCGCCCGAACCGGCAGCACCACCGCCCGAGCCAGCACCAGCGCCCGAACCGGCAGCACCAGCGCCCGAGCCAGCACCAGCGCCCGAACCGGCAGCGCCGCCGCCCGAGCCACTCCCACTTCCGGCCCCACTACCCGACCAGAGTGTGATGGGTGCCTCTGGGGCTGCGGAACTGTTGTAGGCGGCTACGTCTGTGACCGCCAGCGGCCTCACCGCCGGCGCGGGGATGCGCCCGTATTCCTTCAGCAGGTCGCCGCCCAGCACACCGACGACGCTGCCGGTCGCCGGCATTCCCGGCACCTGCTCTACCCACAGCTGCAAGACAATCCGCTGGAAGCGCTGGGCGATAAACGGCCCGTGTTTCTCAGGCAGGGAGGTCGGAAGTCCATACAGCTCAATGGCCCGCGCGTCGTTCCACTCGGGAATGGCGGCAGGGTTCGGGTTGGCCAGGTACACGTCCCGGATGGCAGGGTTCGCCAGCCACGAGAAGCGCTCCGCCTTTGCCTTGGCCCAGTCGCCACCCGAGTGGTCGGGCTGGTAGACCGGGATGCCACGAACCGCTAGGGAGCCATCTGTTCCGATGTCGTGCAGAATATCCAGCGTGTTGGCCAAGACTGTCTGGCCCCTCTCCGGGCGCCACTGGAGCACGGCGCGCTGGAACGCCTGGTAGGTGAAGCCGTCGCTGAGCTTGAAGGGCGTGGAGATCGGATACCCAAGCGTCTGAACACCTCCGAGCCGCTTGAACTCCGAGTAGAAGCGGATGGCGTTGCCGTTGACGTCATTGCCACCATCTACCACCGCAAAGCCGGTTTCTGAGAAAACCTGGCCGCGCGCCGTGGGGTCTTCTTGGTTCTCTTGGGCGCGGGCGGCGGGGACGCTGATGAGGAGGCCTAGGGCCAGGAGGACCGCCGCGAGGGTGCGAAGTGGTCGTCGCCGTTGCATGATTAATCCCCTTTCGTACAGTGATTTTCCGCATGCGCCGGGTCGCGACAGGTGGCTGGTTTCACCATGTGCGGTCTGGCTGACTTGGAGCCGGTACTTCGACCTGGGTAACCTTTCTCTACATAGTGCGTCTCTCCAGTCCGGTTGGGCCGGAAGCCCTGTTTCTACTCTTCTTGACGTAGGCGACCACCAAAACTTGCGCTCCCGCGGTTCTCTTATCAAAAATAGGCCGGAGGTAGTGCCGGCCCGCAGGTTGGTGCAGGAAGGAAGTAGGCACTCCGAGGCACCGTGTCACTTGTGCGGTGTAGGTGTCGAAGGCATTACGCTCGACTGGATTATGATCGGCTTTTCAGCCTCGTTCCAGGGCGCTCCCACTCATGAAATTCGCGGCTCTCATAGAGCGTGGTGCGCTGGGCCGGGGTGAAGCCCGCCTCCCTGATCAGGGCGAGCACCTCGTCGAGGCTGGTGGTGTTGACGAAGCCGGCCGCCCGGTGCACGCTCTCCTCGATGAGGGTGCCGCCGAAGTCGTCGGCCCCGAAGTGGAGGGCTACCTGGCCCACCTTCTTCCCCTCGGAGAACCAGGAGGCCTGGACGTGGGGGAAGTTGTCCAGATAGACCCTGGACAGGGCGATGATGCGCAGGTACTGGTTGGGCCCGACTTGCTCCTTCACCCACTTCCCCAGCCGGGTGTTGGCTGGCTTGAAGCTCCAGGGGATGAAAGCCGTGAATCCGCCGGTCTCGTCCTGGAGGCGGCGAATGGCCTCCAGATGTTGGATGACGTCCTCCGGCGCCTCCAAGTGGCCGTACATCATGGTGGCGGTGGTCTTGAACCCCAGGTTGTGGGCCTCCCGGTGCGCCTCAAGCCACTCCTCCACGGGGCCCTTCCTCGGGCTGATGCGCCGCCGAACCCGGTCGCTCAAGATCTCGGCCCCTCCCCCGGGGAGGGTGTACTGCCCCGCATCCCTGAGCTTTTCCAGCACCTCTCGGACCGAGAGCCCCGACACGCGGGCCATCTCCCGAACCTCTGTAGCCGAGAAGAAGTGAGGCGTTACCCCGGGGAACCTCCGCCTGGTCTCCCGAACCAGGTTGAGGTAGTATTCCAGGGGAAGCTCCTGGTTGTGGCCTCCTTGAAGGAGCACGGTGGTCGCCCTCTGCCTCACCGCCCCTGCGATCCTCGCCATGACCTCCTCCATAGAGAGGGTGTAGGCGTCCGGGGCCTCGGGCTTCCGGTGGAAAGCGCAGAAGAGGCAGCCGGTCTCACACACGTTGGTGTAGTTGGGGTTGGTGTCGACGAGGAACGTGACCGCTTTGCCCGGATGCAGCCTGAACCGGACCGCGCTCGCCAGAGACGCCAGGTCCAGGAGACCTGCCTGCCGCAACAGGTACAGCCCCTCCTCCTGCCCGATCCGCTGGCCCTCTCGGACCTTCTCTCGAATCCCCCTCAGCATCTTGCCCCCCCTCGATGGACTCAGGCTGCCGCCTGGGCTCACGGTGTGACCATTAGCGCTTGGAATTCCTCGATGGCCTGCCTCTCCTCGGCGTCCAGAACGTAGCGAAAGCCCCGAAGGTACTCAATCACCTCCTCCGGGCGCAGGCCAGTGTCTGCTCGTCTCTGTGCGATGCGGTCCAACGACTGAAGGCCCTGGGCAAGGCACTCCCCAAGCATGGCCTGGAGGGCCTTCTTCTCGCGGACGGGGAGATCCCTTCTGACGACCCACAGGGCGAAGACGAAGGGCAGACCTTTCCATCGATACCACTCCTCGCCCAGGTCGTACAGGTAAGGGAACTCCGGGCTGCCATCCCTGCGCCGCAGCGCTTCGTCGCCGATGAGCAGGAAAGCGTCGCAGCTCCTACCGAGCTCGACGTAGGCCTTCGGCCGCGCCCCGTACCTGTGCGCCAGCAACGCCTTGAGGAGCTGGACCGAGGTGGAGGTCTGGCCAGTGACGGCGATGGTGGCGCCGTCCATCGCCTCCAGGGGCCTTCCGGAGAAGAGCAGGACGCTCCTGGCCTCGCCCCTGGTTGCCAGACAAAAGTCCCCCAGAGACTCGAAGTTTTCGCCCAGGCGCAGACAGTCCACCAGGGAAAGAAGGCCCGCATCTACCTCGCCCCGCTCGGCCAGAAGCCCCAGCGCCCTGGGCATCAGGGTGCGCAGCTCGACGGCCGCCTCGTCCATCCCGTGGTAGAAGGGCTCCGAGTTGAGATAAGGGATTCTGCCCACCCTGAGCCGCGCGTCAGGCGTGGCGCACTCACGAATAGACGTGGACGACATGGTAGAGCGCATTCCTTTCCACCGGAATCTTCCCGGCATCCTTGATCAGTCGGATGATCCGTTCCCTGGCCAGCCCCGCCGGGCTCTGCGCCCCGGCCGCATGGGCGATCCGCTCCTTGCCGATGGTGCCGTCCAGGTCGTCAGCGCCGAAGCTCAGGGCGATGGAGGCCGTGGCTTCCCCGATCATTACCCAGTAGGCCTTAACGTGGGGAAAGTTGTCCAGGAGGAGCCGGGAGGCGGCAATTGTCTTGAGGTCCTCCAGCGCCGATGCCTGGTGCTCCACCAGCCTCGTCTCCCCCACCTGGTAGGCCAGGGGAATGAAGGCCAGGAACCCACCCGTCTCGTCCTGTAACTCGCGGAGCATGAGGAGGTGCTGGACCCGCTCCCGGTAGGTCTCGATGTGGCCGTAGAGGAGCGTCGCGTTAGAAGGTATGCCCAGGGAGTGGGCCATGCGGTGAACGTGGAGCCAGTGCTCGGCCGAGGTCTTGCCGGGGAAGAGGAGGCGGCGCACCCGGTCGGAGAAGACCTCCGCTCCGCCTCCCGGCATGGAGCTGAGGCCCGCCTCCTTGAGCTTGATCAGGATCTCTTCCAGGGACAGCTTCCAGCGCCGTGAGAAGTAGGCGATCTCGGCGGCGGTGAACGCTTTGATCTGGACGTGAGGGAAGCGCTGGTGGATTGCTCGCACCATCTCCACGTACTTTTCAAAGGGCCAGTCCGGGTGGTGGCCGCCCACGATGTGGACCTCCTCCAGGTCTTCGTCAACACAGCCCAAGATCTCCTCCATAGTCATCTCATAGGCCCCGGGCTGGCCCTTCTTCCTACCGAAATCGCAGAAGCGACAGGCCAGGGCGCAGACGTTAGTGTAGTTGACGTGGCGGTTGACGACGAAGTACACCCGCTCCCCGGCCCAACCGCCCTTCACGTGGCTCGCCATCTTCCCCAGGGAGATGAGGTCCTCGGTCTCGAAGAGGAGCAGCCCTTCCTGGAATGTGAGCCGTTCTCTTTCTCTGACCTTCTCCCAGATGGGAAGGAGCCTCCTGTCCAGGAAGTCCACGTCTTCCAGCGGCAGAGCTTGGCGCATGTCTTGAAACCTCCATGTCAGCTTCGGAACGACGGCGCCGAGCTTAGCGCACCACGCAATAGTCAACCTGCAGATTCGTCAGGGCTCCCTTCCTCAGGAGTTGGTGGACTTTCCCCTCAGCGATCAGTTCGAAGGCCAGCTTGGCGATCCCTTTGTAGAATTCGCAGTAGGGGGAGGCCTTAAGCATGTCCCCATGCATCCCTTGCGCCTCAGCAGGACACGGGGCACCGCAGATGTGGCGAAGGGCGCAGTCTCGACACCCCTCGATCCGCTCCACAATGCGATCCCGCACCTGCTGGAAAGGGGGAGATTCCACCGCAGTCTCGATGCTATCCCGAAAGATGTTGGCACCGGAGAAGCCCGAGAGACCCTGAAACTCGCCACACGGGATCATTTCCCCGCTGCCGGTAACGGCAAGGAAGCAACGGCCGCCACCACAGGGGGTGATATCACACATCAATCGCCGTCCCTCTGGAGCCACGATGGCCAGCACCAGGTTGGAGAAATCGCCGATCAAGATCGACCGGCCAGATCGTTCCGAAAGCTCCAGGGCTCGCCGGACTGCTTTGGTAAAGCAGTCCAGCAGGCTATCGGAATCGGGTTGGAACTCACGGGAATAGGGCTGGGTGCCTCGAACCGGGTTCATCAACACCACAGGAACCTTTCGATCATGCAGGAAATCCACGAGCCCGGCTAGCTGCTCGACGTTGTAGCGCGTTATGGTAGTTACAACGTTGAGGCCCGAATAACCTCCGAAGGACTCGATGGCACGTACCGTCTGTTCAAAGGTCCTCTTTCCTCCCGGTGCACGACGAAGATAGGCATGTACGTCGGGGTCATACGAGTCCAGCGAGATGCCGACGCTGACCTGCATCTCCTTGAGAAAGTCGACGTCCTCCTCTTCGAGCAGCACCCCGTCGGTCTGTAGGCCAAAGGAGAAGCTGTCCCTGTAGTTCCGGATAGCCCAGAACACCGCATCTTTCACCACCAGGGGCTCGCTGCCGTGGAAGATGATCACTGGCTTGCGTCCGCCCATGTCCTGCCGAGAGAAAAAGCTCTCAGCCTTCCGTAGAACTGTCCCCAGTTGCTCTCTGTCCATCCGCGCCCCGTTGCGCCGGATTTCCGGCGGGATATAGCAGTAGCGACAATCGGCATGGCAGGCATCGTTGGGGTTGACATACAACGCCGTTATGTGGGTCTCGAAGCGGAACTGCCGCAGCCGGGCCTCGAGCTCTTGCGCCACGCGGGAGTGTGCCGCGGCCGCCTCGGACCTGGCGCCGTTGGCGTTCCTGGCCGCCAGCGCCCAGAAGACGCGGTCCGGGTCAAGCAGGACGTCCCACCGATCGTCCAGCTCGTAGCTGTTCAGGGCTCCACGAGCGGGTGCGGTCCAGTCTACTGTCATAGCGATCCTTCGCAATCCTTCCTGTCTGTGGCAGGAGAGGCTGGTATCTGCCCGCCTCTCCTGCTTCGAGAGCCTAGAGTAGCGTATCCTCCGGCGCGACGTCGCCGTA
>JAJZRD010000126.1 GCA_021845945.1 Chloroflexota bacterium
TGACGGGAACCAGATTCGGAACGGCGGGCTCCGCGACGGTGACGCTGCCGAAAGCCTTCGCCTCGGCCAAACGCATGTCCTGCTCGCTCTTCAGCAGCTGGGAGTAGGTGAGCTGGTACTGCGAGAGCGCGCCCTGCAGCCGCCCAACCTCCGTCTGGAGAGCCTCCGGAGTCCGCCCTCCCGGATCGTTCCGCAGCCGATCCACCTGGTCGGAGGTGGAGCGGATGTCCCTCTGGACCGCCTGGAGCTGCTCCTGCAGGGCGTCCCGGGACTGGGCGGCCTGGCCCATCTGGGTTCGGCGGACCTCCTCTATGAAGGCCTGGGCGACGGCGTTGGCGACGTCGGCGGCCTGTTGGGGATCGATGCTCTCGGCCTTCAGCTCCAGCAGCATGGTGTCGCGGATCGCCCGAATGGTCAGCATCCTGTCCAGCTGCTCCGGGGTGTAGGGGAGACGCAGGTCGGCGAGGGCGTTCTGCAGCACCGGCCGCTTGTGGATAAGCTCGCTGTAGGTCTTGACCAGCTGCTGGCTGGTGAGGACGTCGTTGTAGGCGACGCTGCCGGGCGTCTGGGCCTGATTGACCAACAGGGTGGTTGATGCCTCGTACACCTTGGGCATGCTGAGGTTGACCACATAGCTGGCTCCGGCGGCTAGCACCGTTCCCAGCAGGATCAACCACGACCAGCGCCGCACGACGGAGACGTAGCGTCTCAGCTCCACAGGTCAAACCCCCACGCCTACACGCCCGCGGACGCGCCCCGCGAGCGGTTTGCGCCTGCCCTCGAGGATGCCACCGGCGCCGAGCGCGCCGATGCGACGGGAACCGGATCGCCTTTGCCTGGAAAGGGGTACGCGGATCTGCACGGGTAAGCGATGAAGCCTGCCTGCGGTCGGGAGCGGGGCTAAAGGAAGGCCCCCCGTCATCAACAACGTGGTTAGCGTGAACAAGCTATCACCTCCATTGCGGCCTGTCAAGCACGAGATGGGCAGAGGTCCTCCTGTTCACACAAACGAATGCGCCAATCACCACAATGATCGGCAGCAACCGGGTTGAAGATTAGGGCCTTTCGCGGGAGAATACGGGGGCCGGGTAAACGGTCCGGTTGCCGCCGGTAAACGGTGGGTAAACGGTGGGGGTGGGTATGGTCGTGCTGCCCTGGATCATCTTCGTCGCCGTTGCGCTGCTGGCCCAGGCGAGGCTGCTGGCCCCACTGGACGAGGCCGCCCTGGGGTGGGTGGTGGCGCACCGGTGGGAGGGGGCGGCGGACGCGATGAACTGGCTGTTCAGGCTGGGCTTCGCGCAGGTGGGCGCCGCGGTGGCGGTGGTGTGGTCGGCCTACCTCCTCCTCCAAGACGTAGGGCGGGGCGCCCCGCCCTACACGTCCCGATTCCCCCTCCACCTCCTGCTCCCCGCCCTCGCCCCCCTCGTCCTGCTGCTTGCCATCGGCGTGCAGGCAGGCCTCCGCCTGGTGGTGGACCAGCCCGCCCCGGACAGGACCTACGAGCTCCACCGCACCTTCGCCTCGGAGCCGGTGGGGCTGGCGCTCGATCGGACGGACGCGCTGGTCCGGCAGGGATTCGTCGCCGCCACGGCGCCCGCCGCCCCCGAGGCCGGCGCCGGGGGTCGGGGCAGCTTCCCCAGCGGCCACGCGACGCGGGTGCTCTTCCTGGCGCTGCTGGCAGCGACGTGGCCCCGGGGGGACCGGGGCACGGGGAGACGGCTTCCCCTCTCACTCTGGGAGAGGGTCAGGGTGAGGGCTCCAGCACCCAGCACCCAGCACTCAGAACCCAGAACCCAGAACCCAGAACTGGTCCGCCTCGCCCTGGCCCTCCTGCTCTCCGCCGCGGTGGGCTACAGCGCCCTCTACTTCGGCTATCACTGGCCGAGCGACCTGCTGGGGGGATACCTGCTGGCGGCGGCCCTCTACCCCCTCGCCGCGCGGCTGCGGGACCAACGCGCATCGTAGCAACGACTTCAGTCTAGAGCTTTCTCGGACTGCTATAATGGGGGCGAGCCACCCGGGGATACGAACGACTAAAGTCGTTACTACGTCTTTCCCATCCCCGCCGATTCTTCCCTGTGGAGTAGGGCGTGGAGCGCAGCTTCAGCGTAGTCATCCCCGCCCGCAACGCGGCCTCGGAGCTGCGGGAGTGCCTGGCGGCCATCGCCGGCCTCCCGGGTCCGGCGCGCCCCCGCGAGGTGATCGTGGTTGCAGCCTCTTGTGGAAGGACGGATCATGGCCGCTCGGCCGGCTGAAGCCTCGACCTCCCGACCTCGATACCCGTCCCGTCTGGGGCCGGTCGCGCTCCACCGCCTCGTCGCGGTGGGGCTGCCCCTGCTGCTCTCGCTGGGCGCCTTCGCCCTCTACCTGCGCACGGCCGCGCGGACCATCAGCTGGGGCAACGGCGGCGAGGATGGGCCGGAGCTGAGCGCCGCCGCCGCCGTCCTCGGGGTCGCCCACCCGCCCGGCTACCCCCTTTACATGCTGCTCGGCCACCTCTTCGCGCAGCTCCCGGTCGGTGAGGTCGCCTTTCGGGTCGGCCTCCTGTCGGCCGTGGCCGCCGCCGTGGGCGTGGCCCTCGCCGCCGGCCTCTCCGCCCTGCTCGCGGCGCCCGGCACCCAGAACCCGTCTCCGATCCCTTCCGCCGTCGCCGCCTTGGCCGCAGGCGGCGTCCTGGCCACCTCGCCCCTCTACTGGTCGCAGGCGACCATCCCGGAGGTGTACACCCTTCACGCCGCCCTGGTCCTGGCCGCCCTGCTGCTGCTCGCTTCGTGGCGGCCGTATCGGGACCGGCTCGTCGTGGCGGTGGCGCTGCTGTTCGGGATCGGGCTCGGCAACCACCCGACCCTCGCCCTCCTGGCCCTCCCGGCCGCCGCCTTCGTCGTCGCTCGGGAGCCGGCCACCCTGCGCCGCAGCACCGCGCTCCTCGCCCCCGTCGCCTTCGCGGCGGGTCTCTCCATCTACCTCTATCTGCCCCTTCGCGCCGCCGCCGATCCCCCCCTCAACTGGGGCGACCCCTCCGACCTCCCTCGCTTCCTCGCCCACGTGACGGCGAGCGGCTACCGGCCATACTGGGGCGGCAGACCCTGGAGCGAGGTCGCGGCGCGCATCCCGGCGATGGCGCAGCTCCTGGTGGCACAGCTCACCTGGCCCGGCCTCGTCCTGGCGCTGCTCGGACTCGGCGAGCTGGCCCGCCGGAGCCCGGCACTCTTCCGGATGCTGCTGGCCTACCTCCTGCTCACCCTCGGCTTCACGCTGTTCTACAACGCCGAGAACGGCCAGGTCTACCTCCTCCCGGCCGTGCTGGTCCTGGCGGTCTCGCTGGGGGTGGGCGCCGCCCACGTCGCCTCCCTGGGCGTGGGCACCCCCCATCCCGCCTCCCCGGGCGTGGGCACTCCCCATCCCGCCGCCAGCTGGCCCGGCACGCTCATCGCCCTCGTCGCCGCAATTGCCATCCCGGCTGTGCAATTCTGGACGTGTTTCGCGCCGCTGGACCTCAGCTCGGACCACGCCGCCGCATCCTACGCCCGAGACACCCTCTCCGGCGCGGCTCCCAACGCCCTGCTGATCACCGACCGAGACGAACAGACCTTCGTCCTGTGGTACGCGCAGGTGGTGGAGGGCAGGCGCCCGGACGTGGTGGTGGTCGATCGGCGGCTGCTGGCCACCGACTGGTTCCGCTCTCAGCTGCAGCAGAGACACCCCGGGGTGCTGGAGAGGGTGTCGCCATGAGGAAGCGGTTCGCCGGTCGCCGGGACCGGGCGCTGGCCATCGCCCTCCTGCTGCTCCTGCTCCTGGCCCTGCCGTCGTGGAAGGCCCTTCGCGTCCTCGACGCCTCGCAGCGGGTGCAGCGGGAGACGGCGGCCGCCCTCGCCATCGTGGCCGAGCTGCAGCGCGAGCCCTCCGGTGGCCCGGCCCGGTTGGTGGCGCTGGGGCGGGCGACGGAAAGGACCTCCGAGGCGCTGGCCGCGCTGCAGGCCGAGGTGGGGCCGCTGGCACCGCTGCTCAGGGTGGCTCGGCCTCTGCCGCCCGAGATTGGCTGGCCGGCCGACGTCCCCGACCTGCTGTCCGTCGCCGTGCCTCTGGCCCGAGCTGGCGCCATCGCGGCTCAGCCCATTTCGGAGGCTGCCGAAGCGGCGGCCTCCGCACCGCCCCAGGAGCACCTCCGCCTCTACCTGCGCGCGGCGGCCACCCTGTCCGGGCAGCAGGGCCAGATCGAGGGATGCCTTGCGGCCGCAGAGGCCGGCCTCCAGCCCCTTCGGGGAAAGATACTGGGCGGACCCCTCCGGCAGTATCAGCCCTTCCTGGACGGGCTGGAGGGAACGCTCCCCCAGGCCAGGCGCGGCCTCGAGCTGCTGGGCGCGCTGGGCCCGGCGCTGGGCATGGAGGGCCCGCGCAGCTACCTGCTGCTCGGCCAGAACAACGCCGAGATCCGGGCGACCGGAGGCTTCATCGGCAGCGTCGGCCTGATAACCGTGGAGAACGGGGCGGTCGTTCGGCTGGAGTACGGCTCCAGCTACACCGTGGACGACAAGGCCAGGCCGCCGCTTCCCCCGGCTCCACTCGCCCGCTATCTGGGGCTCGGGGGTTGGTATCTGCGGGACGCCAACTGGTGGCCCGACTTCCCCGCCTCGGCCGCCCAGGTGGAGGAGGCGTGGCGGCGAGCAGGCCATGGTCCGGTCGACGGGGTCGTCGCCATCGACACCACCGCCGTCGAGGGGCTGCTGCGAGTCGTGGGCCCGGTGGAGGTGTCCGGCTTCGGGCCGGTTTCGGCCGACGGCTTCGAGAAGGCGGCCGCGGAACAGCTCTACTCTCGTGCCGCCCTGGCGTCGGCCACCGCCTTCCACGAGGCGAAGAACGCCTTTCTGGGCGCGGTCAGCCGGGCCGTCGTCGACAGGCTGCTCGACCTTTCCCCCGCTGACCTTCTCCCGCTGGGAAGCGAGATCGGGAGGCTGCTGCGGGAGAAGCACCTGCTGCTGGCGGCCAAAGACCAGCGCCTCCTCCAGGTAATCCACGCCAACGGGTGGGATGGGGCTTTCCCGGAGGTCTCCGGCGACTCCCTCTGCGTCGTAGACACCACGGTGTCCTACGGAGACACCTACAGCTTCGTCGACGCCGAGACCAGCTTGAGGATCAACCTTGCTGAGGATGGTAGTCAACAGCACGAGATTGTGCTAAGCTACAGCAACCATTATCCCCGCGGTCTCCCATCCTGGATACCCCCGGCCATGGTCGGCGGGGCAACGTTCGATCCATCTGCCGGCAAGCTGGCGGAAACCCCCGGATTCTGGGGAGACTGGCTTAGAGTGTACGTCCCTCCCGATGCCCGGTCGGTGACGGCCGACGGGCTGGTCGATCCGGCCCCTCCGGAAACCGAGTTCGGCCGAACCGTCGTCGCTGGATACCTTCCGGTCGGACCCGGCGAGCATCGGACTGTGGTGCTGCGCTACGTCACGGGGGCGGAAAATGGGGAGAAAGAGGGAAGCTATCACCTCTTCGTCCAGAAGCAGGCGGGATCCCAGGGTCGCTCCATCTCGGTCCTGGTGCGATGGCCCACCGGCGAGTCGGCGGTCTATCGCGGCAGCGCAACGAGCGACCTGCGAATCGAACTACGGGGCGGCGACAGTCGCGATGGCAGCGGAGATTCGAGTGATGGAGGGTAACCAGATGTTGCGTCAACTCACCGCGTTCCCTCGGCACGGGCTTCGGCGTCTCCTCAGTCGTTATGGCGTGCCCCTGTCTGTGGCAGTGGCCGTCGCCTGCCTGGCCGCCCTGGGTGGCTCCTGGGGAACCGCCCTGGGCCAGACCGTTCCCACCCCACCCCCTCCACCGTTGCCGGGTGGGGCGCAGCTTCTGGGCTCGCCATCCGGCGGGACGATACCCCCCGAGGGAGGTACCCTCGGCACCCCAAATCCCAACATGGACGTCACGCTCCCCGGTGGGACGGGCGGTTCGACCAACCTCACCTTCACTCCGGTCGATCCCAACTCCCTCGGCGGCTCCCTGGGCTCCGACTACCAGTTGGCCGGCTTCCAGTTCGGAGATGGCGCTCTCTTGATCGGGGGACTTCCCGGCCTGTTCGCCGTGGGCCACCCGGCACCCTCAGGCTACTTCCAGGCGGCCGCGGTGCAGGTGGTGCCCCTCGGCCAGCAGAGTGGCTTCGCCGTGCCGCTGGTTCTGACCTACCGGCCCCCTCAGACGGATCTTCAGAGGGCGGGAGGGGACATCACGCGGGTCGTGCCTGCTCTGTGGACGGGCAAGGGCTGGCTGGGTCTGCCGAGTTCGGTGGATGCCGCCAGCAACAAGATCACCACCACCGTGGCCAGGAGCGGGCTCGTCGCGATCGTGATCAGGCCCGCGGACGTGAAGGCTGTCGAGGCACCTCTCTCCAACGGGGCCTTCTTCACCGCCGCCAACGGCTTCGGAGGGGCTGGTGGAACGGGCTACTCCGTAACCGACGACAACGACGCGGCCTTCTGGAGCGGGTTCCAGCGCATGGGCGGTGTCGACCGGATCGGCTATCCGATCAGCGGGCGCTTCATGCACGGCGGCTTCGCGACCCAGGCTTTCCAGAAGCTGGCGCTCCAGTGGCGACCCGAGTTGCAGGCAGCGGTTCCGGTCAACGTGTTCGACGACCTGAACCAGCGCGGCGTCGATGGCTGGCTGGACACGTTCCGCCAGGTTCCACAGGCGGCCGACACCAGCGAGGACAGCGGCCTCGCGTGGGACGCCGTGCAGGCCCGCCACCTCGCCAATCTGGATCCCTACCCGGCCTTGCTGGCCGCCTACCTGAACGATCCCAACTGGCTGGAAGACTACGGGTTGCCCCTGTCGGTGAAGCAGTACGGTCCGGTGGTCGGTGCCAGGCTCCAGCGGGCTACCCTGCAGCTGTGGACGGTGGATGTCCCGTGGGCGGCAGCCGGCACCGTCGTCGTCGGGAACGGCGGCGACCTGGCCAAGGAGGCTGGCCTGTGGCCCATCGACGCCCTGCTGCCCCAGCCGCAGCGGTAGCGAGGTTCCGACGCCCCGGCATGGGTACCCGATCTCACTCGCTCCTGGTGAGCCTTCTGATCGCCGGAGTGGTGGCGCTGTTGGCGTCGCTCGGCGGAAGCTGGGGAAATGCCCTCGGCCAGACCGCCGGGCCCCCGCCAACGCGCCCACCCGCCGGCGCGGGCGGCGCGCCTGCGTATCCGGTCGTGACTCCCCCACCGGCCGCCGATTACCGTCCGGCACCGTCGGGAACGGCTGCTCCGGCTCCGGCCTCCCCGGCACCCACCAGGGGCCAGGCCACCTCTCCGAGCGCGGTGCAGACCCCTACCTCAGTTCCCACGGCCACGCCGACCGGCGGGCCGGCGCAACCGTCTCCCACTGCCACGCCGGTTGCCAGCCCGACCACGGCCGCTACCCCCACCGCCGCTACCTCGGGGTCGGCGACCACCCCTGCATCCCCCGCATCCCCGTGGCCCGTCGTTGGGGGAGCAGCCTTCCTCGCTGCCGTCGGGTACGGCACCTGGCGATACCGGCGCAACCGCGGGTAGACCGCCCACTTCGAGACACGCCCCTCGCACGAACATGCTATAATCCGGCTGCTCATGAACGACCATCCACACCTACCCCTCACGCTCCTTACCGAGACGGCCGTCTCCGCTGCCGGTGCGGCCGGAGCCGTCCTCTTGGATCGATGGAAGAGGACTCGGCGGATCCAGTTCAAAGGTGCAGGGCCTGTTCCACCGCATCCAGCAGCTGATCCATGTGGAAGGGTTTGCCCAGGGTGGAATGGCCTTCCACCGCTAATTCCTGCCGGAGGAACTCCGGGGCGGCTGTCACGACCACCACGGCTACCCTAGCCGTGTCGTCCCGCTGCCGTAAAGCCCGAAGGAACTCAACCCCATCCATGGAGGGCATAGCCAGATCGAGAGTGATTACCGCGGGATGCGTGGAGTCGAGGCAGGAGAGGGCTTCCTCCCCGGTAGCGCACTCCACCACTTCGTGTCCTGCCTCTCGCAGGATCTCAGCCATGAGCTGACGGATAGTGAGATCGTCCTCGACCACCATGATTTGCTTGCGATCGTCCATGTCTCGAGCCCCCGTTGGTAGCCAGGAAGCTGCCTAGCAAGATGTAGACCAACATTCAAGACGGCTGAAGGAGGTAGCTAGGTTGTCAAGGGAAGTCTTGCTCAACGGCCGCTTTGTCCCTTACGAGCAGGCCGCAATAGCCATCGATGACCGCGGATTTCAGTTTGCCGAGAGCGTCTATGAGGTCATTCGCGTCTACAAAGGCAAACCGTTCGAGATGGAGCGCCACATGCGCCGGCTGCGGGCCAGCGTCGCGGCGGTAGATCTCGACCTGGGCACAGCCCTGGACCAGTTGGAGACCCAGAGCCTCGAGCTGCTGCGACGCTCTGGTCTCCAGGAGGCCTCCATTTACCTCCAGGCGACCTCAGGCGCCGCACCCCGAGCCCACCTGTGCCCCGAGGGGCTCACCCCCACCGTGGTGGCCATTGTCAGCCCGGCGTCCCCTCCCTCCGCCCGGCTGTACGAGGAGGGCATTAGGGTCATCACCGTCCCCGACGAGCGATGGGCTAAGTGTTACGTAAAGACCACCATGCTGCTGCCCAACACCACCGCCAAGAAGCGCGCGGCTGCGGCCGGTTGCCATGATGCTATCTTTGTCCGAGACGGCTTCGTCATGGAGGGTTCCGCCTCCAATCTCTTTGCCGTCTTCGATGGCGTCCTCACTACCCCACCGGCCTCCAACTACATACTCCACGGCGTCACCCGAGCCGTGGTCCTCGACCTAGCCAGGGAGTTGGGCATGTCCTACTCGGAGAGCCCCATCCCCCTGCCGAAGCTGTACGCGGCTCAGGAGATGTTCTTCACCGGCACCGTCGGAGAAGTGGTCCCCATCGTCGAGGTGGATGGAAAGCCGGTGAGCACCGGTCGCCCAGGGTCCATCACCTCCCGGATCCACGAAGCCTTCCAGCGCAAGGTGGAGGTCCTCTAGGAGACAAGAGTGGGCGGCCCAAGGGGCCGCCCAACCAGCCCTCCTCCAGCACCAGGCGGCGATACCCCCTCCGCCTCGCCCCCTACAGGACCCTCGCCACCCCTGTCCTTTCCCCCCAATCCGCGCTACCCGGGTGCCGTCTCCGCATCAGCCATGGTTCGCGAGAGCGGCGGGATCGCATAGCAGTCGATATCTGGATGTTTGGCGTCTCCGCCCATCACCGTCTATAATCCCTTTTGCAGCTACCCGCTGCGCAAAGCGTCTAATCTGCCTCACCCAGGCCGGGAGGTTTCCTTGCCCAATCGATACCACCTGTGGGTCAGCGGCTGCCAGATGAACGGTTCCGACGCCCGGCGGCTTGCCGACGTCCTCGATGGCGCGGGCATGTCCGCCGCGGAGCGGTTCGACGACGCGGACGTCGCCATCCTCTACAGCTGCAGCGTTCGCCAGAGCGCCGAGGATCGGGTCCACGGCCAGTTGGGACAGCTCAAGTCCCTCAAGGCCCGGCGCCCCGACATGGTGCTCTGCGTCACCGGATGCATGGCCGGAGCCGATCGGGCCGAGCTTCAACAGCGCTACCCCTTCGTCGATCTTTTCGTATCCCCCACGGACATGGAGAGCCTCCCTGGCCTGCTCCTTTCAGGGGCGGACGATAC
Source organism: Chloroflexota bacterium (assembly GCA_021845945.1). Next base: position 9,661 of record JAJZRD010000126.1, read on the forward strand.
TGACAGCTGTGCGCCGGACCCCACCGGCTACGGCCACCGGGTGCCGGTGTCGGTCGGCGTCACGGCGATCCGAGGTTGCGACAAGTACTGCAGCTACTGCATAGTGCCCTACCGCCGGGGCGCCCAGCGCAGCCGCACGGAGCGGGAGATCGTGACTGAGGCCGAAAGCCTTCTCTCCCGGGGGGCAAAGGAGATCGTGCTGCTGGGTCAGACGGTGGACGCCTGGGGTAGGGACCTGACGCCCCCCAGCAGTCTGGCGTCGCTCCTCAGGGCGGTAGCCGATCTGCCTGGGCTGGCGCGGGTGCGCTTCCTAACCTCCCACCCCAACGACTTCACGCCGGACCTGATTCAGGCCATGGCGGAGATCCCTCAGCTGTGCGAGGAGCTGAACCTGCCAATCCAGGCAGGGGACGACGAGCTGCTGCGCCGGATGGCTCGCCGCTACACCGTCAGGCAGTATCTCGATCTGGTGGCGGAGATCCGGAAGGCCATTCCGGGCATCGCCCTGTCCACCGACGTGATCGTAGGGTTTCCTGGCGAGAGCGCCGAGCAGTTCGAGAACACCCTGGAGCTGCTGCGCCGGGTCGAGTTCGACTTGTTTCACGTGGCGGCCTACTCATCGAGGCCGGGAACGGCCGCCGCCCGCAAGTTGGAGGACGACGTGCCGCAGGAGGAGAAGAAGCGCCGGCTCCACGAGATCGAGGAGCTGCAGACGGCTATAGCCAGCCGCAACAACGCTCTGCTGGTCGGGCAGGAGGTAGAGGTGCTGGTCGAGCGTCGCCACAAGGGGAAGTGGACGGGCCGGACTCGCTCCAACAAGCTGGTGTTCTTCGAAAGCGAGCGCAACCTGAGGGGTCAGTTGGTCACCGTCGCCGTGGAGGGCGCCGGCCCCTGGTCCCTGCGTGGAAGTCTACTTCCATCCTAGACCTCCAGGCTGATTGTCACCGGACCATCGTTCACAAGGCTCACCTCCATGTGAGCCGCGAACCGGCCGGTCTCGACCGTAAGGCCGTAGCCCCGAACCAACTCCGCGAACCGC
>JAJZRD010000127.1 GCA_021845945.1 Chloroflexota bacterium
AGCGCCGAGGTCGCCCACCCAAACGGCCCTCCCAACCGATCCTAGTCGAGTCGAAGCGCCGAGAACGCCCACCCGGGCAACCAATCCAAGCGGTGGCAGCGTGACCACGCTTGAGTGGGGCGCTACCCGCCGCACCCGGAGGAGCGAAAATTAGATTGTCGTGGAGCCATTTTCGGGCTGTCTGAAAAACGGAAGTCCGGCCTGGCTCTAGGCCAAACCGGACTTTGGAGCGGGAGACGGGACTCGAACCCGCGACAATCTGCTTGGAAGGCAGACACTCTACCAGACTGAGTTACTCCCGCATAGGCAACTCTAGTCAAATTATACGTTCTGGCAGGTTCGCAGTCAATTCCGGCAGCGCCAGGGCGCCAAGCCCTCGCTGGGCGCTACTCGGTGGGATCGCCCTCGGCCGTCGAGATCTCCGCGGCGGAAAGGCTGCCGTTACCCGGCGCAGGGCGCGGTTCTGGCTCCGGGGCAGTCCGGGTGGTAGCGGCCTGGGCGGCGGTGCTCTTGGATGGAGCGGCCGGGGAGGCCGCGCCCTCTCGCTCGAGTCTGGGCCGGGGCAGGGGATGGCGCCGCAGCCCCCAGCTGACCCAGCCGAAGCTCAAGGCGAAGAGGACTCCGGTCGCCAGGAATACCGACCTCATCCCCCAGAAGGACGCGAAGAACGCGCCCGACAGGGGTCCGACGGCGTTGGCCATGGAGTTGGCAGTAGCGGCCAGCCCAAAGGCTGCGCCCCGCCGCTCCTGGGGGACCAGTCCCGCCAGCAAAGCGTTAGCGCTGGGCATCAGCCCGCCCAGGAAGAGCCCCAGCAGCATCCGCAGCAGCAGCAGTTGCCAGACCTGATCCACGAGGGACTGCGGGAAGTAGGACAGCGAAGCCCCTGCCAGACAGGCCATGAGGATCCGGCGGTGGCCTATGCGGTCGCTAACCCGTCCGATGAGGAGGGCCGAGACCGCGCTCACAGCGCCCGTCGCCGCCAGCACCAGGCCGGCGGCCGTCGCCGCGTCCTCCCCGCCTTTCAACTCCGCGATGAAAAGGCTCAGCACGGGGCTCACGATGGTGCCGCCGTACTGGATCAGGAAGGTGACCCCCAGCAGGATCGGAAAGATCGCTATGGCCAGCATCGACCGGCTCTCGGCCATCACACCCCGGCGGGCGGACCCGGGCGGGGGCGGAGTGAAGTCCTCCCGAACGAAGAGGAGCACTATGGCCGCTCCTACAAGCATGAGGGCGCCGGCAACGTAGAAAGGCACGCGATAGCCGAAGCCGTCGGCGATCACCCCACCCACGAGAGGTCCCACGGAGCTTCCCAGGAAGATGGCCACCTGCATCACCCCCAGGGCGAAGCCGAGGCGGTGTCGCGGCGTCGAGGTGGCCACCAGGGCGTTGGCGGCGGCCACGGTGCCGGTAACGGAACCCTGGATGAAGCGGGTTATCAGCAGCTGCTGTGGGGAGGTGGCCAGTCCCATCAGGGAGACGACGACGGCACCGCCCAGCATCGACCGGATCACCATGGGCCTCCGGCCCCACCGGTCGGCCAGGTTCCCCCAAATGGGCTGAGTCACCGACATGGAGACGGCGGCTGCCGCTGCTATGGCCCCTGCCCACTCGGCGGCCTCGACTGGATCCGGCACGCCCAGGCTCTGGACGAAGAGCGGGATGAAGGGGAAGACGAAACTGAAGGCGACCATGGTCAGCAACTGGCCGATCCAGAGCGCCGCCAGGTTCCGTTGCCACCGTTCAGTCAGCATTCTCGCTCCCGCCGCTCCCCCGCCGTCGATCGCCGATCCGCTCCAGCAGCGCCTCCAGCCCCTCCTCCAACGCAGCGCGGTGGGCGGGTTCCATGCCGGCCAGCAGCTGCTTCAGGGCCTCCATCGCTCGATCCATGGCGGCTTCCCAGCGGGCCAGGCCGGCGGGTGTGACCAGCAGCGGGGTGCACCGCCGGTCTCCCGGCTGGTCTCGTCGCTCCACCAGACCCCTCCGCACCAGCAGGTCGACGATCTCGCCGGCGGTGGCCGGTGTGATCTCCAGGGCCCGGGCCAGCTCGCTGGGCAGCTGCACCCCACGGACCAGCCGAGCCAGGACTCGAAGCTGGGTCACAGTGAGAGCGCCGGCGCTGTCGTCGTCCTGAGCTGCACTGTGGATGATCCGTCTGAGGTGCGGCACGGCCTCCAGCAACTGCGACGCTGCCCTGTCCGGTTCGCGACCCTCTTTTTGGCGACTTAGTTTGGTATCCATAATATCAGGCAACCTTATTATAGTGGCCGGCGGCCCTGCACGCCAGCTGCAGGTTGCTGCTATTCTACCAGGAGTGGCCCCCGTTGCCCCTTCTTTCCGGGAGCGCTATCATTTCGGCACTGCAGCGGTCGGGCGATTCCCGCGGCCCGCGCCTACTGGAACCGAGACTCACCCATAGATCGCAGGAGGAGTAGCCGTGGAGTTAGAAGAAGCTCTCAAGACCAGGAGATCCATACGGAAGTACCGGGATGTCGACGTTCCCACCGACCTGATCCTGAAGGCTATCAGCTTGGCCTCATGGGCGCCCAACGGCGGCAATTTCCAGCCCTGGAAGTTCTTCGTGGTGAAGAACCCTCGGATGATCGAGCGGATTGCGGACGCCGTCCAGGCCAAGGTGGATGCGATGGCCGGCTGGCCCGAGGCGGCGGAGTTCGGCCAGACCTTCGAGCGGTACCGGGCCAACGCCGCCTTCTTTCGCACCGCGCCGGCCGTCATCGCCGTGGCCATGGGGGGCTACCAGAGCGCGGCCGACAAGGTGCTGCGCCGGCGGGACGGGACGGATCCGGCCGCCAGCGAGATGATCCGGAATCGGGCCGAGGTCAGCTCGCGGATCCAGACCATCGCCGGAGCCACCGGCTACCTGCTGCTGGCGCTTCACAGCCTCAGGCTTGGTGCCTGCTGGATGGCGGGGCCGATGCTGGCGAGGAGGGAGATCGCCCGGATGCTGGAGGTCCCCGACGACGTCGAGCTGTTCGCCCTGGTGCCGGTGGGCTACCCCGCCGAGAGCCCCGCGCCCGGACCTCGCAAGCCGCTGGAAGAGGTGGCGCGGGTAATAGAGTAGTTTCCCTGGCACCATCTGTTACGCAATGATATACTCTAGATAGAGCCGCTCCGTGTGGGGTGTGTCGAAGGGGACTCGGCCGGAGAGCTGCTCCAGTCCACGACGCAGCAGAGGCCAGGGCTGATGGATCGCGTCCGGCCTCGCCGCTCCGCCGCCGAGATCCGCATACGGAGGGAGTTAGCCCCGTGCGGTTCGTGTTATCTGTCTGGGTACTAGTTCTGTCTGCCCTGTTGCTGTTCACCTTCGTGGTGCTCACCCACCAGTTCTTCGACCCTACCCTCTCCTCCGCGGCTGTGGCCGGTTCCCTCATCGTTGCGACCTGGGTGGTGGGCCTGGTCAGCGCCGGCGCCATCCACATCCTCTATCGCCGGGCCGAGCGGGCCATCCAGCAGGCGGCCCGAGACGAGACCATCGTCCAGCTGGCCGGCGCCGTGGCCCACGAGCTGAACCAGCCGCTCACGGTGGTGATCAGCACCGCCGAGCTGATTTGCGGTCGGGAGCGGAGCCCCGAGGAGCTGCAGGGCCTGGTGCAGAGGATGGCGGAGGCCTCCTTGCGGATGGCCGACATCGTGTCCAAGCTGCAGCATGCCACCAGCTATCGCGCCAAGAGCTACGTGGGGGAGGTTCGGATCGTCGATCTGGACAAGGCCAGCTGAAGCACGGGGCAATGGGTACGGGGATGCCGGTGGTCAACGATGTGCCGGGGAGCGCCGTGGAGTGGCGATCCCTCTTTGATGGTAGAAGGGTCGAGGAACCCACCTATCGCGGGGACGTGATCGGGCTGCTGGAGCGTTTCGACGAGCGGGATTGCCTGTTCGCCCGGATGGACCTGGAGTCGGGCTCTGAGCGGTATCGGGCCTACTACCAGGCCCACGAGGAGTTCCAGCCGGCCGACGACTTCCTCCGAGCCCTCCCTCCCCTGGGGAGTTCCGCCGCACCCCACGATCGAGCCGCCCTGGATAGTCTCTTCGGTTCGGCCTTCATCGCCGGGCTGCCGAAAGAGGTGGCATCCGTCGGTGGCCGACCCGAAGCGGCGCGGCTCCCGACGGACCCTCAGGTGGCCGCCCTCAAGGTGAAGGCTCTGGCCCGCTACCTGGGCGTCGACCTGGTGGGGATCGGCCCCCTGAATCCGGCCTTCCGCTACTCCCACGTGGGCCGGACCTTCTACGGCCAGCGCTGGGGTGAGGAGATCTCCCTGGAGCATCACTACGCCATCTCGCTGGGGATCGCCATGGACTACGACCGGCTGCGCCGCCACGCGCCGGGCTTCCCAGTTCTCCTGGAGAGCGCCCTCGCCTACGCCAGGGCTGCGGTCATCGCGGTGGAGCTGGCCAACTACCTGCGAGGCATGGGCTACTCGGCCCGGACCCACCACCTGCGGGACTACCAGCTACTCAGTGTGCCGGTGGCGGTGGATGCCGGCCTGGGGGAGCTGGGTCGCTCGGGCGTGCTGATCACCCGGGAGTTCGGCTGCAGCCTCCGGCTGGCCACGGTTACCACCGACCTGCCGATGGTCCTGGATCGCCCGGTGGATTTGGGGATTCAGCAGTTCTGCCGGGACTGCAAGCTGTGCGCAATGGCTTGCCCTGCCGGCGCGGTGCCCAAGGGGGATAAGATCGCCGTGCGGGGGGTCAGGCGGTGGAAGCTGTCGTCGGGGCGCTGCTACCACTACTGGCGCCAGGTGGGCAGCGACTGCGCCCTCTGCCTGGTGGCCTGTCCCTGGAGCCGACCGGATAGGCTGACCCGGCCCCTGCGTCCGACCCACCCCGATCCGATCCTGGACCCCGCCACCCTGGCCATGGAAAGCCAGGTCCGTGCTTCGTTGCCGCCCTGGCTCAGGAAGTATCTGGGGGATGTCAATCCTTCTCGATGACAAACAGCGCCATGCGGGCTCGCAGGTTGGGGAGCAGGTGCACCTGCCGGCCACCCGACAGGAAGAGGCTCTTCACCGCCGAGATCCCCTCGGCCTCGCACAGATCCTGGAAGTCCCGGATCGTGGTCAGGTGTATGTTGGGGGTGTTGTACCACTCGTAGGGCAGATCGCTGGACTTGGGCATCCGGCCTCCCAGCGTCAGCTGGAGACGGTGTCGCCAATAGACGAAGTTGGGGAAGGAGACGATCCCCAGCCGCCCGACCCTCAGCATCTCCTGGAGCACCAGCCGGGGCTTGTGCACGGCCTGGAGGGTCTGGCTGAGGATCACGTAGTCGAAGGAGCCGTCGGGGTAGTCTTCCAGCCCCTCGTCCAGGTCGCCGTGGTGGACCGACAGCCCGCGAGAGATGCAGCGGTACACCCCCTCCTCGGCGATCTCCACACCCCTGGCGGTGGCCTGCCTCTCCCTGATCAGCATCTCCATCAGCTCGCCGTTGCCGCACCCCAGGTCCAGGACGGTGGAGCCCTCTTCCACCAGATGGGAGATGAGGTGAAGGTCTATTCTCTCCGTCAGCGCCGGTACCGCGATTTCATCGTCCAGCCTGGTGACCATGGTTATCGCCACCTTCCCTTCGCCGTGTAGGCCAGGAAGCCCTTGATAAGGGGGGTCTGCGCCTCCTCCTCCAGCAGGAAAGCATCGTGGCCGTAGGAGGAGGGGATCTCACAGTAGCTCACGTCGATGCCGTTGACCTTCAGCGCCTTGACGATCTCCTTGGACTGGTAGGGGGGGTAGAGCCAGTCGGAGCTGAAGGAGATCACCAGGAAGCGAGCCTGCACGTCGCGGAAGGTGACGCCCAGCCCGCCGTGGCCGTTGGCCAGGTCGAAGTAGTCGATGGCCTTGGTGATGTACAGGTAGCTGTTGGCGTCGAAACGACGGATGAAGCTGTCGCCCTGGTGCCGCAGGTAGCTCTCCACCTCGAAGTCGGTGGAGAAGTCGAATCCGTACTTCTCACGGTTGCGGAGCCGCCGGCCGAACTTCTGGTGCATCGCCTCGTCGCTGAGATAGGTGATGTGGCCCAGCATGCGGGCCACGGCGAGGCCGGGCAGCGGGGTGTTCCTGCCGTAGTAGTCGCCCCCGTGCCAGTTCTGATCCGCCACGATGGCCTGGCGACCCACCTCGTCGAAGGCGATCCCCTGGGCCGACAGGCGGGCCGTGGTGGCGATGGGGATGCAGGCCCGAACGGCCTCCGGATAGGCCACGGTCCACTGGAGGGCCTGCATACCGCCCAGGGACCCTCCGGCCACTGCCAGCAGCCGCTCGATGCCCAGATGCTCCAGCAGCTTCTTCTGGGCGCGCACCATGTCGCCTACGGTGATCACCGGGAAGCTCAGCCCGTACGGCCGGTCGGTGGCGGGGTTGATGGAGCTAGGACCGGTGGACCCTCGGCAGCCACCCAGGATGTTGGAGCAGATCACGAAGTAGCGGTCGGTGTCGAAGGCCTTCCCAGGGCCGATCATGTTGTCCCACCAGCCCACCTTCTTCCGGTCCGCGGCGTCGCCGGACTTCGCCCCGAAACCCGTGTCCGCCGCGCTGACGCCCCCATCCTCGGCGCCGATCCCCGCGGCGTGGGCATCGCCCGAGAGGGCGTGGCAGGCCAGGATGGCGTTGCTCCTATCGGAGTTTAGCTCGCCGTAGCTCTCGTAGGCCAGGGTGATTGGGCCGAGCTTCTCGCCGCTGTCCAAGACCATCTCGTCCGGTGGCTCGGCGAAGGTGAAGTACTGGGTTTTTACGGCTCCGACAGATCCCGGTTCCACGGCTGCGCGCCTGCTTTCTTCTTCGTTTACCATACAGAAAGGCCCCTCCTCCCTACCAGGGACGAGGGGCCCATCTCGTGTTACCACCCTGCTTCGCGACCGCCTCGCGGTGGCCGCCTCCGTGAGTACGGGGCCGGGCTTCGCCCGATCCGATACTCCAACCCTGATAACGGGGGCTGACTGTCTCCGTGGAGACACCGGCTCGGCCTACTGGGAACCCCGAGGGTTCCGTTCAGCCTGCGGCTCCGAGGTCATTTTCACCGGCCCTCCGGCACCGCCTCTCAGCAACGCGGCTCTCTGGAGCGCTCGGCACCGGTTACTCGTCCTCTTCGCAGCCTTTGGCTATGCAATTGATGGAACGCTGGTTCAACGGGTTAAGGGATTATAGACCGGAGCCGCGCAACTGTAAAGATGTTAGGCTCGAATCACCCCTGGCCGGCCAACTTCTTCGCCAGCTCCGCGTTGCTGGGTTCCACCAGGACGGAGCCGTCCTCGAAGAGGATGGTGGGGATGACCCGTTTGCCGCCGTTGACCTGCTGTACGTAGGCTCGAGCCTCGGGGTTCCCCTCGATGTCGTGCCAATCGTAAGGTACTTGACGCTCGTCTAGCAGCTGCTTGGCGCGCCGGCAGTCGGGGCACCACATCGCGCCGTAAACCTGGATTTTCGTTGCCCCCATCGAGTTCATGCTCCTTTCCACGTCGAACAGTATCAATATAGCCCTCCCGCGGCCGGATATCAAACCGCTCAACCCTTAATCCGTGGATTCTCAGGGCTCGAATGGCTGTCTCGCATGCAGCCGCAGGGCAAACGCCCATTTTGCGCTTTCACCCAACGGGTGATATTGCCGCGACCCGCTTTCGCGTGGCGTGGAGCGGAAAAATGGCAACGCCGCTCAATGAATCCACGGATTGGGCCCAAGAGGCCGCCACTTGACATGGCGCCGAGCCAACGGTATTGTACTCTCCACCACACGGAAGGTGATTCCATTCCGTCCCTCTGGCGAAGGGGCGGAGGGCGGACTCGCTCCAACAGCCGGCACGCCGGCCCTCGGCCGGAGGGTTGGGTGGAGGCCAAGCCGTGTTGACGGAGGGGCAATGGTAGATCAATCGGGTGCCGACATCCTGTTGGCCGAGTTTGTGCAGGTCATCCAGCCGCGGGAGCAGCGGCTGGCCGAGTTGGCGCGAGACATCGTCGGGGCTGCCTACCTGCGCGGGGATTTCGTCCTCAGCTCGGGGGCACGGAGCCACTACTATTTCGACAAGTACCTGTTCGAGACGAAGCCCAGCATCCTGAGGAGGGTCGCCTCGTTCCTCGCCGAGCTGGTGCCTCCGCAGGCGGACCGCATCGCCGGCCCGGAGCTGGGTGCTCTGGCCCTGGCCACCGCGCTTTCCCTGGAGATGGGGCTGCCCTTCGTGATCGTCAGGAAGGCGGCGAAGGAGTACGGCACCAGCCGTCTCATGGAGGGCGAGATCTATCCTGCAGAGAAGGTGGTCGTCGTGGAGGACGTCATCAGCACGGGCGCCGAAGCGATCCGGGCGGCCAACCACGTCGCTCAGACCGGGGCGCAGGTGCTGAGCATCCTGGGGGTCATCGATCGGGAGCAGGGAGGTCCGCAGAATATCGCCGCGTCCGGTTACCAATTCAAGGCGCTGTTTCGCCGCAGCGATCTAGGCTTATGAGGGGGCATCGGGAGGGAGGACGGCGATGGACACCGAGCGGATTTGGGAGCTGCTATCCAATGGGGGCTTGAGGCGAAGCGAAGCGCGCGTCGCCGCCGAGAAGCAAGCGGTGCTGATGGAGCTGCGCATCCCCAAGTACAATGGCCTCGCGGACCCGGCCGGGGCCGAGGAGTTGGGGCGGATGCTGGCCGGCCGAGCTCGATCACTCGGTCCCACCGCGGTCCTTCTCTGGGAAGACCCGCTGGACGTCGTTCTTGGACACATCGTGGCCCGCGAGCTCGAGGTCAAGCGGCTGCGCAGCTACAATGCGGAGGGACTGATCGAGCTGATCGGGGCTCTGGCCCCTTCCAGCCGCGTCCTGCTGGTCACTGACGCTTTCAGAGAGGCCAGCTTACTGCTCGCGATGAGCAACCTCGTCGAGCGCCACGGGAGCACGGTAGTTGGGACCGCCGTGCTCGTGGAGACCGGCGCGTTGGCCTCGGCAGGCCCGGTAGCGGGGACGGTGGTGAGTCTGGTGGATGTCGGTCGTAACGGTCCGGCGACGGGGGCAGCAGCCAATGGCAACGGGATACGTTGAGGGCGCGGGCGGCTGGGATCGAGCGATTCCGGACGCCGCACCGCAGCCATCAGCATCCGCGCCCGGCAAGGTCCAGGCCGACCCCTCTCGCATTTCGGAGATGCTCCGGGCGCTGGGCGAAATCGGGGCCGATCCGGCCGGGGGCGTGTCACGGCTCGCCTTCACGGCTGCCGAGCGCGAAGCGCACGCGCTGGTCCGGGCCTGGCTCCAGGAGATGGGCCTTTCTGTTCGCCAGGATCCCGCCGGCAACATGGTCGCGGAGCGCCCGGGGACGCTGGCAAGCGCGCCTGCCATCGGCGTGGGGTCTCACCTCGATAGCGTCCCCCATGGCGGGCGGTTCGATGGGGCCGCGGGGGTGGTGGGTGCCGTCGAACTGGTGCGTCTACTGTCCGAAAGCGGCGCGCAGATGCAGCACCCTCTGCGCATCGTGGCTTTCGCCGCCGAAGAGGGCGCACGCTTTGGCGAGCCCTCCATCGGCAGCAAGGCCGTGGTCGGGCTCCTGGAGGGGCGTGACCTGCATCGCATTCAGGATCCGGACGGCGTGACCCTAGCCGCGGCCATGACGAGCGTGGGCGTGGATCCCACCAAGGTGCTCTCAGCAAAATGGGATCCCCACGACTGGGCGGCCTTCCTGGAGCTGCACGTGGAGCAGGGGCGCGTGCTGGAGGCCGAGGGGCGCCAGATAGGGCTCGTCGACGTGGTATCGGGCAGCACCCGCTTGCGAGCAGTACTGCGCGGGCGCGCATCTCACTCCGGCGGCACCCCCATGACGATGCGTTCCGATGCTCTCTCGGCCACCGCGGAGGTGATCCTGGCGACGGAGGCGCTGGCCAAGGATCCCCGCCACAGGGGGACGCGAGCCACCGTGGGGCGGCTGGAGGTCTATCCCAACAGCATCACCACTATACCTGGGAGCGTGATGTTCACGGTGGATATCCGCGACGTGGACAGCGACCGGCAGCGCCAAACGGCGGCCGAGATCGTGCGGCGCGCCCGCCAAATCTGCGAACGGCGCGGCATCCGGCTCGAGGTGGAGGTCATGACCGATACCTCGCCTGCCGTCCTCCCCATGTGGCTGCGCGAGATCACCAGCGCATCTTGCCGCCACCTCGGAGTGGGTCCTCGGGCAGTGAACAGCGGCGCCGGACACGACGCCCAGATCGTGAACCGCCTGGTGCCTGCTGCAATGATCCTGGTGCCGAGCAAGGACGGCCTGAGCCACGTGCCGGAGGAGTGGAGCAGCGCCTCCGACATCGCCAAGGGCGTCGAGGTGCTGTACCGCAGCGTGCTGCGCCTGGATGGCTTCTTGGCGGAACTGCAGGGGCTCGGTTCCAGCCAGGCGCCGGGCGCGGGGCCCCAGCGCGCTTCATCGGCAGACCCTTCGCCATCACAGTGACGTTTGCGTTATTAATGGCCACACTCTGGAGAGACACGGCCGATCAAGCCCCAGGTGGGACCGCCGATGTCGGCCTTGCGCCTGCCAGCGGCCAGATCGAAAGGCAAGGGTCGGATCCCGGCAAGCACCCACCAGAGCTATGCCCTCGTCGCTAAGCATGTAGCCATAAGTACGGCACGCTTCTCGCCAGGCAGTCCGGCGGGAGGTGCCTGGGATGGTTATCGTGCATCTGACAGACGCGCAACGGCAGGAACTGCGACGGATGAGTCGGCAGGGA
>JAJZRD010000128.1 GCA_021845945.1 Chloroflexota bacterium
CTGCCCAACACAAGGTGGAGCCGAGCCCTATAATCGTGGGGAGTTCGTTGGGGCTGCAGGGCGCCGGGATCGAATCGGGCCGGGGGACGCGGCTCGGGCCGGTGGCAGGCCGGCGCCGGCTCATCGTGGAGGTGACAGACCGTGAAGGGGGACTCCATCATCGACGTGCCCGGGCTGCGGATCGGCCATTACACCGATCTGGAGGGGGCAACCGGGTGCACCGTCGTGCTGTGCGACCGACCGACTGTGGCGGGGTGTCTGGTGGCCGGCGGGGCACCAGGCACCAGGGAGACGGCGCTCCTGGACCCGACCTGCCTGATGGAAGAGGTGCACGCGCTGCTGCTGGGGGGAGGAAGCGCCTTCGGGCTGGAGGCGGCGGGCGGCGTGATGCGCTACCTGGAGGAGAACGGCCGCGGCTTCGACATGCGGGTCGCTCGAGTGCCGATCGTGCCCGCCGCCATCCTGTTCGACCTGGCAGTCGGGGACCCCTCGGCCCGGCCGGGGCGGGAGGAGGGATACAGGGCCTGCGAGGTCGCCGCGGCCCAGCCCCCTCAGCAGGGGAACGTGGGGGCCGGGACCGGCGCCACGGTGGGCAAGGCGCTCGGCCCCGCACACGCCATGAAGGGCGGGCTGGGGAGCGCCAGCGTTCGGCTCGCGAGCGGTGCCGTCGTCGGCGCTCTGGCCGCGGTCAACTGCGCCGGGGACGTGGTCGATCCGGCCACGGGCGCCATCGTGGCCGGGGCCCGCCTCCCCTCCGGGCAGGGGTTCCTGGACACCGCCCGATGGCTGCGGGGAGGAGGCGACCTGGATGCCACCAGCGGGACCAACACTACCATCGCGGTGGTGGCCACCGATGGCTACCTGACCAAGAGCCACGCCAATCGATTGGCTCGTCTGGCCTATCAGGGGATGGCCAGGGTCCTCCGGCCGATCACCACGTTCGATGGCGATACCGTTTTCGCCCTCGGCTCCGCTGCCCCGGGGGGCCGGGAAGATGATCTGAGTGCGCTGGGCGCCGCGGCAGCCGAGGCGCTGGTCCAGGCTATCCTGCGGGGAGTGCGAGCGGCGGAGAGCCTCCACGGCTACCCGGCGGCCCGGGATCTCTAGGGGCCGCACACCAGCTGCATGCACTGGGAGAGGAAGGGCTGGAAGTAGCGATCCCCGGGAATTGGCACATATCGTGCTTCCCCCTGATGGTCCGCCGCATCGCTTCAAACGCTGGGGTTTCGGGCACCTTCGGCAGAGCGTGCGGTCCTCCCACGAGCCGAGTTGTCCGAGAGGTGGTGGTAAAGGTGAGGAGTTCCATTCGGATAGCCACTATTCGGGGCATCGAGATCGGGATCCACTACAGCTGGCTGCTCGTGTTCGTGGTGGTGGCCTGGACCCTGGCTGTGGGCCTGTTCCCACTCCAGTATCCGGGGCTCGGCGATGGGACCTACTGGGCCATGGGCTTTGTCGCCTCCCTCCTGCTCTTCGTTTCGGTGTTGATCCACGAGCTGGCCCACTCCTTCGTTGCCCAGGCTCGCGGATTGAAGGTGACCAGCATCACTCTGTTCGTCTTCGGCGGGGTCTCCAACATCAGCGGCGAGCCCAGCAATGCGCGGGACGAGCTGCTGATATCGATCGTTGGCCCCCTTTCCAGCCTGGCCCTGGGCGGCGTCTTCTGGGGGATCTGGTTGGGCACCGGTGATGGCGGGGGAGCCGTGGGGGGGGTCATCATCTACCTGGCCGGCATCAATGCCCTCCTGGCCGCCTTCAATCTGATCCCCGGCTTCCCCCTGGATGGGGGACGGGTGTTTCGGGCGATCATCTGGTGGGCCACCAACAACTTCCAGACCGCCACCCGAATCGCCGTCGGCGCGGGGCATCTGATCGCCTTCATCTTCATCCTGGGGGGCATCTTCCTGATCTTCGCGGGGGCCTTCCTCAGCGGGATCTGGCTGATCCTGATCGGCTGGTTCCTCAACAGCGCAGCCGAGGCCAGCGGGAGGGAGACCCAGCAGTTGGAGTCGTTCCGAGGGGTGACGGTTCGCCAGGTGATGAACCCACAACCTGTCACCGTGCAGCCCCAGACGACCCTTTCGGAGGTGGTGCACGACCACATCCTTCAGAGGGCCGTGCGGGCGTTGCCGGTGGTCTGGGATGGTGGGCTGGTGGGCATGGTCACGGTCAACGAGGTTCGCAGTGTGCCTCGCGAGGAGTGGGATCAAACCCCTGTGAGCTCCGTCATGACCAGGCGAGAGGATCTTCAGACGGTGGGGCCCGACGAGGAGCTGACCAACGCTCTCACGATCCTGGCCGAACACGACATCAATCAGCTGCCGGTCGTGGAGGATGGGCGGCTTGTGGGGCTCCTGAGCCGAAGCAACGTCATGAGGCTCCTGCAGGTTCGCCAGGAGCTGGGGGTGACCGGTGGGGACGACGAGGACCAGCGCCGGGCCGCCTAGTACACGACCACAGAGAAGGTGATATGTACTGTCATGCTGAGCGCAGCGAAGCATCTCCCCGTGGCGAGAGGAGATCCTTCGCTATCGCTCAGGATGACACCTGTCAGAACCGATGTGGCGGAGTACTAGTGCTGGACGGGTGAGAGGAGGCTGGATGTCTATCTTCGAGGATAGGCGCGACGCAGGCAGACAGTTGGCGGTGGAGTTGGAGGAGTATCGGGGGCAGGACGCTTTGGTCCTGGCCCTTCCTCGGGGTGGGGTGGTGACCGGCTACGAGGTGGCCGTCGCCCTTGGCCTTCCTCTCGACGTCTTCGTATCCCGAAAGATCGGGGCACCGGGGAACCCGGAGCTGGCCATCGGGGCCGTGGCCGAGAGCGACGGCCTCTGGCTGGATCAAGAGGCCATCGAGCTGCTGGGGGTGTCGGAGGAGTACGTTCGGGAGGAGACCGAGCGGCAGAGGGCGGAGATCCAGCGAAGGATTCAGATCTACCGCCACGGCCATCCCCTTCCTCCCCTGGTTGGGAGGATCGTCATCGTCGTGGACGATGGCATCGCAACGGGCTACACCATGCTGGCTGCCCTGAAGGGCATCCGGCAGACCGGGCCGGCGACGCTGGTGGCCGCGGTGCCGGTGGCTCCCCGGGAGTCGCTGTGGAAGGTCTCGAAAGAGGCCGACCGGGTGGTGTGCCTGGCCACCCCGGAGCCCTTCTACGCGGTGGGGTTCAACTATGTGGGCTTCGAGCAGCTTTCCGACGAAGATGTGGTGGAGTATCTGGAGCGGGCGCGACAGCAGGCTGGCCAGAGAAAAGGCTAGCGGCAATCGGAGCAACGGGGGCAAAGGAATGGCGGAGGAAAGGGTAAATAGGACCGAGGCTTCACCGGCAGCCGTGGTGGACTTTCTGGAGGGGGTGCAATACCCCTGCTCCAAGTCCGACATCCTGGCGCAGGTTACTCGACAGGGCGCGCCGCAGATGGTGATCGAGGCTCTCCAGCGGTTGCCGGAGCAGCAGTACTACGACCTGGCCCAGGTGATAGACATGTTCAGTCGGGTCAGTCCGTAGGGCTGAGTCCGGCCTCGACGGGAATCGCGTATAGGGCAGGGCACAAGACCCTGCCCTATGCTAGATTCCCGTCACTCCTCCTTCCTCGTTCGGCGCCGGATGGCCGGCACGATCAGATCGGTCCACAGGACCTCGAGAATGGCCACGATGGGGACTGCCACCAGTGCCCCGACGATCCCATAGACGGCTCCGCCGGTGAGCAGGGCCAGGATCACCAGCAACGGCGGCAACTCCGCCTGCTCCCCAAAGATCTTTGGGGCGAGGACGTTGTTCTCGATCTGCTGGATGATGAAGAAATAGACGACGACGGCTATGAACTTCCAGAGGGGCTGGGTGAAGAGGGCCACCGCCCCGGCTGGGGCGGCCCCCAAATAGGGGCCGATTATGGGCACCAGCTCGAAGATGCCGGCCGCCAGCCCGAGCAGGTAGGGGTAGGGCATGCCGAGGGCGTACATGACGGCCGTCGTCACCCCTCCCAGGATGATTGCCAGCAGGATGACCCCTCTCAGCCACCCTTCCACTTTGCGCCCCATGCGAGCGGTCATGGCCCGGACCTTCTCCTCTCCAGCCACGGAGAACAGCGAGGTGAAGTGGTTGTAGATCAACTCCGCGTCGTAGATGAGGAAGAAGGTGATGACCAGCACCACGCCGATGGATAGGATCCCCGTCACCAAGTTGATGGCGAAGACCACCACGTTGAAGGCCTGGGAGAGGCTTCCCACTATCTGAGTGATCACCTGGCTTGGGAGACCTCCCAGAGAGGAGAGGAAGGGAAACTCCTTCAGCCCCTGCAGTGCATCGTTGATAGCTTTGGCGTAGCTCGGGAGATTCGCGATGAGGTTCTGGAACTCGGTGATGAGGGGCGGCACGACGGCGAAGCCGACACCCGCGGCTATCAGGGCGACCACGAGGTAGATGAGGAATATGGCCAGGGCTCGAGGCACAGTCCTGTTCAGAAGGGGCATCCGCCAGCCGTTCATGCGATCGACGGTGGGGCGCAGCGCCATGGCCAGCAGGATCGAGATCGTCAGGAGGGTGAGAACCTGCTGGGTCTGCGACGCGAACCAGAGGGCCAGCCAGAGGCCGAAGACCAGGAAGACCCCCGCGACGATCAGGTATCTGAGCTGCCGGTAGTTGATGCCACCGGAAGCCGAGGGCCGCTGTGGCTCTGGTGCGGGGACGCGAACCTCCCGGGGACGCATGGCCGCCAGTAGAGCGATCCCAGTGAGTAGAGACTGCAGCAACCGGAGCAGCACCTTCGTTGTCCACCATCCTCGCGGGGTCGCAGACTTAGGGCTCGAGCCGCGCCGCGACTGCCCCTAGACGCAATAAGGGTGCCCCATTGGCGACGGCGGGGGACGGGGACGCGTCACTTCGCGGGTGTCAGCCGGAGGGTGACTATCTGGTGGGCGTCCACGGGAAAACGGAGGGTTTGGCCCTCGGCGACTGGAAGGTCCTCTCCCTGCTCTTCGGCCAGGTTGGTCAGCTCTGCCGACTCCAGGGGGAAGATGCTGCGGAGGACGCCCTCGGCAGCCTGCTCGGTCGTGTTGTAGAGCCTGACGATCAGATCGTCCCCGCCGTCCTCCGCCCGCTTCACAGCAGACAGGACCAGGTTGGCGGGGGAGATGGCCAGGAAGCTCACTTCGGCGCCCAGGGGACCGGGATGGGCAGCCGTCCAACGTGCCCGAAGGGGTCTGGCGAACCAATGGGCCTGCCGGATAGCCTGCTCCCAGCCACCAGCGTGGGGGATGACCGAGTACTCGAAGGTGTGGACTCCCGGCATCTGAGCGCCGGGGGTGGGGATCGAGGGCCCGGCATCCCCCTGGCGTGTGACCAGGTCACCCCGGGAGAGCCACCCCACGCAGCGCAGCAGGGTCAGTGCGATGCAGGGACCCCTCTCAAGCAGGGCAACGTCGTATTCGGGGAGCCCCCGATTGGCGACTAGAAGCCCAGACTCCCCGTCGTTCACGTCGACGAAGGCGAGTTGAGGCTGGCTGGTGGCGGGGTGCTCCACCCAGCCCGGGCCACCGGCGACCGCCTCGATCGGCCTCCGGAGGACGGCGAAGTGGCCCTCTGCATGGGAGTAGCGGGCCTGCAGTGAGGTGGGGAAGTGAACCCTCAGCCGGTGGTCTTCCACCCGGTTGGCGAAGCTGGTCCGGACGTCGAGCCTCGGGACCCCGGGGTAGATGGAGAGCCAGCTCGTGACGGGGCAGGGCACCGTCTCGCGAGACCGGGCCCGGCGATCCTCCGTCAACCCGACCGGAAGAAGAAGGACGGACTCCACCCTGATTCTCCGGCGGGCAGGGCCCATCTCCTCGACGGTGATGGCAGGCAGTTCCCCAGGGCTCTGGATCACCAGATCCTCGAGGGGGGGAGAGTAGGTGTACTCGTCTCCGGCGTCACCCCCGTCCACAAAGCTGTTTATCCCCCAGTGAATGGCGCCCGTCTCCCGGTCGATCAGCCGGACGGATCCGTCCCGGCGGCTGACCTGTAGGGAGAGAAACTCGTTCTCCAGGGTTGCCTCCTCGTGGCTATGTGGGGGCATCGGTGGTGTGGGCCGAACGGTCTCGAAGCGGAACAGCTTGAGACCGTGAGCCGGGACGTCGTTCGCCACGAAACCGACCTCCACCTGGTCCCGGCGGTGGACCCGGAAGCGGAAGAAGCGAGCGTCACCCCGATCCACCAGGCTGGACAGCTGCCGCAGGCCGGTGGCCAGGGCGTCGTAGTCGTGCTCCTTGCCGGCAGCCATCTCCAGGTCGATCTCGACGGTGGCGGGGTCGGTTCCGGGCACCACGTCCATGGTTGACACCACCAGATCCGGCATCCTCCCCCGAAGGGCGGTCCGCACCACTTTCTCGATTATGCGGAGCTTCCAGCGGGGCCAGTCGCGACCCGGCCCCGCCAGCCGCAAGTAGCCCTGGAGCTCCGGCCGGCTCAGGGTTCCGCCGGCCAGCTCCGTCTGGTGGGCTCGCAGCAGTTGGTAGGGCACCGCGTTGCCGTCGGGTCCCACCAGGACGGTCTCCTCCGGTTCGGCGGGTAGCTGAGCCGTGGCTTCCACGAAGTCGGTTCTCGGCCCCGATTCCGAGTTGAAGACGGCGAGAGCTCCCCGACCCTGTCCGCTCCGCAGCGGCGATTCGGTGTCGATGGAGTCCGCCAGCAGATCCAGGGCGCGGGCGACCACCGGTTCTGCCACCTGCTCGCACCAGTCGTAGCGGGTCCGCATCTCCTGGTGGACCTGATCGACGCTGCACCCGCAGATGGAGTCGTGAGGCTGGTTCATCAGCAGGTAGCGCCAGGCCAGCCGTAGGAGGCCGGGGGCGTCTCGGGCCATGCGCCCCGCCTCCAGGGATCGGGAGGCGCCGGGACCGGAGGGGAGCAGAGCGGCAAAGCAGCTGAAGGGCTCCGCCCACCGTTCCAGCAGCGCCTGGCAACGGAAGTTGCGCTGCTTGAGGTTCATGCGGGAGGAGAGGACTCCGGCCAGGATGTGGGCCCGCTCCGAGGAGCGAAGCTCGCCCTTGAGCGTCTCCCACTCCACGCCCAGGGCCGCGGCGGCCTCTCGCACCTCCTGGATCATCATGGGAAGGGTTCCGTCGATCATCTCCGCGTCGCGCAACCGCCGGTTGGCTTCGGCCAGAATGGCGGGGACCTCTGGTTGGGGGAACATGTGGTCGTCCCCGTTCATGAGCAGCAGGTAGGGGGTGGTGGCCCCGGGTTCCAGCTCCGCCCGAAGGTGGGATAGCCGCTCCATCAGGACGTCGGGGGCCGTCGGAAGAACGGCCGCGTTGGCGTAGCCCCGTGGCATGTGCTCCAGCAGCACCCGGCTCCCGTCCGGGGCCTCCCACAGGGCCTCGTTGTGACGCAGCTCGCTGCCGATCCCCCGCCACAGCACGGCCGAGTCGATGCCGAAGCCCCGCAGGATCTGGGGCATCTGGCCGACGTGGCCGAAGGGATCGGGCATGTAGCCGATCTTCATGACCGGACCGAAGCGCGAGGCGGTCCGCCGGCCCTCCATGAGGTTGCGCACCAGCGATTCGCCGCTGACCAGGAACTCGTCCGGCATGACGTACCAGGGGCCGATCAGGATTCTGCCCTCTCCGATCAACGCCCGCAGCTGCTGCTCCCGATCCGGCCGGACCTCCAGGTAGTCCTCCAGGACGATGGTCTGTCCGTCCAGGGTGAAGTACCGGTACTCCGGGCTGGTGGCCATGATCTCCAGGAGACTGTCCACGGCCTCCACCAGCAGGGCGCGGAAGCGCTGGAAGGGCAGGTACCACTCCCGATCCCAGTGGGTGTGGGAGACCAGGATCAGCTTCCATTTCGGCCCGGCGGGTCGCGGTCGACGAAACACGGGAAGGCGCACCTCGGCTCGAGAGTGAAGGTTCCTCCAGCCCGGGGCAACAAACATGCCAGGCGGCACGTCGATTGCCTACGGGTCCTTCCGATCCATTCGACGTCGTCGGGGAGCCGCCCATGAAGTCCGGTAACCACGAAGAGCGTCGCCTTCTGCTGATCCCCTTTGCGCCGGGGATTGGGGACGTGGTGATGATGGAGCCTTTGCTCCGCGCCGTGTGCGCGCAGCTGCCTGAGTGGCGGGTGACCATGGTTGCCCGGGAGTATGCCGCCGACCTGCTGCAGCCCGGCGAGTACGAGCTGGCGAGCCCCCGCTACTTCGTGACGGAGCCCCCTTCGCCGCTGCGTCCGCTGGACCGGCTGATCCCTCGCCGCCTGCTAGCCTGGGCGGCGAAGCCGGCGATGGCCCTGGACCTCGGCCCCTTCCAGCGAGCGATCAACCTCTTCTGGGTCTGGGAGAGCCGGATGCCCTTCGACCGGTGGTGGACGCCTCAGTGGCCTCCTCGGGTGGGGGTTCGCCACACGGTGGACATGCTGGCCGACCACCTGGAGGTCGAGTTGGGCATCCGGATCCCCGAAGCGGATCGGGTGCCGAGGCTGGAGCCGTTTCCGGAGGCGGCCGACTGGGCTGATCGCTACCTCCGGGACAACCGGTGGCACGGGCGGCCGCTGGTCTCCCTGGTGGTATCGGCGGCGAATGCCCTCAAGTGGTGGGCGGTGCCCAAGTGGGCCGAGCTGAACGACGGCTTGGTCAGGCTCGGGTGCGACACCCTGCTGGTGGCGCCTCAGGACCATCCCCACGCGCGGCAGGTGTACGAAGCCTGCGGTGCGAGACCGCTGTGGCCCGAGGTCGGGCTTCGACAGATGGCGGCCCTGCTGGCGCGGAGCGCTGCGGTCGTCGGCATCGATACCGGGCCGCTGCACGTGGCCGCGGCGCTGGGGGTCCCCTGGGTTGGGCTGTACGGAGCCAGCAACCCCGCTCTGATAGGCCCCTACGAGTGGCAAAAGGGTCGAGCCCTGGTGGCCCGGTTTCTCAAGCCCGAGAGCTGCAGGCAGTGCTGGCAGGCCTTCAAGAACCGGGAGCGTCGCTGTGCGACGCTCTCCTCCACCGGCTGCGCGACGCTGATATCGGCCCGGGAGGTGCTGGAAACGGTGGAGACCCTCCGCGGCGGCACAGGGTTTGCATCCCCTCATGACCCTCGGTCGCACGATCGAAGACGACTGGAAAGCGCCGTCGACGAAGACGCCCGGCGCGGGGAGTAGAGATTGCCAACGATCATGGACGTGGTGGTTCTTTTCTTGCTGCTCCTGCCGGCTCTCGTGCTGCTGGCGATGATTGCCTACAGCGCCATGCCCTGGATCAGCAAGTCGTGGCGGGAATCGGAGGAGAGGGCGGAGCAGCTGATTCGCTCGGTGCTGTCGGACGCCGAGTACGACAAGTTGAAACGCGACGGATACCTCGACATCGCCAGCCCCAGCTATCCCCAGCGGATATACCGGATCCCCTCGGGCCCCGGGACGGTGACGGTGCTGGAGAGCGGCCAGTGCGTCGCCCGGTTGTGCGTCTACTCCACC
Source organism: Chloroflexota bacterium (assembly GCA_021845945.1). The sequence continues at coordinate 9,434 of JAJZRD010000128.1, forward strand.
ACACCCATTCCGGAGCGGGAAGCGGTCGTGATGCACAAGCTGATGATCGAAGGCAACGAGCAAGACTACCTGCGCGCCGCCAACCACCTCCCCTGTTAGGAAGAGGCCTGCCGGGCGGCGCTTACATTCCGCCGATGACCTGCTTCAGCCAGGATTTCGTGCCGGGGGAGCTGGGCCGCCGGAAGTGGGCCTGCAGCTCACTCAGCTCTTTCTCCACCAGCAGGGCTCGCTCTCGAGCCTCATCTCGCTCCTGGCGTACCGCCCGAAGGTAGGCGTCCATGAAGCCCAGGGACTCCTTGAGGGTGGCTATGGTCTTGTCCTTGGCTTTGAGAGTTTCATTCAGGGAGGCCAGGGAGGATGCGGCATCCTCGGGCAATGCCCTGGCCACCCTGTCGCCCTCGACTTCTCTCCGCGGGGCAGCCGCCGGGAGGGACTCCCTGTGGAGCCGGCGCTTCACCTCGTCGTACGTTAGTCCCTGGACCAGCATGGATTTCACCCGGAGAAGGATCTCCAGATCCTCCTCTGTGTAGCGGCGCTGGGCCCACGGGGCTGAGTTCCCGATAGACGCCTTCCGTGCCGGGTCGCTCAGCTCCTTGCCGAACTGGACGCTCCAGAGCCGGAGGGTCGACGGCGCGATCCCCAGTTCTGAGGCGATTTCCCTCGGACGGTACAACATGGGACCTCCCTTGGAGATACTGAGAAGGGGCTGGAGAAACGATAACAGCCGCTGAAAACGGCAAAAAGCGCCAGCAATAACGCCAAGAACGGCCGTAGTCTAATCCACAAAGCTGTTGATGTCAACGTCCTTGGCCTTCCCTGGCTCATCGCGATTAAGTGGGATTGTGCTTCCAGTGGGCGGGGTTGTCTCAACCCCGTCGCCGGAACGAGCGAGAGGACGGGCGGGTTGAGACAACTTGCCCTACTGCTACAAGGTGGGTCACACCACGCATTAGGAAAGTATTAGTCATATTGGCCGATTGCGCGGTCGCGAAGTGGTTGGATAGAATGTAGCTCCGCAAGGCCGCCCCGGCGCTCCCGATGATGGACGACTGCGTCCCGGGGGGCGGGCGATGGATTGGCCGAGACACGGACAAACGAAGGAGTGCGCGATGCTGATTGACGAACAGGCCTGCAGCGGCTGCGGGGAGTGCGTGCCCTACTGCACCGTAGGTGCGATCTCCCTGGATGATGATGGCGTCTCCCGCGTCGATCTCGACGAGTG
>JAJZRD010000129.1 GCA_021845945.1 Chloroflexota bacterium
TAGATCCGGCCCCACACGGTCCGGCCCGAGGCCGCCCGGGCCAGGTCTCTCAGGATGGCCAGGTCCTCGTCCACCAGCGCCTCTACCCCGGGCCTCTGCACCTTGATCACCACCTCCTCGCCGCTCTTCAGGCGTGCCGAGTGAACCTGGCCGATGGAGGCCGAACCGACCGGCTCGGGGTTGAACTCGTCGAAGAGGTCGACAGGTGGACTGCCCAGCTCTCGCTCGATCTGGGCTTCGATCACCTCCGCCGGCTCCGGGGGGACGGCATCCTGGAGCCTTTCCAGCTCGGTCACGTAGTCCGGCGGCAGGAGGTCGGATCGGGTGGAGAGGATCTGGCCCAGCTTGATGTAGGTGACCCCCAGCTCCTCCAGGGCCAGCCGGAGGTGCTCGGCCTGGGTGGGGGCCGGAGGATGTTGGCGGCCAAACAACCCCCAGGGGAAAGGGGTGACGAAGCGGGTGAGGCCAAGCTGGGCCAGCAGCCATCCAAATCCATGGCGGGCCAGGATCTGCACGACCTCCCGGTATCTCCCGAGCCGGCCACGGGGGAACCGTTCGAGGAGGTAGGGCCATTCGCGGCTGGGTGGCTCTGTCATAGCAATGTAGATCCTCAGCAAGGCTCATGCCGGAAGACGCCGGGATGCAGGGCAGGGCGCTCTGCCCACCGCCCGACCGGCCAACCGTCCCAGGCGGTGGAGCACAGGGCCCACCCTACGGATACCGGCGACGCGAGATCTGGCCTCTCTACGCCTGCCTCGGTCTCAGCATGCGCATCCGGCGGGAGGTGGCTGCTACCGCTGTCTCAAGAGACGCATCCGGCGGCGAGTTCGGATCGTGTGGGAATCCTGCGGTACGATGCTGATGGAGCCGTCCAGCTCCAGCACCGCCAGCTTCACGTCCTCGATCCTCTCCACCCCGTGCTCTCTCAGCGCCATCTCGGCCTCGTCCTCGTCCACCCCCTCGCGATGCAGGGCATCCACGATCCATTGCCCGTTCTGGGCGATCACCGTGGGGCGGGGCTGGAGTATCCATCTGAAGAAGGGGCTGCGCAGTCGAAGCGTGCCGACCCCCCAGTTCAGCACCAGCAGGGTGCCGATGATCAGCAGCCCGCCGACCAGGGAGTTGTCGGGCCCCGTCATGGCCGGCTGCACCGCGTTGGCCACCAGCAGCACCACGACCAGGTCGAAGAGGGTAAACTGGCCGATCTCCCGCTTGCCGAACAGCCGAAGGCCGATCAGCAGCGCCAGGTAGATCACCGCCGACCGAACCACTATCTCCCACGGGGGTATTGCCATTTGCGCGAGATCGCTTCCCATGCCCTCTCCCGATGCCGGCTTCTTCACCTAAACAGCTGCATGGCCAGTGCCAGCGGGGGGATTTGGCGTGCGGTGGGGCGGGAGAGCGCCGGCCCCTACTGGACGTATTGTCTTATGCCTCGCCGCCCTCGTCGGTCAGCTCCAACTCCACGCCCCGGTACCGGACCCACAACCCACGGAGTATCACCGCCATCCCGAGCAGCATGAAGACGATGGCGATGGGCCGCGTGAAGAAGATGGTGTAGTCGCCGTGGGAGATGGCCAGCGACTGCTTCAGGTTGGTCTCCAGCATCTGGGCGAGGATGGTGGCCAGCACCGCCGGCGCCATGGGGATGCCGAACTTCCGCATCAGGTAGCCGACCACGCCGAACAGCAGCGCCACCCACACGTCGAACAGCTGGTAGCGGACGCTGTAGGAGCCGATCACCGAGAAGAGGACGATCAGCGGCCCCAGGATGGGGAATGGGATCACGGCGATCTTCACCCACAGCCTCACAAGCGGCAGGTTCAGGATCAGCAGCATGGCGTTGCCGACGTACATGCTGGCGATCACCGACCACACCAGCTGGGGGTTCTCCTGGAACAGTCGGGGTCCGGGCTGCAGGCCGTACATCATGAAGCCGCCCAGCATCACCGCCAGGGCCGGGCCGGCCGGGATCCCGAAGGCGAAGAGCGGTATGAAGCCGCTCTGGCTGGTGGCGTTGTTGGCCGCCTCGGGCGCCGCCACCCCCTGAATCACGCCGGTGCCGAACCTCTCCGGGTGCTTGGAGGTCCGCTTCTCCAGGTCGTAGGCCACGAAGGTGGTCACGGCGGGGCTGCAGCCGGGGAGCAGCCCCATGGCGAAGCCGATCCCGGTGGCCCGTACTATCGTGACGATGCAGCTCCTCAACTCCATCCAGGTGGGCATCAGCTTCTTGATGGTGCTGGTGTAGATGAAGTCCAGGTCCCTCTCTACGTTCACCAGCACCTCGCCGATGGCGAAGAGACCGATGATAACGCTGATGAAGTTGACGCCGCCCATCAGGTCCACCAGACCGAAGGTGAGGCGGGCGGAGCCCGTGATCGGGTCGAGGCCGATCATGGAGACGAGCAGACCGATGCACATGGCCATGAATCCTTTGAGGAGGGCCCGTCCGGAGAGGCCGACGATCAGGCTGAGGGCCATGAACATCAGGGCGAAGTACTCCGGAGGGCCGAAGGCCAGCGCCACGCCGGCCAGCAGCGGGGCGAAGAAGGTGAGCCCTATCATGCTGATGGTGCCGGCGCCGAAGGATGCGATGGCCGAAATGGCCAGGGCGGGTCCGGACCGGCCCTGCTTCGCCATCTGGTAGCCGTCCAGGGTGGTGGGGACGGAGGAGGCCTCGCCCGGGATGTTAACCATGATGGCGGTGGTGGATCCGCCGTACTGGGCCCCGTAGTAGATGGCGGCCATCATGATGAGGGCCGGGATGGGCTGTAAGACGGTGGTGAGGGGCAGCAGGATGGCGATGGCCGAGGTGGGGCCGATACCCGGCAGCACCCCTACCAGGGTTCCCACCAGCGATCCGATTAGCGCAAACAGGAGGTTCTCCGGCGTCAGAGCCTGGGCGAACCCCTGTCCCAGCATCTGCCAGGAGAAGAGCATAGTCTTACCCTCTCATCCCTCTGATGGAGCTAGAAGAACAGTTCCAGCAAGCCCAGAGGGAAGCTGAGTTCCAGGAAGTCGATGAACACGACGAGCACTGTTAGAGCGCTCAGTGCACCGCAGAGGGGGGGGACCCACCAGCGGTACCTGCCCAGGTACCAGGTTCCGGCCGTGATGAAGATCAGGGTGGACAGGGGGAAGCCGAGGGGCTCGAGCAGCGCCAGGAAGACGATCATCAAGAGGATGGAGAACAGGACGCGGCGGCTGCCCTGGGCGTCGGGCCAGTCGAGGATCTTCGGCTGCCCCCGATATCGCCATCCGTTGACGAACAGGGTGACGCCGGCAGCCAGGATCATCCAGCCGACGATGATGGGGAGGGTGCGGGGGTGCACGCGCTCCCCCGCATTCCCCGCTATCTGAAAGGAGGCGATTAGGGTCAGGATGCCCAAGATGGTCATGAAGGCCCCTGTCGCCAGGTCGGCCGATCGCAGAGTCCGAATCATCAGTCGCCTCCAGTTCAGGTGATGCGGCCGTCCTGGGACTATTTGAGCCCGGTGGTGATCTCCTTGTACACCGGGATCAGCTTATCGATGTAGGCTTTGGAATCCTTGGCGTTCAGGGCCAGCGGGACGAAGCCCTCCTTCTTTTGGGCCTCGACGATCTCGGGGTTCTTGGCGACATCCTGGAAGGTCTTGTCCAGGACATCCACCACGTTCTGTGGCGTCTTTGCGGGCACGGCGATGCCCCGGGCGATGGTCTCCACCAGGTCGATCCCCTGCTCCTTGAAGGTCTTGCCGTCGGGTGCCCCCGGGATCCTCTCCTCGCCGCCGATGCCCAGAGCGATGCTCTGGTCCCTGTACTTCACGATGTCGTCGGAGTTGGCCATCAGGGCGTTGACGTGGCCGCCCAGGAAGGCGGTGATAGAGGGGGCCGCACCGGTGAAGGGCACGTACTCGAACTTGGCCCCGGTCAGCTTCTCCAGACGCAGGGTCGCGATGTGGGAGCCGGACCAAGTGGCCGAGCCGCCGATAGTCAGCTTGCCGGGGTTCTTCTTTGCCTCGTCGATGAAGCCCTTGAGATCCTTGTAGGGGCTGTTCTTCAGTACGATCAGACCCTGGGGAGTGGACTGGAAGAGGGAGATGGGCAGCAACTGCTCGGTCTTGTATCCTACGTCCTGCTGCATGGGCTGGAGGATGATGTGGGGGATGTTGATGCCGGTGATCTGGTAGCCGTCGGGCTTGCCGCGGGCCGCCTCGGCCCAACCCATCGCGCCGCCGCCGCCTACCTTGTAGTCGATCACCACCTTTTGGCCGAGTGCCTTCTCCAGGTAGGGCTGCTGCCTTCGAGCCTCACGGTCGGATTGCCCTCCGGGGTCGAAGGTGGTCATGTAGGTGATCTGCTTGGTGGGGTACTTCTCACTCCCTCCAAGGCTGCACCCCGCTACGGCAACGACTACCACGGCCAGGGATACGAGAGCCGCCAGTGCCACCAGCAATCGCCTAGACAGCATGGTCATCACTCCTCCCTATTCGCTTGATGCGCCCCCTCGTTGGGGTGCAGGTTGCCTGAAGCTGCCTCCACCCGGTGAATGGCGCCATAGTAACAGCGAGACCGGCAGCACGCAACGCTTTTCTCAAGACCGCTGAACATTCGGCAGTCCCAACGGCCTGTTGCCCTAGTACACGACCACGGTGAAGGTGATATGTATTGTCATGCTGAGCGCAGCGAAGCATCTCCCCGTGGCGAGAGGAGATCCTTCGCTATCGCTCAGGATGACACCTGTCAGAACCATCGTGGCGGAGTACTAGGCTGCTACGGCGTCTACCCGGAAATGTGGGTCGCACCCAGGGGCCCCATGGACCCTTGCGGCGGTGGGGGGCTGGATGTACACTACTTCCAACCTCTCACCTCGTCGCGCGGATCGGACTAACCCTGCTCGGGTCGTCCGGGGATGCTGCGGAGCCCCGGCCCATGGGGTTTTCGGAGCGAACAGCCCGCCTCGCTTCCAAGGAAGTTGCTCACACCTCAGCGGTGCGAATCGCGAACTGTGCCGCCGTTGCCGGCGGCCACCTGTGAGGTCAACGGCCTGGAGTCGAGGTAGCGCCCAGGGCCGAGCGGCTCAAGGAGCACGGTTAGCGGCATCCGGAGTCGGTGCCGGACTTTCTGGCATCTGTTCTCCGTCGTTTCTTACACTCCGGGGCGTACTATCGCCTCAGAAAGGGAAGGGGAGGCTGTGGCAAACCGATCCGTTGCGCTGGACCGGCCGGTCGTGGAGCGCGGCTGGCTAGACAGATTCTTCAAGATCACCGAGAGCGGCAGCACGGTGAACACCGAGGTGGTGGCGGGCATCACCACCTTCATGGTGATGGCCTACATCATCTTCGTCAACCCCTCGATCCTATCTTTCGCGGGCATCAAAGATCTCCAGGGCCTCGGGCCCGCTTTCCCCGCTGTCATGGCGGTGACCTGCCTCGTCGCCGGCGTCATGACCATCTTCATGGGCCTCTACGGTAACTACCCCTTCGCACTGGCACCCGGTATGGGGCTGAACGCCGTCGTCGCGTTCCAGCTCATCGTCGGGATGAAGCTCCCCTGGCAGGCCGCCATGGGGGTCATCTTCATGGAAGGTATCGCCATCACCATCCTGGTGATCACCGGCTTCCGCCAAGCGGTGATGGATGCGATCCCCATGACTCTCAAGAAGGCCATCGGCGTCGGCATCGGGCTCTTCATCTTCTTCATCGGCCTCGCGGACGGCGAGCTGATCAAGTACGGCGCCAAGAACCCCGCGACCCCTGTTGCCCTCGGCGACCTGACCACCGGCCCCGTCCTGGTGGCCATCGTGGGTCTCTTCCTCATCGTCTGGCTGATGGCCAAGCGGGTTAAGGGCGCCCTCCTCATCGGCATCCTGGCCAGCACCCTGCTGGCCATCGCGATCAACTACGCCAGCGGGATGAAGGCCTTCACCACCCCGGGCGTGGCCGTCATTCCCTCCTCCGTGGTGGACGTTCCCAATCTCTCCCTGCTGGGCCAGGGGATCAACTTCGGCGTCTTCGCCACGGTGGGGGTCATCACCGGCGTGCTGACCATCTTCTCCCTGATGCTGTCGGACTTCTTCGACACCATGGGGACGGTGATCGGCATCGGCGGTAAGGCCGGATGGCTGGACAAGAAGGGCAGCATGCCTCGATTGAACCGTATCCTGCTGGTGGACTCCCTGGCGGCTGTTTTCGGCGGCGCTGCCGGCTCCAGCTCGGCGACCACCTACATCGAGAGTGCTGCCGGCGTCGGCGAGGGTGCTCGCACCGGTTTGGCCTCGGTGGTGACCGGCATCCTGTTCCTGCTGGCCATGTTCTTCGCCCCCATCGCGGGGGTGGTTCCGGCCCACGCCACGGCTCCGGCCCTGATCGTGGTGGGCTTCCTGATGGCCGCGGTGGCCAAGGACATCCCCTTCTCCGACATCGAAGAGGGGCTGCCTGCTCTGCTCACCATCGCCGTGATGCCCTTCACCTACAGCATCACCAACGGCATCGGCGTCGGGTTCGTCACCTACACCTTCCTGAAGATCGTGCTGGGCAAGGCGAACCAGCTCCACTGGGCGATGTACGTCGCCTCCCTGGCCTTCCTGGTCTACTTCGCCATGCCGTGGCTGCACGTGGCCTTCGGGATCTAGAGCTGTCCGATCCTGGCATCGAGGGGTCGAGGCTTCAGCCGGTGAAGACTGAAGCCTCGACCCCTCGGCTTCTGAAAGGTCCTCCCCTGGTACGCGACGTGCCGAACAATGGCTCGATACGTCGCCGAGCAGAGGAGGTCTTTTCATGTCCATACCGATTGGCCGCACCAAGAAAGCCACCGAGACGGTGACCCTCGCCGTTGGCGATGAGGCCCCCGACTTCACCCTCCCCACTCACCTCGGACAGGCGATCGGCGCCGGCAGCAGCAGCCACTTCACCCTGAGCAGCCTGCGGGGAAAGAGATTCGTGCTGCTCGTCTTCTTCCCCCTGGCCTTCACCCCCGTTTGATCGGTCGAGGTGCCTTCGTTGGAGGCAGACAAGGATCGCTTCGACCAGCTGGAGACCGACATCGTCGGCATCAGCGTCGACCACATACCCGTTCTGAAGAGCTGGGCGCTGTCCCTGGGGGGCATCAGCTACCCGCTCGTCTCCGATTTCTGGCCCCACGGGATGGTGGCCAGCCAGTATGGCGTCCTGCGGGACGACGGCTACAGCGAGCGGGCCAACTTCATCATCGATAAGAACGGACGGGTCGCCTACATCGACGTGCACGACATCGGCGAGCAGCCCGAGAACGAGGAGCTACTGGAGATCCTGAGGCGGCTCTGAGGGCGGAGAGGACTCACCGCGGGGACCGGGGGGACCCGACCGGTAGTGGGCGTCTCCCGGGGAGCCTTGCCAACTTTTCCGTTCCGGGTCATCATATGGCGCGAGGTTCAACCCTCGAAGTCAACATCTACGCACGTTGAGGTGGGGAAGACATGAGCGAGTCGGAGTTCGAGGGGCGCGTCGTCGTCATCACGGGGGGCGCCGGTGTCCTGTGCAGCGCCATGGCCAGGGCGCTGGCCCAGCGGGGAGCCAGGATCGCGATCCTCCAGCGCAGGTTGGAGGTGGCCGAGACCCTCGCCGCACGGCTTAGGGCCGAGGGCGGGAGCGCCCTGGCGGTCAGCGTGGACGTGCTGGATCGGCAGGCAGTGGAGGCGGCCGCCGAGCGGGTGCTGGCCGAATACGGTCGGGTGGACGCCCTGATCAACGGCGCCGGGGGCAACCGGACGGAAGCCACCACCTCGGCAGAGCGCACCTTCTTCGATCTGCCCGCGGAGGCCGTGCGCTCGGTCTTCGACCTGAACCTGCTGGGCACCATCATCCCCAGCCAGGTCTTCGGTCGCCAGATGGTGGCCCAGGGCAAGGGCGCCATCCTGAACGTCGCCTCCATGTCCTCCTACCGTCCCCTGACCCGGACCATGGCCTACTCCGCGGCGAAGGCGGGGATCGTGAACTTCACCCAGTGGCTGGCGGTGCACCTGTCCCAGGAGTACTCCCCCAACATTCGGGTGAACGCCATCGCGCCGGGCTTCTTCCTGACCGATCAGAACCGCTACCTGCTGACCGACAGGGAGACGGGGGAGCTGACGCCCCGTGGGAGGGCGATCCTGGCCCACACCCCCCAGGGGCGGTTCGGCACCCCCGAGGATCTGGTGGGCGCGGTGCTGTGGCTGCTCTCCGACTCCGCCAGCTTCGTCCACGGGGCCGTGATCCCCATCGACGGCGGCTTCTCCGCCTTCTCGGGGGTCTGACCCGACCTCTGCAACTTTCGACGTAGCCCGCTGCGCGATCGGTATCCACCATCCCTCCGATGACCGGTCCTCGGCCTTTCCCGGAAATGTGCCGCGCCCCGAGACGTGCGGACCCCTTGACTTTTCTGGTGGATGATATAGCATAATTGTATGCAATTATGCCGCAGCAGGAAGCCCCCCTACTTCCGGGCTCTCTCGGTGCTCGGCAATCGCTTCAGCCGTCGCGCTTGAGAGGTTGGAACGGAGTCCCTTCCTCCCGGCCGAGCTCACAGCTCAGTTGCCGCCCACGCGAGACGAGCCTGTCACTGGAGGCGCCAATCGATGTTGAGTAGTGGCCTTGGGATCCCAGCGCAAGACCAGATGGTCCGAAGGGGTGCCAGGGATATTGTCTACGCGCAGCTGCGCCAGCTCATCGTGAGCGGCGAGCTGGAGCCCGGCGCGTGCATCGCCGAGAAGGCGCTGGCCGCCCGCGTGGGCATGAGCCGGACTCCGCTTCGGGAGAGCATAAAGGCGCTGGAAACCCAGGGTTTCATGACCAGGCTCCCCAACGGTCGTCTGATGGTTGCATCCTTGAGCCCGAGGGGGCTGCGCGATCTCTATGCGACGCGACTCGCTATCGAGCGATTGATCGTCCAGTCGGTGGTGAGCGAGGCGACCGACGGCCAGATCCAAGAGACCCTCGACCCGATAGCCGCATCGATCCGGTCTGCCGTGGAGGTTGCTCATCCGGAGGCACGGGCCTTCGGCGAGCGTTTCCACTACGCCCTGGCCGAGATATGCCCGAACAGGGTGGCCAGCACCATCCTGTGGGAGCTGAAGGATCGCATCGCCCTCTACCGGAAGATCGGCCCGGACCGCAGCCCCGGACGGCGCATGCAGGCCGCGAAGGACCATCTGCGCATCTATGAACTGGTCCGCGCGAGGCAAGCATCGGAGGCTGTGGAGCTGTTGGAGGAGCATATCCGACGGAGCCAGGAGGTGACCCTGGGCTTCATTGCCGACACCCCCCTCTCCAGTGGGGAGACATCGCACCAACCGTCGGGCCCTACGTCGCTGTAGGACTCAGCCCGATCAGCTTACAACGCATTGGAGGTCTGCCGATGAACGGAGCAAGGCGACTCCGCGAGCTTCTCGCTCAGCCCGGACCTATCATCTGCCCCGGTGTCTTCGACTGCGTTTCGGCCAAGGTGGCCGAGAGGGCGGGTTTCCCCGCGGCGTCCATCAGCGGCGCAGCCCTCACCGCCAGCGTCCTCGGATACCCGGACGTCGGGCTCCAGACGATGCCCGAGATCCTCAACCAGGCCCGCAACATAGCGCGTTCGGTGGAGATCCCGGTCACCGTGGATGCGGACACCGGCTTCGGCAACGCCCTGAACGTCATGCGCGCCGTTCGAGAGTTCGAGGCCGCGGGCCTAGCGGGGATGATGATCGAGGACCAGACCTTTCCGAAGCGGTGCGGGCACTTCGAGGGGAAGAACGTCATACCCGCCGAGGAGATGGCGATCAAGATCAGGGCCGCCTGCGAGGCGAGGCGGAGCGACGACTTCGTGATCATAGGCAGGACGGATGCGAGGGCGATCCACGGGCTGGACCACGCGATAGAGCGGGCGCTGATGTACTGTGAGGCGGGGGCGGACGTGATCTTCGTCGAGGCTCTCATGAGCGTCGAGGAGATGAGGAGGGTGGCCGAAGCCATCCCGAAGCCGCTGAAGGCGAACATGAACGACGGCGGTAAGACCCCGATGGTGCACTACCAGCAGCTGTACGAGCTGGGTTTCAAGCTGCTCAACTACTCGGGGATGCTCCAGCGAGCGGCCATACGGGCGATGCTGGACGTGGCAGAGCTGCTGAAGCGGGAGGGCACCACGGCCTCTGCCTATCCCAGTCGCATCTGCGACCTCACCGAGCGGAGCGACCTGCTGGGTCTCGCCCAGTTCTACGCCCTGGAGGAGAGGCTGTACGGGCCGATGATGGAGACCGAGGGCAGCTGGAGAAAAGAACTGGAGGCGCGGGCGCACCGTGAAGGCATCGACAGCCGGCGCTTGCCAATCTAGAAATCAGGGAAATCTCGATCGTCCTTCAATGGGTAGGAGGTTGTGGAATGGGCAAAACCATGGCCGAGAAGATCCTCGGGAGACACGCCGGGCGAGAGGTGACGGCTGGGGAGATCGTCATCGCCGACGTGGACTTCCTGATGTCCCACGATGGGAATAGGCCCCTCAGCATCCAGGTGTTCGAGGAGATGGGGGGCAAGAAGATCTTCGATCCCAAGAAGTTCGCGCTCGTCATAGATCACGCCCCTTCATCCCCTACCCCAGTAGTGGCG
>JAJZRD010000130.1 GCA_021845945.1 Chloroflexota bacterium
AGGTGTCATCCTGAGCGATAGCGAAGGATCTCCTCTCGCCACGGGGAGATGCTTCGCTGCGCTCAGCATGACAGTACATATCACCTTCTCTGTGGTCGTGTACTAGGCTGTGGCACAGTGGTTCCGATAGGTGTCATCCTGAAGCGCTAGCGAAGGATCTCTTACGATGAGGAGATGCTTCGCTGCACTCAGCATGACAGGGCGTATCACCTTCATCGTGTCAAAGCACTGAGTGCGTCGTTCCACAAGTACGGTAGGGTGCATCCCCCGCCGCCAGTCGCACATCTGGCTTCAGGCGGCGGGGTGCAAGGTTGTCAATCAGGTGGCGGGGTGCAAGGTTGTCATTCCCGCGAAAGCGGGAATCCAGCCTGAGACGCGAAATGGGTTCCCGCTTTCGCGGGAATGACGGGGCAAAGCCCGCACTCGACCGGAAAAGCCCGCACTCGACCGGAATTGAGGAACGACGCACTTAGGTTGTGACACGGCGGTCTTACCTCTAGGGGCCGACGTCTCTGCCGGCCCGTGGGCGGGTCTCAGACCGGTCCCTACGTTCCTTTTGCGATTGCAGCAGTCTTCGGCCAATCCGGATTATCCAGACTGCCCCGAGGGACGTGCGAGATCGGCGGCGGCGTTATCATCCTCGGCACCAAGGTGGGCGGTTCGTACTCGATATATGTGGAGGAGACCGGGATGAGCAATCCCCGCGTGTTGATCACGTCCCATTTTCTGCGAGCTGGCTGTGAGGTGGATGGCTATCTTCGCAACGCGGGCCTGGAGCCGCTGTTCAAGCAGTGCCATTCCGAGGAGGAGATGATCGAGGCCCTCCAAGGGGTGGATGGCATCATATGCAGCAGCGATCCCCTGTCGGCCCGAGTCATCGAATCCGCCGAGAAGCTCAAAGTGATAGCCCGCACTGGCGTGGGCTACAACACCGTAGACGTGAAGGCGGCTACGGCCAGGGGTATTCCGGTCTGTACTCTGCCCGGTGCCAACCGCCATGCCGTGGCGGAGTACGCTTTCACTCTGATGCTGGCCTGCGCCCGAAATCTGCTGCAAAACCTTGATGAAGTGCAGAAGGGCGGCTGGAAATCCTACGATGGGCTGGAACTGGCGGGGAAGACCCTGGGGATCGTGGGGTTGGGGACCATCGGAAAGGAGGTTGCCCAGCGGGCGCGAGCCTTCGAGATGAGGATCCTGGCCCACGACGTGGTGCGAGACGAGCAGTTCGCGGAGGCGTACGGGGTAAGCTACGTGTCCCTGGAGCAGCTTCTCCGAGAGAGCGACTTGGTCAGCCTGCACTGCTTCCTGGACAAGAACAGCTACCACCTGATCGACGCGGAACGGCTGGCGTTGATGAAGCCTACCGCCATCCTGATCAACACCTCCCGAGGGGGTGTCGTGGATAGCGAGGCGCTGTACCAGGCCATCCAGGAGAAGCGGATCGCCGGGGCGGGTCTGGACGTCCACGAGCAGGAGCCACTGGGGGAGAGCCCCCTGCGGGGTCTGCCCAACGTCCTTCTTTCCCCCCACGCGGGGGCGGCAACCGTCGAGTACCGCAGCCGGGCGCCGTTCCTGGCGGCCGATGCCGTGATCCAGACCCTCAGGGGCGAGCGGCCGGCGCACCCCGTCAACCCGGGGGTCTTCCGGCGGTAGTCCTCCGCGACGGCTTCCGCGATGGCTCGTCACAGAGATGTGCTCGACGGACCGTGGAGACAGTGTCACCGCACAGCACGCAGAGAACGCACAGCTGCCCTGTAGTCGACTTCTCTGCGCCCAATGTAGAGGGAGGATGCAGGTGGTAACAGCTACCTTCGCCCGCTTCGCCGCGGGGCTTACCTGCGAGAGTCTGCCCGAGGAAGCCAGGATCGCAGCGCACAGGGTTCTCCTGGACTGGCTGGGCAACGCGTACACCGGGGTGGCCACCGGCGCCGGCCGGATGGTGCACGGCGTGGTGGTCGAAGAGGGCGGCGTTCCGGAGGCCACCTTGATCGGCTTTGGCGCCAGGAGTTCCGCCCTCAACGCTGCCCTGGTCAACGGCGCCACGAGCCACGTCGGCGAATACGACGACATCTACAGGAGTGCCATCTACCACCCCGGCTCCCCCACGATAGCGGCGGTCCTGGCGGTGGCGGAGAAGCTGCACGCCGACGGCAAGAGACTGATCGCCGGGATAGTGGCAGGTTACGAGGTGGGGACCCGGATCGGAGAGGCCATCATGCCTTTCCACTACCGGTACTGGCACATCACGGGCACGGCCGGCACCTTCGGGGCAGCCGCCGCAGCCGGGAACCTGCTGGGGCTGAGCGAGGAGCAGATGACCTGGGCCCTGGGGAGCGCCGGCAGCCAGGCGGCGGGCCTCTGGCAGTTCCTGGAGGACGGCCAGATGATGACCAAACCGCTCCACACCCCCAAGGCCGCGAGCAACGGCGTCCTCGCGGCGCTGCTGGCGAAGCGGGGCTTCAACGGCGCTACCCGCATCCTGGAAGGGGAGAAGGGCTTCTGCGCCGCTACCTCGACGGCATGGAGCTTCGACAAGGTGCTGCCCACCCTGGGTGAGCATTACAACGTGGTCGATACCACCTTCAAGGCCTACCCTTCCTGCGGACACACCCATCCCGCCATCGACGCCACCTTCGGGATACTGGGGAGTCACGGCGTGAGACCCGAGGAGGTGGAGAGCATCCTGGTGCGCACCTACTCCGTGGCCCACGACATCGCGGGCAATCCGAACCCGGAGACCACCTACCAGGCCAAGTTCAGCATCCCCTACTGCGTCGCCATAGCCCTCCGTTTCGGCCGGGTGGGCACGGCCGAGTTCGCCCAGGAGCGGGTGGTGGACCCTGAGACGGTGGCGCTGATGTGGCGGGCGAAAGTGGAGCCCGACCCGGAGCTGAGCGCCATCGCCCCGGCCAAGCGCCCGGCCATAGTTCGGATAACCACGCGGAGCGGCCAGAGCTACTCCCACAGGGTCGACTTCCGCAAGGGCGACCCGGAGAACCCGCCTACTCAGCAGGAGTTGGAGGACAAGTTCCGTGACCTTGCATCCGCCACTCTCTCGGCGGAGGAGGCCGAGGCCACCCTGCGGGCGATCGCTCGGGTGGAGGAGTTCCAGGACGTGTCCTCCCTGCTGAAGCGGTAATGGCGTAAGCAACCCCAGTCAGCTTTGGGACTCCCAACCTGTAGAAGCCGGCTCCTACGTACCCCCATCCATCATCGCCGACCTACGACGAGCGGCCACCGAGCCGGGCTCGTCGTCCTTTATGGGGAAACCCGTAGTGGCCGGCGCCTCCGGCCATGACTGAAATGGCTCTTGTCCCCGCCTAGTCCATCCGAAAAGATGACAGACACCCCCGGAGATCCCTCCTTGACCGCCGGGCTCCCCCGCCCTAGACTGCACCCTGGTGTGCTAATCCCTTTGCCACGTCTTAGCCGTCCTAGAAACGGGTCTCCCGTTGGAACCCCCGAACCGCAGAGGTTGGACGCCCTTGGAGCCAGATACCACCGGCAGGATGGCCTGCCGGCCCGTTCCCCTGGGCGAGCTCACCTACACCGTCGTAGACCTGGAGACCACCGGCCTGAAGCCCCAGGGCAACGGGATAACGGAGGTCTGCTGCCTGCGGCTCCAGGACGGGAGGGTGACGGACCGCTTCTCCACCCTGGTCAATCCGGGCCTGCCCATCCCCCCCTTCATCCAGTCCATGACCGGCATCACCGACGCCATGGTGCGGGACGCGCCGACCTTCGGGGAGGTCATCCCCTCCCTGCTGGAGTTCCTGGGGGACTCGGTGCTGGTGGCCCACAACGCCCCCTTCGACCTCTCCTTCCTCAACTACGGGCTCTACTGCCACGGGCACCGCAGCCTCCACAACCCGGTGGTGGACACCTGCCGCCTTGCCCGACGGCTGCTCCCCGGCCTGCCCCGGGCCAGCCTGGACGCGGTCACCCAGCATCTGGGGATCTCCGTCGAGGACCGCCACCGGGCCGCGGGCGATGCCGAGGCCACGGTGGCGGTGCTGCTGCGGCTGCTGGCCCTCTGCGGCGAGCGGGGGGTGGAGAGCGATGCCCAGCTGATGGCCCTGATGGCCTCGGGGCGCCGGAGGGAGGAGGTCGAGACCCCTGCCGGGAAGGGGGACCGGGCGGCCCGGGTGGCGGTGCTGGCGGAGCGGGCCCGCTCCCTCCCCGACGCCCCGGGCGTTTACATAATGCGATCATCCTCGGGTCGGGTGCTGTACGTCGGCAAGGCGATCTCCCTGCGCCGCCGGCTGGCCTCCTACTTCACCGATCGAGTCCCCTTCAGGACGAAGCGGCTGCTGGGCCAGGTGGAGACCATCGAGCACCTCCAACTGGGCTCGGAGCTGGAGGCGCTGCTGGAGGAGTCGCGCCTCATCAAGCAGCACCAGCCCCACTTCAACGTCCTGCTGAGGAGCTATCAAGACTTCCCCTTCATCAAGGTGGAGGAGAGCGGACCCTACCCCCGCCTGGTGGTCACACGGGAGCTTCACTACGACGGCGCCCGCTACTTCGGCCCTTTCCGGAACGTCCGGGAGACGGAGCAGGCCCTGGAAATCGTCTCCCGCTGCTTCCGTCTCTACGACGATCGCTGTCCAAGCCGCTCCGAGGGGGATTCCTGCCTCTACCTGCAGATGAACCGCTGCCCGGGCCCCTGCCTGGGTCCGGTCCACGAGCTGAGGCACCGGCAGGCGGTGGAAGAGGTGTGCCATCTGCTGGAGACCCGAGCCGAGGTGCTGGAAGCAGAGCTGACCCGGCGCCGCGACGCGGCCGCCGACCGGCTGGATTTCGGGACGGCGATCCTTTATCGGGACGGCATGGAGGCCCTGGGGAACGCCCTCGCCCGCCGGAGGCTGCTGGCCCCGGCTGTGGAGGATCTGAACGTCCTGGCGGTGTGCCCCTCGGTCCACCCCGGCTGGGCTGAGCTGTTCGTCTTCGGCCACGGCAGGCTCACGGACCGGCTTCGGGTCTTTGCGGGGGGTGAGGGGGTGGACCGCGCCTCGGTGGAGAAGCTGCTGGAGGCGGTCGCCCACCGCTGGGCCGACGGCGAGAACGAGGTGGACCTGCGGATCGACGCCGAGAAGCTGGACCAGGTCAACATCATCTCCCGCTGGCTGGAGGATCAGGGCGACGACGCCAGCACCATAGCCCTGGGGCCCGGCTGGGTCAACGGCGGGTTTGCGGCGGTGGTGGACCGGGTGATGGAGGCGGCGCGGATTGCGGCCAGGGGGGTGGGATGACCAACGAGGAAGTGGCCGCCGTCTTCGACGAGCTGGCCGATCGGCTGCAGGCCCGCAAGGAGCTGATCTTCAAGATCAGGGCCTACCGGAAGGCTGCCACGGCCCTACGGGAGCTGCCGGTACCGGTGGAGCAGTACCGCCGGGAGCGGGACCTGAAGGGGATCCCCGGGATTGGGGAGGCGATCGCCAAGAAGATCGCCGACCTGCTGGACAGCGGCAGCTTCAAGCTGCTGGACGAGCTGCGGCGGGGGGACGCGGAACGGGTCTGACCGGGCGACGGGGTGCGGTCGTTTGCTACAATTATGGTTGGAGAGCTCAGCGTGCCGGTCTTGGCAGCTGGCCGGCCACTTGCAAGTAATTGATCGTGCTGCGTCCCAGCGGTGAAGGGGAGGAAGACCATGCGGTTGCGCTATCGCTTCGTTTCGGTGGAATACGGAAGGCCTGCCCAGGTGGACAAAGGGCAGCGGTCCGGCTGGAGTCGCTTCTACCCCATGCCCTATGCCCGCGGGGACACCTGGCGGCCTCCCACCGACGTCTACGAGACCGACGAACACATCGTGGTGATGATGGAGTTGGCTGGGGTCAGGGAAGAGGACATCGAGGTAACCATCTTCAACGATATCCTGGTCGTTTCCGGCGGCCGGCAGGACGTCCATCGCCCGGAGAAGGTTCTGTATCACGAGATGGGCATCAACTTCGGCCGTTTCCGCAGCGAGGTCTTCTTGCCCCTTCGGGTGAGCCCCGAGTGCGTCGAGGCTCGCTACGAGAACGGCTTCCTCTACATCTGGCTACTGAAGAGCTGCCAGCCGTAACGCCCTGCAACAGCTTAGGAGGAGATAGCGATGACGGTTGACGACTTCGCCTCTGTGAACCTGGCGCCCGACGGCGAGAACCCAGACAAGGGCGACCTGCCTTTCGACGTGCCCATACTTCCCTTGAAAGATACGGTCGTTTACCCGCTCACCGTCGTGCCTTTGGCGGTTGGGCAGGAGCGATCTTTGAAGTTGGTGGACGACGTTGCCGCTCGGGACCGGTTGATCGGCCTGGTGGCCCAGCGCAACGCGGAGACTCAGCTGGCGGGTCCCGACGAGGTGTTCCATGTGGGAACCCTGGGGAAGATCCATCAGCTGCTGAAAATGCCCGACGGCACCATTCGGCTGGTGATGCAGGGGCTGCAGCGGGTCCGCGTGCTGGAGTACAGCCAGGAGCAGCCCTACCTGATAGCCCGAGTCCAACCGATGCCGGAAACCGAGGAGGAGGGGCTGGAGGTAGACGCCATGGCTCGCAACGTGGTGAGCCTATTCCAGCAGCTCGTGAACCTCTCCCCCTACCTTCCAGACGAGCTGGTTGCCGCCGCCATGAACGTGGAGAGCTCCCGGCAGCTGGCCTACTTCGTGGCGATGAACCTGCGGCTGGAATTGGAGCAGCGCCAGCGGTTCCTGGAGACCGACTCGATATCCGAGAAGCTCAAGGTGCTGACCGGCTACCTGAACAAGGAGCTGGAGGTGCTGGAGCTGGGCCGCAAGATCCAGAGCGAAGCCCAGGAGCAGATGACCAAGGCCCAGCGGGATTACTACCTGCGGGAGCAGCTCAGGGCGATCCAGAAGCAGCTGGGTGAGGAAAGCCCGGAAGAGGCCGAGATCCGCGACTTGAGAGAGAAGGTGGAGAACTCCGGCATGCCGGAGGAGGCCCGCAAGGAGGCGGAGCGGGAGCTGTCCCGGCTGGAGAAGATCCCCTCGGCGTCGCCGGAGCACGGTGTCATCCGCAACTACCTGGACTGGCTGACCGCCCTTCCCTGGGACGTCAGCACCGGCAAGACCATCGACGTTGCGGAGGCCCGCCGGATCCTGGACGAGGACCACTACGACCTGGAGAAGGTGAAGGACCGGATCCTGGAGTACCTGGCGGTCCGGAAGCTGAAGGAGGAGCGCCAGGAGGGTGAGGCCGATCCCTCCGCCATGAAGGAGCCTATCCTCTGCTTCGTCGGACCTCCCGGCGTCGGCAAGACCTCCCTGGGGCAGTCCATCGCCAGGGCCATGGGCCGGAAGTTCATCCGCCAGTCGCTGGGCGGCGTGCGGGACGAGGCCGAGGTGCGGGGCCACCGGCGCACCTACATCGGCGCCATGCCCGGCCGAATCCTCCAGGCGATCCGGCGCGCCGAGTCCAACGACCCGGTCTTCATGATGGACGAGGTGGACAAGATCGGGGCGGACTGGCGTGGCGATCCCTCCTCGGCGCTGCTGGAGGTGCTGGATCCCGAGCAGAACAAGGACTTCCGGGACCACTACGTCGACGTGCCATTCGACCTCTCCAAGGTGATGTTCATCACCACGGCCAACACCCTGGAGACGATCCCCGCCCCCCTGCGGGATCGGATGGAGATCCTCCAGCTGGCCGGCTACACCGAGGAGGAGAAGGTCCAGATCGCCAAGAGGTACATCGTCCTGAAGCAGATGAAGGCCCACGGGCTGAAGCCCGAGGAGGTCGCCGTCGAGGACGATGCCCTGCACACCATCGTTCGGGACTACACCCGAGAGGCCGGCGTCCGGAACCTGGAGCGGGAGGTGGCCACCGTCTACCGGAAGGCGGCCAGGGAGATCGCCGAGGGGGTCGCGGCAACCGTTCAGGTCACTCCGGAGAAGGTGCGGGAGTATCTGGGCAGGCCGAGACACTTCGCCGAGGTGGCGGAGCGGGTCGACAGGCCCGGGGTCGTCACCGGCCTGGTGTGGACCCCGGTGGGTGGCGAGATAGTGTTCATCGAGGCGGCCTCGATGCCCGGCGCCAAGGTGCTGAAGCTGACGGGCCAGCTGGGGGACGTCATGCGGGAGTCGGCGGAGGCGGCCTACAGCTGCATTCGGTCCAGGCTGGCCAAGCTGGGGGCTCCCGAGAACTACTTCGAGAAGCACGACATCCACATCCACGTGCCGGCGGGTGCGGTCCCCAAGGATGGCCCCTCCGCGGGGGTCACCATGGCGACGGCCCTGGCCTCCATCGTCACCGGTCGGCCGGTGCGCCACGACGTGGCCATGACGGGCGAGATAACCCTGCTGGGCAAGGTGCTGCCCATCGGCGGCCTGAAGGAGAAGGTGCTGGGCGCCCACCGGGCGGGGATCACCACCATCATCCTGCCCAGGCGAAACGAAGGTGACCTGGAGGATCTGCCGGCGGAGCTGCGGGAGCAGATGGAGTTCGTGCCGGTGGAGACTATCGACGAGGTGCTGGCCAAGGCGCTGCTTCCGGCGAAGGAGGGCGAGAACTCCAAGGAGCACGCTCCGGTCGGCGAGGTCACATCCGCGTAGGAGCCGGCGATCGAGGCTACCCCGTAGGGGCGGTTCGCGAACCGCCCCTACCTTCCCCTTTTTCTCGGGTCATCTCACTTTCATACAGGAATCTTATGCGGTTCCGCCGCCATTCTTACGCCCCTCCCGGATCATGTCTTCACACCCTGTTCCCCCGGCGAGACTGTGGATTCCTTAGATGCGTTCGTAGGAGGGATGAATGCCAGCGAAGCAGCTTGTCTACGACGAGAAGGCCAGGCAGTCCCTGAAGAGGGGCATGGACATCCTGGCCGAGGCCGTCAAGACCACCCTGGGACCCAAGGGTCGCAACGTGGCCCTCGACAAGAAGTGGGGAGCGCCCACGGTCACCCACGACGGCGTGACGGTGGCCAAGGAGATCGAGCTGAAGGACTCCTTCGAGAACATGGGGGCTCAGCTGCTGAAGGAGGCCGCGACCAGGACCAACGACGTGGCGGGCGACGGTACCACCACAGCGACGGTGCTGGCCCAGGCGATCATCAACGAGGGGCTGAAGAACGTCGCCGCCGGCGCCAACCCGATGCAGTTGAAGCGGGGCATCGAGAAGGCGAGCGAGGCGGTAGTGGCCGAGATCAAGGCGATGGCGATGCCGGTCAAGGGCAAGGAGGAGATCGCGGACATCGCCACCATCTCCGCCGCCGATCCCGAGATCGGAGATCTGATCGCGGAGGTGATGGACAAGGTCGGCAAGGACGGCGTCATCACCGTCGAGGAGGGCCGCGGGCTCCGCTTCGAGACCGAGTATACCGAGGGGATGCAGTTCGACCGGGGCTACATCTCCGCTTACTTCGTCACCAACCCCGACCGGATGGAATCGGAACTGGAGGATCCCCTCATCCTGATCACCGACAAGAAGATCTCCGCCATCTCCGACATCCTGCCGGTGCTGGAGCGGATGCTGCAGACGGGCAAGAAGGAGCTGCTGATCATCGCCGAGGACGTGGAGGGCGAGGCCCTGGCCACCCTGGTGGTGAACAAGCTGCGGGGCACCATCAACGTTCTGGCCGTCAAGGCGCCCGGCTTCGGCGATCGTCGCAAGGCGATGCTGGAGGATATCTCCGTCCTGACGGACGGCGTGGTGATCTCGGAGGAGGTCGGCCGGAAGCTGGATGCGACCCAGATGGCCGACATGGGCGAGGCCAGGCGGGTGGTAGCCAACAAGGACGAGGCCACCATCATCGAGGGCAAGGGTGATGCCGCGGAGATCCAGGCTCGGATCAAGCAGATCAAGGCCCAGATCGACGAGACGACCTCCGATTACGACCGGGAGAAGCTGCAGGAGCGGATGGCCAAGCTCTCCGGCGGCGTGGCCGTCATCAAGGTGGGTGCCGCCACCGAGGTCGAGCTGAAGGAGAGGAAGCATCGGGTCGAGGACGCCCTCTCGGCGACCCGAGCGGCAGTCGAGGAAGGCATCGTCCCCGGCGGCGGCGTGGCCCTGGTCAAGGCCATCTCCGGCCTGGACAAGCTGCAGCTCGAGGGCGACGTGGCGACCGGTGCCCAGATGCTGCGGCGTGCCCTGGAGGAGCCTATCCGGCAGATCGCCAAGAACGGCGGCATGGACGGCTCCGTAGTGCTGGAGGCGGTGCGACGGCTGCAGGCGGAGAAGAACGACGGGAACCTGGGCTACGACGTCATGACCGGCCTCTACACCAACATGGTGGAGAGCGGGATCATCGATCCGGCCAAGGTGACCCGATCGGCCGTGGAGAACGCCGCCAGCATCGCGGCCATGGTGCTGACCACCGATGCGCTGGTTGCCGAGGTTCCGGAGGAGGAGAAGCCCGCGGCCCCGCCGATGCCGGAGTACTAGGCCGATAGCAACGACGTTTCCGTCGGTTGTAAGGGCGAAGCATTTCGCGCCTGGCGCGAAATGCTTCGCCCCTACTTTGGACTGCGGTGGCTTGGCGCCGCACTCCAAGTGGTCCTAGTCCGGGATCTTCAGCTTCTGGCCGATCTGGAGGCTGTTGGAACTGGGAAGGACGTCGC
>JAJZRD010000131.1 GCA_021845945.1 Chloroflexota bacterium
GTCGGGGGCGGCCATCACCTCCAACTGGGGGCTGCGAGCGATCTTCGGCATCACGGGCAGCTTCTACCTGCTGGCCTACGGCTGGGTGGCGTTGGCGGTTCGGCGGCGACCGGCCGCGGTTCCCCAGCCGCAGGTGGAGCCCGCATCAGCGGTCCTCACCAAGACCCTATCGCAACGGGAGAGGGATTAGCAGCGTCCCGGCACCCACCGCACCAGCCTCGGCGCGATCGCCCACATGGTCAGGATGCTGAGCAGGCTGCAGGCCGCTCCCGTGCCGAAGGCGGTCAGGTAGCTGCCGGTGAGGTCGAAGACGTACCCCGCGAACCAGGCCCCAGTGGCGCTGCCCAGCCCGTTGGCGATCGCCAGGGTGCCGTAGATGGATCCGAATCGGCTGCCCGCGAAGAGGTCCGCCGAGACGGCCGGGGTGAGGGGCGCCGTGGCGCCGTAGCCCAGGGCGAAGACCATGGCGTAGAGGTAGGTCAGGGGCAGAGAGGGGGCGTAGCGGGTCATGCCGAGCAGGAAGATCGCCGCCAAGGTGGCGCTCAGCCCCAGACTCCAGGTTATCTCCCGCCCCAGCCGGTCGGAGATCCACCCCCAGCCGATCTTGGCCCCCACGCTGAACAGCCCCACCAGCCCCACTATGGAGGCCGCCAGCAGCTTGTCGTACCCCCCGTCCACCAGGAAGGCCACCTGGTGGACGAAGATCATTTGGGTGGCGATGTTGGCCAGTGCCATGGTGGCGAACAGCATCCAGTAGCGTCGGGTCCGCAGGGCGGTGGCCACCGTCCAGGGGGTGCCCGCCCACCTCTCGTCCACCACCCGCGACCGGCGGGCCGGTGCGTTCTGCCTGGGAGCCGGCTCGATCTCCGTGCGTCTGCCGTCCTTGGGCAATCCCAGATCCTCGGGCCTGCCCCGCATCAACAGCAGGGTGATGGGCAGCACCTCGGTCAGGACGATGCCGGCCAGGGCAACGTAGGCCATTCGCCACCCCAACTGGTTGATCAGCCACTGGCTGACGGGGACCATCACCAGGATCCCCATCCCGATCCCGGAGGATGCGATCCCCAGGGCTGCTCCCAGGCGAACGGAGAACCAGCGGTTGATCATGATGACGCAGGGGACCCACCCCGTGGCGCTCAGGCCGATGCCCGTGATGACGCCGAAGAAGAGGTAGAACTGCCATAGGCTGGTGATTCGGCTGCAGGCCACCAGTCCCACGGCCAGGATCGTCACCGCCACCGAGATGATCCGCCCCGGGCCGAGCCGGTCGGCCAGGGCCCCCGCCCCCGCGCCGGCCACTCCCACCACTATGACGAAGAGGGAGAACACCCCCGCCGAGGAGGCGCGGCTCCACCCGAACTCCTCCAGCAGCGCGACGTAGAACACCGCGAAGGAGTACCAGACGGTGTAGGTGAGCCCCAGGGAGACGAAGGCCGCGGCCACGATGAGCCAGCCGTAGAAGAAGGGCAGCCGGGCCCGCCAGTCCCGCCGGGCGGGCTTCGAGGCTGCCTCGATGGAGGATTCCTCCGAGGAAGATGTCTGCGATGGCACTTCTTTGGGCCGTCCCATCTACAGGTAGAATGTCGTGGGTGGCCGCCATTATAGCCCTTGCGGGGTGGCTCGGTCATCAGGATGGCGCACTTCGGGAGGGCTCGGCGGGGCGGGCACGAGGGGTGCCATCGCTCTCACCCCTCCAGCATCATCCTCATCTCGTTGGTCTGGCGGAAGCCGATCCCCTCGTAGAGCGGCCGGCCCTGGTCGGAGGCGTGGAGCCGCACCTCGACGATCCCCTGCTCCCGCACCCAGCCGATGGCCCTCTCTACCAGTGCCCGGGCGATCCCCCGCCGCCGGTGCTCCGGCTCCACGTTCCACGCGTTATTTCAGCACCAGCGCCGTCAGCAGCGCCACCGAGATCCCCGCCGCCACCGCCTTGGAGAGGTTGCGGGTGGCCAGGGCCACGGCGAAGGTGGCCGCGCCCGCCCACAGCTGGCCGTTGGAGAGGGTGACGGCCGGCGACCCGTCCCGCAGCAGCAGCCCGGGGAACACCAGGGCGGCGAAGACGGCCGGCGGGACGTAGCGGAGCCACCGCACCAACGGCTCGGGGAGGTTCCTGGCCGAGAGGGCCAGCAGCGGGGCCAGCCGCACCGGATAGGTGGCCAGCATCATGGCCAGCACGAAGGCTACTTTGTCTGCCATCGTTCCAACACCATCCCCAGGGTAGCGCCGGCCAGACCGACCAGGATCACGTTGCCGGAGTTGATCTGCCCCAGGTAGAGCCCCACCGACAGGGCGGAGGAGAAGAGCGCCACGGCCACGGTTATCCTGTCCCGGCAGGACATCACCAGCAGGGAGAGGAACACCGCCGGGAGGGCGAAGGTCATGGCGTCCCGCACCACCGGGGGCAGCAGCTCGCCCGCCTGGTAGCCCGCCAGGGTCCCCACGTTCCATGTGGTGTAGGTGACCAGGTTGGCCCCCAGCAGGTACCAGCGGTCGGCCTCGCCCCGGCGTACACCAGCAGCGACATCAGGCCGGCCTCCAGGGCCGAGAAGCCATACTGCCGGGCGGCGATCCCGAAGGCCATCCCCAGGGGGAAGAAGCCCAGCAATAGGGACACGGAGTCCCGCATCCCCCGCAGCAGGGCCGGGGTGATGCTCTCCTCCAGTAGACGTCAATAGACGTCGGGAACGAAACCACAAAGACCCTAAGACCCTAAGACCCTAAGGGGCACCAAGCTCTCCTGGTGGTTCTTCGTGTCCTGGTGTCCTGCTAGTCTGGTCTCTCGGTGCCGGGCCTGGGTTGTGCCGCATTCTACCGCAATCGCCGATTTCTTTCACAGGGAAAGCAGCTGGGGACAACCGAAAGGGCGAGCCGCCCCTGTCATCCTGAGCGAAGCGAAGGATCTCGGCCGTCGGTTCCGCGACGTGCTTGGCTTCGCTCGGCATGGCCGCCCAAGAGGCTCGCCCTCCCGCGTTATCAGTTCTTGCGCGGAGGCAGTAAAATGGTCGCTGCCAACCCACGACGGGAGCCGCGGGACGCGGCCTGGAAAAGGGGGCCGAGGGATCTCGGCCGCGGTGTAGGAGTAAGGAGGATCCTCATGGCCACAGCAGTCGAACGGCGGGAGATGATCGCCAGGATACGGGAGCTTCCGGCCAGGCTGGAGGCTGCCGTGGGGGGACTCAGCGACGCCCAGTTGGACGAGCCGGGGGGCGAGGGGGAGTGGTCGGTGCGGCAGGTGGTGCACCACCTGGCCGACGCCCACATGAACGGCTTCATCCGGATGAAGCTGGTCCTGACCGAGGAGAAGCCGATCCTGAAGCCCTACGACCAGGAGCGGTGGGCCCAGCTTCCCGACACCACTCGGGTCCCCATCGAGCCCTCCATGGAGATCCTGAAAGGGCTCCACGAGCGGTGGTCCGTCCTGTTGGAGGGACTGCCGGAGTCCGCCTGGCATCGGCCGGGCGTGCACCTGGAGGCCGGGCTGCTGACCCTGGACGGCCTGCTCTCCACCTTCGTCGGCCATGGGGAGAACCACCTGCAGCAGATCGCCAAGATCCGCTCCGCGAGCCGCCGGTGAAGGGTGCTGAGGTCATGGAGAGGTGTCCCTGGTGCGGTACCGAGGAGCTGTACGTCCGGTACCACGACGAGGAGTGGGGTGTCCCCGTTCACGACGACCGGAAGCAGTTCGAGTTCTTGGTGCTGGAGGCTGCCCAGGCGGGGCTGAGCTGGATCACCATCCTGCGGAAGCGGGAGGGGTACCGGAAGGCCTACGTGGGGTTCGATGCCCAGGCGGTCGCCCGCTATGGGGAGCAGCAGGTCGAGCGGCTGCTGGCCAACCCGGGCATCGTCAGAAACCGCCGGAAGGTCGAGGCCTCCGTCAACAACGCGGCGCGGTTCCTGGAGGTCCAGGGGGAGTTCGGCAGCTTCGACCGCTACCTCTGGCGCTTCGTGGACCATGAGCCGGTCCGGAACCGGTGGCACACCCTGGACGAGATCCCTGCCAGGACCCCCCTCTCGGAGGAGGTCAGCGAGGACCTCCGGCGCCGGGGCTTCACCTTCCTGGGCCCTACGGTGGTCTACTCCCATCTGCAGGCGGTAGGGCTGGTCAACGACCACCTGGTGAGCTGCTTCCGGTACCGGCAGCTTTCGCAGCCGTAGGAGCCGGCTCCTGCCGGCGACCCGTGACCGAGAGGTGAAAGGCCCATCCTGTAGCGTCGGGGCTTGTCCCCGACGAGGTACCCGTCGCCCACGAGGGGCGACGCTACGTAGAGACGTGGCACCACGTCGCCCACAAGAAGGGGCGACGCTACATGGGGCCTTTCCGCGGCGGCCACAGGGCGTCACCAGGTAGGATTCGTGCATCCTCGTGTCTTGGTGCCTTCGTGGTCTTGAAGGAGGTTCTCCCTCATGCGGTACCGGTTCTACACTGTCGACGTCTTCACCGATCGGGTCTTCGGCGGCAATCCCCTGGCGGTGCTCCCGGACGCTCAGGGGCTGGAGCCGGAGCAGATGCTGCGGATCACACGGGAGTTCAACCTCTCCGAGACCGTCTTCGTGTTCCCTCCCCAGGAGCGCGGCCACACCCGGCAGGTGAGGATCTTCACACCCGCCCAGGAGCTCCCCTTCGCCGGCCATCCCACCGTCGGCACCGCCTTCCTGCTGGCCTCCATCGGGGAGGTGGACCTGGAGGGCGAGGTCACCACGGTGGTCCTGGAGGAGGGTGTGGGTCCGGTCTCCGTCGCCATCCAGGCCGAGCGAGGCGAACCGTTCTCGGCCATGCTCTCCGTCGCCAAGCTGCCGGAGTTCGGGCCTCCGCCTCCTCCCCTGGAGGCCATCGCCGAGACGCTGTCGCTGGACCCGGGGGATCTGCTCACCGGCGAAATCGGCCCTCAGGCGGTCTCCTGTGGAAACCCCTTCCTCTTCGTGCCGGTAAGGGACCGGTCGGTCCTGGCGAGGGTTCGGGTGAGCCCGACCGCCTGGGAGCGCCACCTGGCCCCCTACTGGGCGCCCAAACCCTACATCTTCACCTTCGACGTCGAGTTGCCCGAATCGTCCGTGCGGGCTCGCATGTTCTCTCCCTCCATAGGCCTCAGGGAGGATCCCGCCACGGGATCGGCGGCCGCCGCCCTGGCCGGGTACCTGGGGGTCCGGGACCGCACCGAGGTGGGGACCCTCCGCTGGCAGGTGGAGCAGGGCTTCGAGATGGGGCGGCCCAGCCTGCTTCAGGTGGAGGCCGACAAGGCGCGGGGGCAGATCACCGCGGCCAGGGTGGGTGGTCGCTGCGTGCGGGTGAGCGAGGGGACCATGGAGGTCCCGATTCACACCAGGTGATCCAGCCGGTATGGGTGGAAGATCTCGGGCAGGAAGACCCTGGTGGTGGGGGCGACCCGCCGGAGGGTGTGCTTGAAGTCCGCCAGATTCACGTGGTGCAGCGGCGGCACGGTCCAGCCGGGCGGCGCGAAGATGGGCCGCAGCGGCTTGGACAGCGGCCGGAAGAAGTCGTCCCAGTGGATCGGGATGACGATGCGGGGGCGCACCTGGCGCAGCAGGGCGTCGTAGTAGCGAGGCTTCCTCTGGGGGTCCACGAACAGCAGGTCCGCCTGGACGGCGGGCTCGGGGTCCTCACCGTTCCAGTCCAGCAGCCGATGGCCGCCCACCTCGATCAGGAAGCTGAAGTTGACGTCCATCCGGTAGTCTCGAACCCCCGGCGGTAGATGCAGCTCCTGGGACGGCAGGCCGGAGAAGATCGGTTGGCTCGCGGCGGTGCCGTGGCGGGCCGAGAGGACCTGCAGCTGGAACTCTCCCACGACGAAGTCGTCTCCCGCTCGGATCTCGTGGACCTGCTCCTCGGGAACCCCCAGGATGGAGAGCAGCCTGCAGCTGTTGCGGGAGCCCAGCGCCACGGCGCCGGTGTTGCGCGCCACCTCGGGCACGTCCATCAGGTGGTCCCAGTGGGCGTGGGTGATCAGGACGAAATCGCAGCGCGGCAGCTTCGCCGCCACCAGGGGACGGTCGGGGACGACCCTCCCGAACCACATCCGGCGGAAGGGGGGACGGCTGAAGAAAGGGTCGATGGCCAGCACCTCGTCATCGGTGCTCAGCTCGATCCCGGCTACCCCTAGCCAGCGAAAGTGGATCGGTTCTCCTATCACCTTGCGTTGCTCCCCTGTCTGGCAATGAGCAGAAAGCCTGCCAGTCGGGGGACAGCGGCTCACAAGAAAACGCCCTCTTCCCCATAGGAGGAGATGGTGTTTCCACTGTAGGAGCCGGCTCCTACAGCCTGGTCTTCAGGTAGGCCCCCAGGGCCTTGTCGGACTGGCGGATGTGCTTGTTCAGCCAGTCGATCACCCGACGCTGGATGGCGATCACCAGGGTGGTGGAGGCGCCCTGGGTCTCGTAGCTCTTGGCCAGATCGCCAAAGTCCCTCAAGAAGGCCAGATGTTCCCCCTTGTGGCCCGTGATCCCGCCGTAGCCATGCTGGACCATGGCCTTCTCTTCGGTGCCGAAATGGGTAACCACGTAGTCGGACAGGAATTGGATCAGCTTGCCAACCTCGTCTTTGCCCCTGCCCTGGCTGCTTGCCTGCAGCAGCTGATCTATCCTCTTGAAGAGTTCTTTGTGCTGGTCGTCGATCAGGGATACCCCCACCGCTAGATCGGGCGTCCACTGTACTGCCACCTTGCTGCCTCCTGCCTTCTCTGTTGGGATCCGGACCCTTCAAGGTGCTGGACAATGCGGGAGAAGGTCCGTTCCCTAGAGAGATTCATCGGCAGGAGCGAGGGCGTTCTGAAGATCAGGGGATGTCAAGATGGCTTCATGCCTTCTGAATGCCGCGATAGGGGACGGGCCTTCGCGCCCGCCCCCTATCTTGGTCAAGAGACTAGTGATGGTGCTCGTGATGCTCGTGCTCGGGCATCATGTGGGCGTGGCCGGCGGCGCTGTGGATGTACCTCTCCGGGTCCTTTTCGAAGGATTCCTTGCAGCTGCGGTTGCAGAAGTAAAAGGTTTCGCCGGCGTACTCCACCCTGTCGGCGGTCTTGGGATCGCACTCCATCCCGCAAACTGGATCTCTAGCCATGGCCATCTGGACGCTCCTTCCGTTCCAGCCCTAAGGCTGTCTTACCCTCTCTGGGACCCCCGCCAGAACCACGAAGGGGCGACCCGTCGGGTCGCCCCTTCGTTGATGATGCGCCGGCAGGAGGTTAAGGGCCTGCTAGTTCGAGGCGGGGTAGCCCTCGTCGGCCATGACCTGCTTGATCCGTGCCAGGTCTACCTTGGCAGGATCGAAGGTGACCTGGACGTCCTTGGTGCCAGGGTCAGCCTCCACGCCGGAGACTCCCTCCAGCTTGCCCACGGCATTCTTGACCGTCATGACGCAGTGCATGCAGGAGATGTCGGGGGCGTGCAGGGTCTTGGTTTCCATCGGTCTTCTCCTTACTCTTGGGTTATCCCCTCTCCCTCTGGGAGAGGGTCAGGGTGAGGGCTGTGACGAGTCCGAGCGCAGTATCTACCACCTGCCCGGTTGGAAGCGGCGGAGCCGCAGGGAGTTGCTCACCACCGACACCGACGAGGTGGCCATGGCAACACCCGCGAAGATCGGGTTTAGCAGGACCCCGAAGAAGGGGTACCAGAGCCCGGCCGCCAGCGGGATCAGCGCGACGTTGTAGAAGAAGGCCCAGAACAGGTTCTGCTTGATGGTGCGCATCGTCTGCTTGGACAGCCGGATGGCGGTAACCACCCCCCGCACGTCCCCGCTGATCAGGGTGACGTCGCTCGCTTCCATCGCAACGTCGGTGCCGGTGCCGATGGCGATCCCCACGTCGGCCTGGGCCAGCGCGGGGGCGTCGTTGATGCCGTCGCCCACCATGGCCACCACCTTGCCCTCGGCCTGGAGCTTCCTCACCTCCTCGGCCTTCTGCTCGGGGAGCACCTCGGCCAGCACCCGGTCGATCCCCAGCTGCTTGGCGATGGCGGCGGCCGT
Source organism: Chloroflexota bacterium (assembly GCA_021845945.1). Next base: position 7,979 of record JAJZRD010000131.1, read on the forward strand.
ACGCCGGTTGTCTCCGGTCAGCATCGCCACCTCGATCCCCAGCTTCCGCAGCTCGGCCACGGCCTCCCCGGAGCCGGCCTTCACCGTGTCCGCCACGGCCACTATGCCCGCGACTCGGCCGTCCACCGCCACCAGCATGGCCGTCTTGCCCTGGTCGGAAAGGGCTGCAACTTTCTCGGCCAGCCCGTCCATGGGGTAGCCCCGGTCGCCCATCAGCTTCTCGTTCCCCAGCACCACCCGCCGGCCGTCGACGGTGGCCTCGATCCCGTGACCGGGGACGGCTTGGAACTCCTTCGGATCGGCCAGCTCGAGGCTCTTCTCCCTGGCAGCAGCCACGATGGCCTCCCCCAGGGGGTGCTCCGAGCCCCTCTCCGCCGATGCCGCCATGAGCAGCAGCTCCTCCAACGTTCTGCCATCCGCCGGCAGCAGATCCGTGACCACCGGCTTGCCCTGGGTCAGGGTGCCGGTCTTGTCCAGGATGATGGCCGTGATCTTGTGCGCCGTCTCCAGCGCCTCGCCGCTACGGATCAGCACCCCGTTCTCGGCTCCCTTGCCGGTGCCCACCATGATGGCCGTGGGGGTCGCCAGCCCGAGGGCGCAGGGGCAGGCGATGATCAGCACCGCCACCATGTTCAGCAGGGCGTGGGTGAAGGCGGGGGCGGGGCCGAACAGCCACCACACCCCGAAGGTGAGGAGGGCGACGCCGATCACCGCCGGCACGAAGTAGCCGGAGATGACGTCGGCCAGCCTCTGGATGGGGGCCTTGGAGCCCTGGGCATCCTCCACCAGCCGTATGATCTGGGCCAGCACCGTGTCCTTGCCCACCTTGGTGGCTCGGAACCGGAAGCTGCCCGTCTTGTTGATCGTAGCCCCGATCACCTCGTCCTCGGGGCCCTTCTCCACCGGGATGCTCTCGCCGGTGATCATGCTCTCGTCTAGGGCGCTCCGGCCCTCCAGCACCACGCCGTCCACCGGCACCTTCTCGCCCGGCCGGACCACGATCACCTCGTCGATGCGGACCGCCTCTACCGGCAGGTCCAGCTCCTGGCCGTCCCGGATCACGCGGGCCGTCTTGGCCTGCATCCCCATCAGCTTCTTGATGGCCTCCCCTGTCTGCCCCTTGGCTCGGGCCTCCAGGTACTTGCCCATCAGGATGAGGCCGATGATGATGGCGGCGGAGTCGAAGTACAGCTCCGGCATCTGTCCTGCGCCGGCGAAGAGGCTGGGGAAGAGGATGGCGGCGACACTGTACAGGTAGGCGGCGCTGGTTCCCATGGCGATCAGGGTGTCCATGTTGGCGCTGAGGTGCCTGGCGTTCGCCCAGGCACCCTTGTAGAAGCGCCAGCCGGCCCAGAACTGGACCGGTGTGGCCAGGGCCCACAGCAGGTAGGGGTTGCCCAGGAGGGCGGGCACCCAGGGGAACAGATCCCGGAAGCTTCCCAGGAAGATGATGGCGCCCAGGGCCAGGGCGAAGATGGTCTTGTTTCGGGCCTGGGAGACCTCCCGGCGGGCGGCCAGGGTGGCGGCGTCCGGCCCCTCGCCCTCGGCCTTCACCTCCTCGGTCTCTTCGACCACGCCGTACCCTGCGTCCTCGACGGCCCGGCGGAAGTCGGCCAGGCTCACCAGGCCGGGCTGGAACAGCACGGTGGCCTTCTCGGTGGCCAGGTTCACGGTGGCCGAGTCGACCCCCGGCAGGCGGCTCAGGGTTCGCTCGACCCGACCCGAGCAGGAGGCGCAGGTCATCCCCGTTATCTCCAGGGTGGTCCTGCCGGTCTGCTCGGTCTCTTCTCTTGCGGTTGCCATGACACTATCCTTTCTCAGGCAGCGGCGATGGGCTCGGGTCTGCGGGAGGGCGAGGCTCCTGCCGAGCCGTCTTCCGATGCCTGGGCGGCTCGCCGGGAGGCTCGCCCTCCCGGTGGTTTCCGACGACTGCTCAGTTGCAGCACTTCCCGCCTTCGTTCTCGCCGCCCGCCAGCGCCTCCAGCGCCGTCGCCTGGAGGTTGCGTCCCCGCTGCGAGGTGGGGCCGCCCTGGAACAGCAGCAGCAGTTCCCTAAGGACCCGCTCCCGCTCCCTGGGATCGTCGCCTCGGATGGCCGTGGTGACGCAGCTCTCCAGGTGGTTCTCCAGGATCATCACGTCGATCTTCTCCAGCGCCTTGTGGATGGCGCCGGTCTGGTTGAGGACGTCGATGCAGTACTGATCCTCCTCCACCATCCGCTGGATCCCGCGGATGTGGCCCTCGACGCTCTTCAATCGGTTGAGCAGGTCCTGCTTCAGTTTAGGGTCTCTCAATGTGTCCTCCCCGGGCTCCTTGCCCGTCGCACCCCCACCCCCCCCCCGGGGGGGGAGGGGTATCTGACCAAAGGATAGTTCCCGCCGTTTGGTATGTCAAGGGAGGCAGGTCGATCTGTCACTGCTCAGGGAAAATGTCCGGTTTAACTGCTCAGGGAAAATGTCCGCCATACTTGAGGTATGAGGACACTTACCTTGAACCCGAAACAGCAACGAGAGGTTGAGATCCTGACCAGA
>JAJZRD010000132.1 GCA_021845945.1 Chloroflexota bacterium
GATGGCGCTGATGCCCTGCTCGATGGCCAGCTTCTGGGCATCGACCCGGTCGCCAATCACCATCAGGGAGTCGGGCTCGATCCGGTGGACCATCGACTCCAGGCTCATCGCCCCGACGAACACCTTGTCCCAGAGGCGACGCCCGTTGCCCTCCACCAGCACCTGGCCCCCCAGGGCCCTCACCACGTTCTCCATGTTGAGGGGGATCTCCTCGCTGACCGACAGTCCCACCCCCCCCATAAACAGGTCCGCGAAGCTCTCCACCTGGATCAAGCCACACAGCCGGCCGTCGTTGTCCACCACGGGGAGGGCCGGTAGCTCCCTATCCTGCAGGGTCCATCCGACGTCGTACAGGGAGTCCTCTCGGTTAACCGTCGGCGCCGGCGAGACCATGACGTCGTCCACGCGAGCCTTGACGTCGCTGATGTACATGGGGGGCGGGACCGAGAAGCGATTGAGCAGGTACTCGGTTTCCTTGCGCAGCTCCCCCTGGCGCGCCGCCACCGCATCCTCGTTGCCCGTTGCCCTCAGAAGATAGGCGTAGGCGATGGCGGCGCAGATGGCGTCGGTGTCGGGGAACTTGTGTCCGACGACGTAGATCCGCCTGGACATCAGCTGCCCTTTCTTTCCGCTTTCGCTTCGCGGGCGATCTCCAGCAGCTCTCGGGTCGCGCCGCCAACGTCGGGCTGTGCGAACACCGCCCGAACCACGGCGACGGCATCGGCACCCGATCGGAAAACGGTTCGGCAGTTCCCGGCGTCGATCCCGCCTATCGCCACCAGCGGCTTGGCGACGGCAGCACGCACCCGCCGGAGCAGCTCCAGCCCTCCCAGCTCCGCATCGACCTTGGTGGGGGTGGCGTAGATGGCCCCCACGCCGATGTAGTCGGCACCGGCGCGCTCGGCCTCCACCGCCTCCTGCAGCGCCGAGATGGACAGGCCGATCAGCTTCTGGGGGCCAAGGAGCCGCCTTGCCTCCCCCACGGGAAGATCGGTCTGCCCGAGATGGACGCCGTCGGCATCGGCACTCCAGCCCAAAGCCACGTCGTCGTTTACTATGAAGAGGGCACCCCACTCGGCGCACAGCGCCTTCATGGCCCGCGCCTCCTGCAGTAGAAGCCGCTTGGGGGTCCCCTTGTCTCTGAGCTGGATGACTCGCGCACCCGCGGACAGCGCCTCTGCGACAACCTCGATCCGCCGCTCCGCCGGCACACCATCCTCCGTGACCAGGTAGACGCCGGTCTCGACCAGCAACCACAGCATCGCTTCCCTATCCCGAGTCATAATCGCCCTTCGTCGCTCCTTCAACACCCGCGGGGCCCGATTCCATTCTGCCAAAGGGATTATATGCCGCGCCTCGAACGGCTTTCAACGACACACCCCGAGGAGAGCCGAAAAGAACTCGCCTCACCTCGGGGTGGCCGACCATCGCACTGGACCAATTGCGGCCGACCGGCAGCCGCCAGCAAGACGGCGTGGGGTCGGGCGTTCTGCCCGACCCCACGCCGCATCATTCCGCCACGCCGTTCGCCGCCTTGGCGGTACCCACCAAGGCGGCCGCGGCTCCTAGGCGGCCTCGTGGCTGCCCCTGCGGGCGGATTCCGCCGCCAGCTGCGCCTTTCGGGCGCGCCGCAGCGACTTCGCCGCCAGCCGCTCCACCACCTCCCCATAGATTGGAGAAGCGCTCAAGCGGCAAAGTCCGTCAACCAACGCCCTCTTGGCGGGATCGGCACTCAGACCGTATTGGGCTTCACCGTCCCCTTCGCCCTGCGACTTCGTCAAAAGGCCGGCGCGGGCAAGCGCCTCCAGGGCATCCTCCGTCCGCTCCACGCACCGCAACCCCAGCTCCTCCGAGAAGTAGGGGACACCACCCCGCACAGCCGGCCGGTCGTGAAGGAACCGGAGGATGTTGTATCTGGCCAAGTCATCGACATCGTGCTCCAACAACTGTTCCAGATCGGGATCCAGCCTGACGCTGAGCATGAAGCCGAGCACCTCCTAGCTCGTTCCAAATAGTGGCGGGGCCGAATACTCCGGGAAGAAACCCTGTCGAAGGCGAGTGCTCGGGGAGGTGACAGAGGAGAGTACAATCCGCCGAACAACGAACGTAGCCCGTGCTCGACGGAAGGAGATTCACTTCACTCGTCCTCTTTCCCGTGCCTACGAGGTTAGCTGACGGGCTCGGGCTGAAAGAGTAGCCCGACGTGCGGAAACCCGCACGATTCGCCCCACCTTTGGTTCCCCCGCTCCCTGGACAGGAACTCGGCCCACGACGTGTGCTTTCTTATCTCATTAGGCGCACTATACCACTCACAATGTGGTTGTCAAGCGCCTCTCGCTCGTAGCAGCCACGCCTTGGGCAGTCGTCCCAGGGCCCTCAGCCCGCGGGAACTCCGGCAGCACCACCGGCTCCGCGGGCCGGTGATTCGCAAGCTCCGTGCCCCTTCCATGGAGAGGAAGCTGGGGACTGGTTTGACGCATGCCCAGGCTACTGGCGAGAATAGCGGGTGAGGGCCGCAACGGTACGCAGGCCATGACGCTGGAAAGTGAACCCTATGCCCGTAATCGAGCGCTCGATCCTGGTGGATGCCCCCGTGGAGGAGGTCTTCGAGTTCGTCGCGGACTACCGAAACACCATCCAATACCAGCGACAGTTCTCCAGGTTCGAGCCCGTGGGGGAGCCTACCTACGGCCTCGGCCTCACGGTGGAAGCTCGTGGCCGCTTCAAGGCGATCCCCATCCACGCCAGGCTACGCATCACGGAGTTCTCGAAGAACGAGCGGATCGTCTCCAAGTCCGTGGAGGGTCTGAAGAGCGAGGCGGTATGGAGCTTCGCCCCCGAGGGAAGCCAGACCCGGGTGACCTTCACGGCCAGCTACGGGTGGCCGCTGCCGATCCTGAGCGGGGCGCTGCGAAGGATGCTGCTGGCGGAGCTGGCCGTTATGACCGAGTCGTCCCTGCGAGAGCTGAAGCGGCTGGTGGAACGGAAACGCCGGGGAGCCTCCTCAGAGACGTCTACCGAGTAGCTCCCGCCCTGCCGACTGGAAACCGTGGGCGTTGTAGAACTCCAGCGCCGGGATGGTGCGCGGGGTCACCACCTCGACCGACCGGATGCCCTCCGCCTCGCGCCCCGCGGTCGTGCAATGCTCCAGCAGAGTGGTCCCGATGCCGTGGCGCTGCAAGCGGAAATCCACCCCAAGCTCCTCGATCCGCATCACCGGTCCGGACCACCAGGTATGGTAGCTGCAGAAGGCGAAGCCAACCACCCGACCCTGTTGCTCGGCCACGAAGCAGCTTCGGCCGCAGGCTAGCCAGAACTCCCGAAGGCGGGCCAGGGCCGTCTCGTAGGTCCAGTCCTCCTGGTAGGGTGGGGAACTGAAAATCTCGGCGTACAGCTGGGCACAGCGGGGAAGGTCTTCTTCTTGGACCGGCCTGATCTCCATGCTGCTGCTCCTTCCGATGCGAGTCCCGCTCGATTGGGTCACCAGAGGTACCAACAGCCTGCGCTAGGGGAAAGCTGGGGAACAGCCTATTAGAGACCGAGGCGGTCGGTTTGTCAAGGCCGGAATCGCTATGCTATACTTGGCCCATCTCGAGAAGGTTAGAGTAAGGATACCCAGAATCCCCGGGAGGTTTGTCAAGGTGCCACTAACGAAGGAACAGAAGCAAGCCACGCTGGACAAGTTCAGGGCCCACGAGGGCGATACCGGCTCTTCCGAGGTGCAGGTTGCCCTCCTCAGCCGGCGGATCGAGCAGTTGGTGGAGCACCTGAAGGCCCACAAGCACGACCACCACTCGCGCCGCGGCCTGTTGATGTTGATCGGCCAGCGACGTCGCCACCTGGCTTACCTCAGTCGCAAAGACAACCGCAAGTACCAGGCGCTGATCGCCGAACTCGGCCTACGCAAGTAGTGAAGCTGGCACCTTGGCTTCCTGACCACAGGGGATAGGTCTGGGCTTTTTTCAGAGGAGATGGAATGACGGAGATCTTCGAAACCGTCCTGGGTGGCAGGCGGCTGTCCATCGAAACCGGCAAGGTCGCGGGCCTTGCCGACGGCGCCGCCCTGGTTCGTTACGGCGACACCATTGTTCTCGGCGCAGCCGTTAGTTCCGATCAACCCCGTGAGGGCGTGGACTTCTTCCCCCTCACGGTGGACTACGAAGAGAAGATGTACGCCGCCGGGAAGATCCCCGGCGGTTTTATCAAGAGGGAGAGCCGGCCCAGCGAGCAGGCAATCCTTGCTGCCAGGTTGACCGATCGTCCCACTCGACCGCTCTTCCCCAAGGCGTACCGCAACGACGTGCAGGTCATCCTCACCGTTCTATCTGCCGACCAGGAGAACGACCCTGCCATCGTTGGGACCATCGCCGCCTCCGCGGCCCTGACCATATCGGACATACCCTTCTTCGGCCCCGTGGCGGCCGTCAAGGTGGGGTACATTAACGACGAGTTCGTGCTGAACCCCACCCTCCCGCAGCTGGCCTTCAGCAGGCTGGACCTGACCGTGTCCGGCACCGCCGACGCGGTGATGATGGTCGAGGCCGGCGCCCAGCAGCTCCCGGAGGACGTCGTCCTGGGCGCAATCCAGTTCGCCCACAGGGAGATGCAGCCGGTCATAGAGCTGCAGAAGAAGATGGCGGCCGCAATAGGGAAGCCGAAGAGGTCGTACTCCGAGGTCGTGATACCCGAGGAGACCCGAGCGGCGGTAGTGGCCTTCCTCAAGGACAGGTTAGCTGCCGCGGTTAACAACCCGGATAAGGCGGCCCGGGAAGAGGCTACGGGGCAGCTGAAGCGCGAGGCCATCGAGTCCCTGATGGAGAACCACGATCCAGTCCTGGTGGCCAAGCTGTTCGACGAGATGCATAAGGCGGAGGTCCGCACCGCTGTCCTGGAGCGGGGGATCCGGCCGGATGGCCGCGGCCTGAAGGACATCCGTTCCCTGAGTGCGGAGGTCGGCCTCCTGCCCAGGACCCACGGCTCCGGGCTGTTCACTCGCGGGCAGACCCAGGCGCTCTCGGTGGCCACCCTGGGCTCGACCGGCGAAGAGCAGATCATCGATGGCATCGGCATCGACGTCTCGAAGCGGTACATGCACCACTACAACTTCCCTCCCTTCTCGACGGGCGAGGTCAGGCCGCTGCGAGGTGCCTCTCGCCGCGACATCGGCCACGGCCACCTGTCGGAGCGGGCTCTGGCGGCGGTCATTCCCGATGAGACGGATTTCCCTTACACCATTAGAGTGGTGTCGGAGATCCTCTCCTCCAATGGCTCCACCTCCATGGCCAGCGTGTGCGGCAGTACCCTCGCCCTGATGGATGCCGGCGTTCCTCTGAAGGCCCCTGTATCGGGCATCGCCATGGGGCTGGTGATCGGCCAGGATGGTAAGTTCGCCATCCTCACCGACATCCAGGGACTCGAAGATGCCCTGGGCGACATGGACTTCAAGGTCGCCGGCACGGAGAACGGCATAACCGCGCTGCAGATGGACATCAAGGTCAAGGGGATCACCCCGGAGATCATGGGCAAGGCCCTGGCTCAGGCCCACGAGGCTCGTCAGAAGGTGCTGGAGGTCATGCTTCAGACCATCTCCGAGCATCGAAAAGAGCTGTCGCCCTATGCTCCTCGGATGCTGAAGATCCAGATAAACCCGGACAAGATCCGCGACGTGATCGGCCCCGGCGGCAAGATGATCCGCAAGATCATCGACGAGACCAAGTGCACCATCGACATCGAGGATGATGGCAGCGTGGTCATCGGCTCCACCAGCATGGAGAACGCCGACAAGGCCATCAAGCTGATCGAGAGGCTGACCAAGGACGTCGAGGTCGGCCAGACCTACACCGGCACCGTCACCCGAATCCTCCCCTTCGGAGCCTTCGTGGAGGTGCTGCCCGGTAAGGAAGGGCTGGTCCACATCTCCGAGCTGGAGGAGCATCGAGTGGCGCGGGTCGAAGATGTAGTCAACATCGGCGACGAGGTCACAGTCGTCGTCACCGAGATCGACCGGCAGGGTCGCATCAATCTCTCTCGACGGAAAGCTCTCCCCGGTGCTAAGCCCCGGCCGCCCGCGGCGGCGGGTGGGCCGCGGGGCGGCGGTTTCTCGGGGCGTCCCCGAGGACACGAGGGCGAGGGCCGGCCATCGGATCGGCCTGAGCGGCCGGAGAGGCGAGAGCCCCACGACGGTCCCGAAGGACTGAGGCGGCCCTTCGGCGGTAATCGCTGAAGTCGTACAGTTTTGTACAGTGAATGCGGGTCGGGGCGCGCGATCGCCCCGCCCCACCTCAGGCTCGCGGGGATTCCTCTTTTCACCCAGCCCAACGACTCTCTTCGGGCTACCACATCTAGTGGCAAGGGAGGGCCGAAAGCATGGCAGCAAACGCCCCCATCAAGGTTGTCGTTTCTGGAGCCCTTGGCCGAATGGGCAAGGAAGTTGTGGCAGCCGTCTGCGCCGACCGGGAACTGGACATGGCGGGAGCCGTGGACAAGAAGGCGGTGGAGGAGTATCTCTCCCTGCCGGGCGGCCTGGGACTCATCCCGATCAGCAAGGACGTTGAGCCGATGCTGCTGCGGGTGAAGCCCAACGTTATGGTGGACTTCACCAGCCCAGAATCGGTGATGGATAACATCCGGTGCGCCCTTAGCCACAGGGTGGTCCCGGTGGTGGGCACCACCGGCGTCTCCCAGCAGGAGTTGCGGGAGATCGAGGCCCTCTGCCAGCAGCACGATACCGGCGCCATAGTGGCCCCCAACTTCGCCGTTGGCGCCAACCTGATGATCCACTTTGCCCGGATCGCGGCCAGCTTCTTCCCAGCCGCCGAGATCACCGAGCTTCACCACGAGGCCAAGGCCGACGCCCCCTCGGGTACGGCGATCAAGACGGCGGAGGAGATGGCCAAAGCCCGGGGAACGAGATTTGAAGAGGGGCAGACCAAGAAGGTCGTGCTCGAAGGAGCTCGCGGCGGCGAGATGGAAGGCATCCACATCCATAGCGTGCGGTTGCCTGGGCTGGTCGCCCACCAGGAGGTGCTGTTCGGCGGCCAGGGCCAAACCCTGTTGATCCGCCACGACTCCATCAGCCGCGAATCCTTCATGCCCGGCGTGATCATGGCGATCAAAGAAGCGCCCAAGATCCGAGGCCTCGTCTACGGACTGGATCGACTGATGGGCTTACAATGAGGTGAAAAGAATGCCCGGACAGCGCGTGGCCATACTGGGCGCGACCGGCATGGTCGGTCGCGAGTTTATAGGGATCCTTCAGCAGCGAGATTTCCCCGTTTCGGAGCTGGTCCTGCTTGCTTCGGACCGATCCGCGGGCAAGACCATGGCTTTTCGATCCAGGGAGATCGTCGTTCAGGAGACCACCCCCGGCTCTTTCAGGGGCATCGACATCGTCCTGGCCTCGGCGGGAGCCGAGATCAGCCGCGAGTTCTCCCCGATCGCCGCGGCCGCGGGGGCGGTGGTGGTGGACAACAGTCGGGCCTTCCGCATGGATCCCGAGATCCCGCTGGTGGTCCCCGAGGTGAACATCGAGGACGCCAAGGGCCACCACGGCATCATCGCCAACCCCAACTGCTCCACCATCCAGATGGTGGTGGCACTGAACCCCATCCACAAGATCAATCCCATCCGGCGGATCATCGTCGACACCTATCAAGCCGTGTCGGGGACCGGCTCGAACGCCGTCGACGAGCTGATGGACCAGAGCAGGGTCGTGTTGGAGGGGGGAGAGGCCAAGCCGAAGGTCTACCCCCAGCAGATCGCCTTCAACGTCCTCCCCCACATCGAGCCGTTCCAGGAGAACGGCTACAGTCGGGAAGAGATGAAGATGCTCCACGAGACCCGCAAGATCATGCACGCGCCCGACATCCTGGTGTCGGCCACCACGGTCCGAGTTCCGATCTCTGTGGGCCATTCCGAGTCGATGCACGTCGAGCTGACGGAGCCGATGACTCCGGAAGAGGCGCGAGAGATCCTCTCGCGGGCACCGGGCGTCGTCGTCATGGACGATCCGGCCAACAACGTCTACCCGACGCCCTGGTTCGCGGCCGGTCGGGACGAGACCTTCGTCGGGCGAATCCGCAAGGATATCTCTCATCCTAACGGTCTCGCCATGTGGGTGGTGGCGGACAACATCCGGAAGGGAGCGGCCCTCAACGCCGTTCAGATCGCCGAGGCGCTGATCCAGAACAGCTGGCTGTAGCTGCGAACGGAGAGTGACGGGACGAAGACTAAAGTAGAAAGGGGTACGAGAGATGGCAACTTTTGGACGCGTCCTGACTGCTATGGTAACCCCTTTTGACGACTCAGGACGGGTAGACTACCGGCAGGCCCGAAAGCTGGCTGCGGCGCTGGTCGAGAGTGGCACCGACGGCCTCGTCGTCACCGGAACCACCGGTGAGTCGCCCACCCTGAGCGCCGGGGAGAAGCTGAGGCTGTACGCTGAGGTCCGTGAGGCCGTCGGGAGCCGGGCCGCCGTCATCGCCGGCAGCTGCAACTACAACACCGCCGAGAGCATCGAGTTGAGCCTGGAGGCCCAGAAGGCTGGGGTGGACGGCATACTGGGCACGGTTCCATACTACAACAAGCCCCCTCAGGAGGGTCTCTACCAGCACTTCCGGGCCATCGCCGAGGCCGTGCCCCTGCCGATGATCCTGTACAACGTGCCCAGCCGCACGGTCACCAACATGCTGCCCGAGACCACGGTTCGGCTCAGCGAGATCGAGAACATCGTGGGAGTCAAAGAGGCCAGCGGCAACTTCGAGGGCATCGCGAAGATCATCCAGAACTCGCGGCCCGGGTTCCTGGTCTACAGCGGAGACGACAGCAGCACACTGCCGATCCTCTCCCTTGGGGGCTACGGCATCGTCAGCGTCGCCAGCCACCTGATCGGCAAGCAGATCCAGCGGATGATCGGCCACTTCCGAGCCGGAGAGGTAGACGCAGCCGCCAAGCTGCACCGGGAGCTGTTGCCCCTCGTGAATGCGCTGTTCGTCGTCACCAACCCGATCCCGCTCAAGTACGCCCTGAACAAGGTCGGGTTCCGGGTGGGCAAGCCGAGACTGCCGCTGGTCGAGATCGATCCGAAGTTGGCGGCCATCGTTGATGCGGCCCTCGCCTCCGCCACCATCGACCTGCCTCTGTAAGAAGCGGAGACAACGTAGGGCAGGGCTCTGTAGAGAGCAGTAGGGGCGAAGCATTTCGCGCCTAACGCGAAATGCTTCGCCCTTCCGACCCCCAGGAACCCTTACTTCGTCTCCGGCCCCTTCACGGGGAAGGACTGCTCGATCTTCCACCGGAAGGCCGGCAGCGTGTCGGTGCCGCTGATCCTCACGCGGGGCAACTCCATGACCTTGGTCCGATCGTGTACGGCCCCGGGCTTGGTCGTGACGGCGATCACGTACCCCGCCTTCTTAGCGGCGACCTCCACGTCCGCGTTGAAAGCCCCGCCAGGGTAGGCGAGGGCCCGCACCGCGACCTTCAGCTTCTCCTCCAGGGTCCGTTTGGATTGCACCAACTCCCTATCCCTAAGCACAGGGAGGCTCACTGCCAGATCCACGTGGGCTATGGTGTGGCCGCCGATCTCCATGCCCGCGGCCACCATCTCTCGAAGATTGGCCCAGCTCAAGTAGTCGTTCTGTCCGGTAAACCCCGTGGCTATGAAGAAGGTTGCTTTGAGGCCGAACCGCTGCAGGAGGGGCAGCGCGTACAGATAGTTGTCCGCGTAGCCGTCGTCGAAGCTGAGGATCACGGACCGTGGAGGCAGATCCTCGCGCCCCCGCAGGTAGAGAGAGAGGTCCTCCATAGAGACCGCGGCGATGCCCCGACTCCGAAGGTACCGCAGCTGCTGCTCGAACTCCGTGGGAGGTAGCGTCAGCTCGCTCGTGAAGCGGCTGCTGGTCTTGAAGTCGATGGGGCGCACGTGGTGGTACATCAGGATGGGCAGCAAAGCGCTCTGGCGGGGCACCGGCCCCCGATCCAGCCGCTCGGGTTTCCCCGTGGGCGTATCGGTGAGCCAGAGGCCGCGGCCGTTGGAGACGGTCCCCCCGTCCGGAAGCCTGTCGGGCCCGAGTCGGGCGGGAGCCGCCCCCTCCACCCGCACCCCCGGGCTCTGTGCGAGCAGGGTCGTTCTCTCGGGGATGGCTCTCCTTTCGGCCGCCCCGGCTGCCGCGGCGGTGCCTGCGGTGTCGATGACACCCGCAGGCGCCGGCGAGAGGTTGCTCACCACCAGCTGATGGACGGCACCCGACACCGTCAGCAGGAAAGTGAGGAACCCGATCGCCAGGACACGGTCCAAGAAGAGACTCCCATGGGAGCGTGCTACTGCTGGAAGAAAGAGGGTGGCGGGTCGATCCCCAAGGAGGGATTGCACAGCCAATTCTAACTTGGCAATGTCACATTTGCGAAACCGGGCGCCGTCTGGTAAGAAGTAAAGTATGTCACAGCATCCAACCCATCACCCAACCTGTACGATCCCCAGCGGTGGGGGCT
>JAJZRD010000133.1 GCA_021845945.1 Chloroflexota bacterium
AGCGTGCGGATGGAGATCGAGCTGATCCAGCCGATCGCGCTGGAAGAGGGGTTGCGGTTCGCAATCCGGGAGGGTGGTCGCACGGTGGGAGCCGGCGTGGTCACCAAGATCAACGAGTAGGTAAGCCACAATGGCGAAGAAGGCCGACAGAATCCTGATAACCCTTTCGTGCGCCCAATGCCGGGAGCGGACCTACCACACCGAGAAGAATCGGAAGAACGATCCCGACCGGCTGGTGCTGAAGAAGTACTGCCCTCGCTGCCGGGCCCACACCGAGTATCGAGAGACGAAGTAGGGCGGGACGGAGCGACGGGGAGACCGGCAGACGCTCTTCTCCCCGTCGCTCCGTCTCCCGGTCGTTCCTTGACACTCTACCCGGCGCTTGTGGTATCATTCAACGGGCGTGATAGCACGCCTTTGGTTTTTCGTGCGCCTTGAACTGCTGAATCAGCATCTGGCGAAGCTGGTGCAGCACAGTGCGAAGTGCTCAAACAGCATTACTGGAGCTGCTGGGACGGCGGCTCGTTGGGCGTAGGCCTGTAGCTCAATTAGGCAGAGCAGCGGTCTCCAAAACCGCAGGTTGTCGGTTCGATTCCGGCCGGGCCTGCCGAACTGCCTCTGGTGGGTCGTTGGCAATACAAGTCCAGGCGAAGTAGAGGGACGATGCCCGCAAAAGTTCAAGAGATGAAGAAGGGCAGAGGTCAGGTCGAGCGGGCTTCGGGTTTCATCCGAGAGATCCGCTCTGAGTTGCGCAAGGTGGTATGGCCTACCCGGCAGGAGGCTATCAACCTGACTCTTATCGTCATCGGTGTGTGCGCTGCCGTGGGGCTGTTCCTCGGGTTGGTGGACCTCACCTTCACCGAAATGTTTCGCGTAATACTGCGCTAGGGCGCAGATAACTTGAGCGATTTGATGGAAGAAGAAGCACAGGCACAGGTCGTTGAGAAGGAAATCCAGGAGGAGGCACCGGCGACGCATCCGGATGCCAAGTGGTACGTCATCCACACCTACTCCGGCTACGAGAACAAGGTAAAGACGAATCTGGAGCATCGCGTCGAGTCCATGGGTGCTCAGGAACAGATCTTCCAGGTGATAATCCCCACGGAAGACGAGATCGAGATCCGGGACGGACAGCGCAGGACGGTCCAGAAGAAGGTCTTTCCTGGCTACGTCTTGGTGCAGATGCTGTTGACCGACCACTCCTGGCACGTTGTCCGGAACACACCGGGCGTGACCGGGTTCGTTGGCTCGGGCAGCAAGCCGACTCCGCTGCTGGATCAGGAGGTCAAGCAGATCCTGAAGGCCATGCGGCGCGAGGCGCCCAAGATCAAGGTGAGCTTCTCCCGGGGCGAGAGGGTGAAGGTCGTGGACGGCCCCTTCACCGACTTTATCGGCGTGGTGGACGACATCAACCTGGAGAAGGGGAAGGTTCGGGTGCTGGTGTCCTTCTTTGGGCGCGAGACCCCGGTGGAGCTGGACTTCCTCCAGGTCACTCGAGTTTAGGCAGGGTAAGAGGGACTCAAAGGCAACGGACGGCGACGGCTGCGGTCGTCGCCTGTTTGTGAGTGTAAGGAGAGCTTCATGGCTAAGAAGGTCAAGGCGATCGTAAAGTTGCAGATCACGGCCGGTAAGGCCACTCCTGCGCCCCCCGTTGGCCCTGCCCTGGGTCAGCACGGCGTCAACATAATGGCGTTCTGCAAGGAGTACAACGAGCGGACCGCCGCCCAGGCGGGGATGGTGATCCCTGCCGAGATCACCATCTTCGAGGACCGGTCGTTCACCTTCGTTACCAAGACCCCGCCGACGGTCGACCTGATCAAGAAGGCCATCGGCGCCGACAAGGGCTCCGGGAAGCCCAACTCCAGCAAGGTGGGTACCCTGTCGCGAGACAAGGTTCGGGAGATCGCCGAGCTGAAGATGAAGGATCTCAACGCCATCGACGTGGAAGGTGCCATGAAGATGGTGGAAGGCACCGCCAGGAGCATGGGAGTCACCATTAGCTAGGCCTGGCGAGTAAGTGGGAGGGCTTCGGCCCGCCAGCACCACAAGGAGGTCATAGTGCCCATTCACGGTAAGCGGTACGTCGAGGCCGCAAAGAAGGTAGATCCCGACAAGCTGTACGCGCCGGCCGAGGCGATCAAGCTGCTGCGCGAAGTCTCCTACACCAAGTTCGACCCCACTATCGAAGTTCACATCCGCACCGGTGTCGATCCCCGACACGCCGACCAGATGGTTCGCGGGCTGGCGGTGCTACCCGCCGGTACCGGCAAGCAGGTGCGAGTGCTGGCTTTCGCCCAGGGTGAGAAGGCCAAGGAGGCCGAGGACTCCGGCGCCAGCTACGTTGGTGGCCAGGACCTGGTTCAGAAGATCGAGGGCGGCTGGCTGGAGTTCGACGTGGCGGTGGCCACGCCCGACATGATGGGCATGGTGGGCCGCCTGGGCAAGATCCTCGGTCGCCGCGGGTTGATGCCCAACCCGAAGGCCGGGACCATCTCCTTCGAGATCGGCAAGGTGGTCAAAGAGGTGAAGGCCGGCCGGGTGGAGTTCCGCGTCGACAAGACCGCCGTCATCCACGTGCCCATTGGGAAGCTCAGCTTCTCCGACGACCAGATGCTCGCCAACCTGGGGGCTCTACTGGATGCGGTGGTTCGGGCCAAGCCGAGCGGGGCCAAGGGCCAGTACGTCCGATCCATTTCGATGTCCAGTAGCATGAGCCCGGGCATCGGGCTGGAGCTGCAGTCGGCGCTCTCCATGGTGACTGCGTAGGGCCCGTTTCCAACCGAATAGTGACCATGCTAAAGACAGCAGGCGTGCCCCACGGCACTTAATCGATCTGGCCTGCCGAGGCAAGGATTTCGAGATACTCCGAGCAACGGTGTGGGGGGACGCAGGGAGGTCGGGGGACCGAACCTGTGGCCGCGCTCCATCGAAGGGGAATCGAAGGGTCTTTGGCTGCGGCAGCCAAAGACCCTTTTTGTTGGGCTGTTAGGGCAACGCCACCGATTATGGTGGAAAGGAGGTGAACCGTTGCCACAGAAAGCAGAGAAGGTGCGCGCGCCGCGACCGGAAAAGGTCCACGAGGTAGAGGAGCTGGCGGAGCTGCTAAGCCGGAGCAACCTGGTGGTCTTGACCGACTATCGGGGGCTGACCGTAGCGGACATGGCATCCCTGCGCCGCAAGCTGCGAGAGCAGGGGGTGGAATATCGCGTAACGAAGAACACCCTGACCGGCTTTGCAGCCGAGAAGGTGGGCAAGGCGGATCTGAAGGACACGCTGGTCGGGCCTACCGCTATCGCCTTCGTGACCGGCGACGAGGCCGCGGCGGCCAAGGCGTTGAGTGACTTCGAGCGGGGCTCGAAGGTGTTCAAGATCAAGAGCGCTATGCTGGGCCAGCGGCTGCTGGCGGCAGCGCAGGTTGGGGCTCTGGCGAACATGCCCCCCAGGAACGTGTTGCTGTCCCAGGTGGTGGCCGGCTTCCAGTCGCCGATTGTCGGCGTAGTGGGCGTCCTGAGCGGGATGCTGTCCGGCCTCGTGGGTACCCTGGATGCTCGCCGGCGACAGCTCGAAGAGCAGGGCGCGGCCTAACCAGGTGGAAGTCGCCTTCCTGGGTCTGGGGTGGAACTCCAGCCCTCACCCTGACCCTCTCCCAGAGGGAGAGGGAACGATAAGAAAGGACTCAAATGAGCACCGAAGAGATCATTGCGGCGATCGAGAAGATGACGGTTCTCGAGCTGTCCGATCTGGTTAAGGCTTTGCAGGACCGATTCGGCGTCGTGGCCGCGGCTCCCGTCGCTGCGGCAGCGGCAGGCGCCGGCGCGGCTGCGGCTCCGGCTGCGGCTCCGGTCGAGGAGCAGACTGAGTTCACCGTCGTCCTGAAGGAGTTTGGCGCCAACAAGATCAACGTGATCAAGGTCGTCCGCGAGCTCACCGGTCTCGGCCTGAAGGAGGCCAAAGAGCTGGTGGAGGGCGCTCCCAAATCGGTCAAGGAGAGCGTGCCGAAGGACGAGGCCGACAAGGCGGCTGCCAAGCTGAAGGAAGCCGGCGCCACCGTCGAGGTCCAGTAGCTTCAAATGGTGTAGGGGCGGTTCGCGAACCGCCCCTACAGGTTTCTCACGCCCTGTCGGCGGCATCCCTTCGCCGCTGCTCCTCCCAGGCCGCTCGCCGGTGCTGGGCCTCCTCCAGCTCCTTCAGGATCCCCGGCTCGCCGTTCAGCAGCCGGCCCCTCACGGCCTGCAGCTCCTCCATCAGCCGGTCCAGGTGGCGCACCACGTTGCCGGCGTTGTCGCTGAGGACGTCGGAGTACATCTTGGGGTTCTGGCCGGCCAGGCGGGTCGCCGTATCGAACCCCCCTGCGGCCAGGACGGACATCTCCCGCCAGCTGGACTCGGAGGCCAGGACCCGCATCAGGGTGGCCGATAGCAGATAGGGGAGGTGACTGATGCCGGCTACCAGGCCGTCGTGCTCCGCCGGGTCCACGAAGTAGGGCTGAGCCCCGATGGCCTGGATCATCGACACCACGGTGGACACCGCGGAGGGCGGAGCGGTCACCGCGGGGGCGACGCAGTAGATGGCTCCCTGGAAGAGGGAGGCGTCGGGGCGATCCACGCCGGCCGTGGCTTGGCCCGTCATGGGGTGGCCGCCGACGAAGGCGACCTCCCGCGGCAGCAGCTCCTGGGCGCGCCGGAGGATCTCCAGCTTGGTGCTGCCGGTGTCGGTCACCACGCAGCCGGCCTGCAGCGCCGGCGCCACGGTTTCCAGCACCGAGGCGATGGTTCCCACAGGGGTAGCCACCACCACCAGATCGGAGCCGGACACCGCCTCCAGGGGGTTGCGCTCCACCCGATCCACCGCCTTCAGCTTCTGAGCGCGCCCCGCTGCGTCGTACTGGTTGTCGTGGCCGACGACCAGTGGCGGGGGCTTCAGCTGCTTCAGGGCCAGCCCGAGAGATGAGCCGATCATGCCCAAACCTACTACGGTGACCTGCTTCATTGCTACGCTACCTCAGTTCTGGTTGTCTGCCCGGCGCAGGGTGGCCAGCGCCGCTCGAATCCAATGGGCGTCCGGTACGTTACTCACCCGCTGCGGCTCCAGTTGGTGCAACTCCACCAGCCGCCAGACCCTCTCCTCGGTGCCGGCCTGGGCCAGCATGCTGGCGCCGATCCGGGGATGATTCGCCAGGACGTAGAATGGCAACCACCAGCTCTTGCTGTCGCAGCGGGTCTCGAGGGCCGGAAGTGTGCCCAGCAGGGCCTCGAGCAGCACCGCCACCGTCCGGTGGACCAACGTGATCCGGCAGCGGGACTTCCCCACGTCGTGGAGGATGGCCGCCTTCAGGAGACTCTCGTCGGTGACCGCGGCCTGCAGCAGCGTTCGCAGCACCTGCGTGCTGTGGCGCTGGTCGGCGGGCTCCATGCGGGCGAACAGCGCCCGCTCCGCCTCCGAGAGGTACCGGTCCGCCAGGACCCAGTCCTCGGGAAGCATCCTGGCCCCCAGGTTGGCAAGCCCCTGCCGTATGCGGTAGATCACCCGAACCCCTACCTGCCGAACACCAGCGGCTGCAGCAGTCGATAGGCCGGATCCATGATGGCTCCCAGGACGCTGACCTTGAAGACGTAGGAAAGGGCGAAAAGTCCCAGCAGCGCGGCCGGCCCGTACTGGGCCAGGGGGGCGATGGATGCCGCCAACGGTCTCGGAAGGATGCCCAGCAGGACGGAGAAGCCGTCCAGCGGGGGCAGCGGTATCAGGTTGAAGACGGCCAGCAGCAAGTTGATGGAGGCCACAGCAGCGGCCAGCATCAGCAGCTCTCTGCCCGCCGCCACGTGCATCCTGAAGGGCAGGGCGAAGAGCAGGGCCAGGAGAAGGTTGGAGAGGGGCCCTGCGACGGCCACCAAGGCCATGCCTGCCCGCGGATTGACGCGGAAGTTGGCCGGGTTAACGAAGACCGGCTTGCCCCAGCCGAAGCCCATCAGGAATAGGGTGATGGTCCCCAGCGGGTCCAGATGGCGCAAGGGGTTGAGGCTCAGCCTACCCGCCGACTTGGGGCTGGGATCGCCCAGCAGGGTGGCGGCGAAGGCGTGGCTGGCCTCGTGGATCGCGATGGCGATAACGAAGGCCGGCACCACCAGCAGTAGTTCGTCGAGCGAAAGGTTCATCGAATCCCATCTCTGTAGGGGGCGATCCCTGCGATCGCCCGTAGTTCCGCCGATGCGCGACGGGGCGAACCCAAGGTTCGCCCCTTCAGGCAGATTATAGCACAGGAGGCGCCGCCAGCGGTGAATTGTCGCAAGTTGACGAGATTATTAGGAAACCAACGCGGTTAATCCTCGCCCTCGCCCATCAGATCCTCCCACATGCCCTCCACGTCCATCATCGGCTCCGCGGGGGAGAGTGCCGTCAGCGGCACGTGGGCGGGGGTCAGGAGGGGCACCGGCTCTCGGTGGAGGTCACGGCCGAGCTCTCCGGCCCTCAAACCCTCGGGGCGCAGCGCGGCGGGAGCGAAGCCCTCCAGCCCCTTCTGCTGGACGAGGAGCTTGACGCGTCCCAGGCCGTCGAGGTTCAGCAGCTCCTGCATCGCCACCCAGTTGGCCTGGTACCCCCGCCGCGTGAGCCCCATGGCATCCAGAGTCTTCAGGTAGTCGTGGATCCCGAGGGCCGTCAGAAAGGAACGCTGGGTGGTCAGGTCGAAGGGTCGCAGACCGTGCCGGGCGCCCGCCTCGGCGATGCTGGTGAAGTCCACGTGGGTCGTGATGTCCTGCCGGCCGATGCGGGCGTAGGGGTCGCTGTTGAGGGTGTGTCGGTAGAAGCAGAGCAGCGTGCCGTCGCAGTGGCGTTGGGAGTACAGCTTCTCGGCGGTGTAGCCGTAGTCGAACGTAAGGACGCCTCCCCTTGCCAGTGCCCGGGCCACTCGGGCAACCCAGTCCAGGGCATCCAGGTTCACCTCGGCCCGGCAGCCCTCCGGCGGCAGGAAGCCGAGCCGGGAGAAGTAATCGACCAGGCGGGGATCCGAAGGCTCGTCCATGCTCTCCGCGCTCTCCGCCAGGCGACCGTCCTGGACCTCGACGTAGATCTCCCGCAGCTCGCCGCCCACCGTGGCTACTCGATGGACCGGAAAGGAGTCCGGCAGCTCGTTGGAGAGGAAGCAGCCCTCCACGGAGCCGTCCGGCAGATCGAGGCTTGCCCCCTGGAGCCAGGAGAGCCGACCGGCCACCGGGCCCAGCCTCTCCAGGGTTTCCTGCTGGCGCCGTATCAGGGCGGGGCTTCGCTCCACCATGAGGTAGGCGAGGGTTTGATGGAAGGCGGGGGCCTGGGCGGCGGCGTAGGAGAGGATGTCCCGGGCCAGGGAACCCCGTCCCGCCCCCATCTCCACCAGGGTGAATTTCGCGGGACGCCCCATGGCGATCCACAGCTGCTCCAGCTGGCGCGCCACCAGGGCGCCGAAGGAGGGGTGCAGCTCGGGGCTGGTGAAGTAGTCGCCGGCCGCGCCCATCTTCTCCGCCTCGGAGCCGTAGTAAGCCCCCGGGGCGGAGTAGAGGGCCATCTCCATGAACCGGCGGAAGGTGATCCTCCCATCCCGGGTGATGGCATCCCGTATGGCGGCTTCGGCTGGGGTCATACCGGCTGTGGCTCCCGGCGGTTGTTGCGGCGTCGCCTACGCTAGAGGTTACCACGAAGCTCACGGGACTGTCATGCCAGCCCTGCACACCCTGGTTCGGCACCACCCATTACCCTCGACCCTCCTCCCGCTCCCCTGGTATAATTAACAGATCGCCCGGTTCGGCTGAAGGCCGCGCCGTGCGTACTTTGGCTCGGATGCCTGGAGTCCTAACTTGCCTGAGTTTCGCCTAGCCTCCGATTACGCTCCCACCGGCGACCAGCCCCTGGCCATAGAGCGGCTGGTGGAGGGTGCGCAGGCCGGGATGAAGCATCAGACCCTGCTGGGCGTCACCGGATCGGGCAAGACCTTCACCATGGCCAACGTCATCGCGCGCTTGCAGCGGCCCGCGCTGGTGCTGGCCCCCAACAAGACCCTGGCCGCGCAGCTCTGCTCGGAGTTCAAGGAGTTCTTCCCCGACAACGCGGTGGAGTACTTCGTCAGCTACTACGACTACTACCAGCCCGAAGCCTACGTTCCCAAGTCGGACCTCTACATCGAGAAGGACTCCTCCCTGAACGAGGAGATCGACCGGCTGCGCCACTCGGCCACCAAGGCGCTGTTCGAGCGGCGGGATGTGGTCATCGTCGCCTCGGTCTCCTGCATCTACGGTTTGGGCTCCCCCGAGGAGTACGGGAAGGTGGTGCTCTCCCTGAAGCGGGGGGAGAAGCGGAAGAGGGACAAGGTCCTCCGTTTCCTCACCGACATCCATTACGAGCGGAACGACCACAACTTCGGTCGAGGGAAGTTTCGGGTTCGGGGCGACACCCTGGAGATCCAGCCGGCGGGCGAGGACGTAGCCATCCGGATCGAGTTCTGGGGCGACGAGGTGGAGAGGATCACGGAGGTGGACCCTCTGACCGGCGAGCTGCTGGTCGAGCGGACCCAGGCGGACATCTACCCGGCCAAGCACTTCGTGACCAGCCAGGAGAAGATGGAGGCCGCTCTCCAGGATATCGGGGAGGAGCTGAAAGCCCGGGTCGCCGAGTTGAAGGATGAGGGCAAGCTGGTGGAGGCCCAGCGGCTGGAGCAGCGGACCTGCTACGACATGGAGATGATGCGGGAGACGGGCTTCTGCAGCGGGGTCGAGAACTACTCTCGCCACCTGTCGCGGCGCGCGGCCGGCAGCATGCCCTGGACGCTGCTGGATTACTTCCCCGACGACTACCTGACGTTCATCGATGAGTCGCACCTCTCCATCCCTCAGGTGAGGGGGATGTACGCGGGCGACTTCTCCCGGAAGCAGACGCTGGTGGACTACGGGTTCCGCCTGCCCTCGGCCCTGGACAACCGCCCGCTCAAGTTTCCGGAGTTCGAGCGGCACGCCGGCCAGGCGATCTACCTGTCGGCGACGCCGGGGCCCTACGAGAAGGAGCACAGCCTGCAGGTCGTGGAGCAGTTGATCCGGCCGACCGGGCTGATCGATCCCAGCGTCGAGGTGAAGCCCATCGCCGGGCAGATCGACGACCTGCTGGAGCAGGTGCGGGTTCGGGTCGCTCGGGGCGAGAGAGCGTTGATCACCACTCTGACCAAGCGGATGGCCGAGGACCTGGCCGACTACCTGCGGGAGATGGGGATCAAGGTCCACTACCTCCACTCGGAGATCGAGACCTTCGAGCGGATCGAGATCTTGCGGGATCTGCGGCTGGGGGTCTACGACGTGGTGGTGGGGATCAACCTGCTTCGGGAGGGACTGGACCTGCCCGAGGTCTCCCTGGTGGCGATCCTGGACGCCGACAAGGAGGGCTACCTTCGCTCGGAGGGGTCGCTGATCCAGACCATGGGGCGGGCTGCTCGCCACGTGGACGGCCAGGTGATCATGTACGCCGACAGGGTGACCGACTCCATGAAGCGGGCTATCGACGAGACCTACCGGCGGCGCGGTCTGCAGATGGAGTACAACGAAGAGCACGGGATCACGCCGGTGGGCATCCGGAAGGCGATCAAGGATATCTCCAACCGGGTGAAGGCGGTTGCCGAGGCAGCGGCCTCTTACGAAGCGGCCGGCATGGCGATGCCGAAGGACGACATCCTGCGGCTGATCAAGGACCTGGAGCAGCAGATGAAGCAGGCGGCCAGGGATCTGGAGTTCGAGAAGGCCGCCCTCCTCCGCGACCAGATCATCGAGCTGAGACGAGAGATCGCATGACGTATTCACCCCCTTCTTGGATACCGAAGGTAGGCAAGTGGGTCAAGACTACATAGAGATTCGCGGAGCCCGCGAGCACAATCTGAAGAACATATCGCTGAAGATACCCAGGGACAGGCTGGTGGTCATCACCGGCCTCTCCGGCTCCGGGAAGTCGTCTCTGGCCTTCGATACCATCTACGCCGAGGGGCAGCGGCGCTACGTGGAGTCGCTGAGCGCCTACGCACGGCAGTTCCTCGGCCAGATGGAGAAGCCGGACGTCGACTACATCGGCGGTCTCTCCCCGGCCATCTCCATCGACCAGAAGGCGGCCAGCCACAACCCCCGCTCCACGGTGGGGACGGTAACGGAGATCTACGACTACCTGCGGCTGCTGTTCGCTCGGGTCGGCAAGCCCCATTGCCCCAACTGCGGCCGGTTGATCGCTCAGCAGACGGTGGAGCAGATGGTGGATGCCCTCCTGGCCCTCCCGACCGACAGCCGGATGATGATCCTGGGTCCGGTGATCCGGGACCGGAAGGGCGAGCACCAGGGGATCTTCGAGGATGCCCGCAAGGCCGGCTTCGTCCGGGCCAGGGTCGACGGCCGGGTCCTGGACCTGGGCGAGGAGATCAAGCTGGACAAGAACCGGAAGCACACCATCGAGGTGGTGGTGGACCGGCTGACGGTGCCGGCCCGCGAC
>JAJZRD010000134.1 GCA_021845945.1 Chloroflexota bacterium
CAGGGGCAAGCGAGGTGACCGCTCCATCTCCTGCACCCGCTCTGCCAGGCGAGAGGCCAGGCCGGCGGTGATCAGGATGAGCCCCACATCCCCCCGGGCCACTATCTCGTCCAGCTTGGCCGTCGCCGCCGCCGGGTCCTCGGTGGCGAAGCCCTCCACGCCGACGAGCGAGAAACCCAGCACCGTGTCCTCATGTCCCAACACGAACAGTCTCACACTCGCCCCAGGATAAGGATCGAGATGATCAAGCCGTAGATGGCGATCCCCTCGGCCAGGCCGACGTAGACCAGGGAACGGCCGAACAGTTCAGGCCGCTCGGCGATGGAGCCCAGGGCGGCCGAGCCGGTGGACGCGACGGCGATCCCGGCGCCGATGGAGGACAGCCCCGTGGAGATGGCAGCCGCCAGGAAGACCAGGCCATTGGCCCCGCCGCCCGCCGCCTGGGCGGCCGGAGCCGCGGCCGCCGTGGCCGCAAAGGCGTTGGAGAGCAGTTCCAGGAGAACGAAACCCAGCAGCGCCAGCGCCAGAACGTTCACCCCCAGGATCCCATAGACCGTTCGGCGAAAGCGTCCGAGGTCGGCGGGCGACCTGTGCGCCCAGAGAGCCAGCGCCAGGCCCGCCGTAAGCAGCAGCGCCCCGATCACCAGGATTCCCTCCATGTCCTAACCCCCTCTCTCCGCACGCGCCGGACCGGCTTCGCCCTCGCGCAGCGCGAAGGGCCGATAGGCCACCCCTCCACCGTGCAGGAACTTGGTGAAGAACTCGTAGTACTCCAGCCTCAGCGCCTGAATCCCCACTATCAGGGTCTCCAGCGTCAGAATGAGCAGATTGCCCAGGATCAGCAGGAGAATCGAGGCCGCCGGATAGCCCCGCAACAGCCCGGCCAGGGCGAAAACGGTCACGCCGAGCCCGACGTGGCCCAGGGCGAACGCTCCGACCCTCAGAAACGAAGCGGTGTTGCTGATGAACCGGATCACGAGATCGAAGCTCTCCACCCCCGCCTGAACGGCGTAGGCCCCACCTTCCCCGCCATGCCGCCAGCCCGCGGCCTCGGCGATGGGCCCATGCAGGAAATAGAGAAGGAGCGGGAGGCCGATGAGCGGTATCAGCAGCCAGAGAGAAAGACCCTGGCCGCCGATGGCTATCAGCAGAGCCACCGCCACCAGACCCCAGTAGAGCCAGAGACCCACCAGGCCGTTCTGGCCGAGATAGAACTCCGCCAGGTCGCGTCTTCGCCAGCTGCTCACGATGCCCAGCAGCAACCCCACGCTGAGCACGGCCATGCCGAGCAGGACCGCTGCCACCAGAAGGGTGGAGGGGTTCTCTATGGGCCGGATCCAGTAGGATGGGATTACCCCCTCGGCGGCGAAGACGCTCCCGTACAGCACACCAAAGCCCATGGCAGAGAAGCCACAGGCGGCCAGGATCCGACCGAAGTCCCGCTGCCCCCCCACCAGGAGCCCCTGCGCCAGGAGGACCCCGACGGCCAGGAGCACGAACCCCTGCCCCAGGTCGCCAAACATCGCACCGAACAGCAGCACGAAGAGAAAGGCGGCCACGGGGGTCGGATCCAAGTCCCAGTAGTCGGGCAGGCCGTAGGTGCGGGTCAACGTCTCGAAGGGCCGGAGGGGCCCAGGATTGGCCAGAGCCGTCGGCGCAGCCGGATCGCTCCCCTCCACACCGGCAACGGGCGGCGCGACGGCCAGCAGCGAGCGCCCTTCGGTGGCGGCGGCGACCTCCTGAGAGAAGTGCCGGCCGCTGGCCCGGGGGATCCAGCCGGCCAGCAGTCGGGTTCGCTCCGTTTGGCCAACCCTGCGCCACAGCCCGACCACCCGACTGTTGACCTCCAGACCTCCCCTGGCCCGCTGCAGGTCGCCTGCCCAGCGCTCCGCCACCAGCCCGCGGTCTCTCTCCACCCCTCGAGCTTCCTGCTCCAGCTCGAGGCGGAGGGTCTGTAGCTGGAGCAGGGCCTCCGCCGGAGTCCCGGACAGCTCGGCCGGTATCTCCATCCGCTCCAGGTAGGCGCTCTGCAGTGCCCTGTCCAGCAGCTCGGCGTCCCCTCGCTGAACGAAGGCGAGGACCAGATCCCGCTCCCCCACCCTGTGGACTCGGACCAGCAGGTGGGGGGTGTCCCGCAGGCTGTCCTCGAGCCTCCCCAGCTTCTCGGGCGGCATCAGCCCCGAGACCAGGTACAGGAAGTGGAGGCGGCGAAGCTCGGCCAGATCCACACCGAGAGGGCTCAGCAACGCAAGCTGAGCTTCCAGCCCCTCCAGCCTCAGCCTCCCATCCTCCTGTTCGTGGATTCGCTCCTCCAGCGCCCTCGCCTCCGGCTCGATCCTCTCCAGCAGCCCGTCCACCTCCCGCAGTATCTCCCGAGGTGAAAGGCTCACTTCGGCCATGGGAGGTCCGGCCGGCAGACGCAACAGCTCCGCCAGCCGATCGACCCGGCGGCCGGTGGAGGCGTATCGCGCCGCCAATCCCTCCATTTCCTGCCAAGCCAGGGGAGCCGCCCACGCGCCCAAGTCCCCGGCGTCCACCGGATGCAGAAGGGCCATGTCGCCTATTCGCCGGCTGAGAGAGACGAGATCCCGGTCGAGGGACAGCAGCTCCACACGCACCATGGACACGGGTGTCAGCATCAGGCGACCCTCCAAAAGCGATCCACGATCGCCTCGGGCGGGAGATCGTACCGCTTGGCCTCCAGCACCACCCCCAGGTCGTGGGCTTCGGCCTCCTTCAACCACAGGAAGGCAAGGGCCACGCCGAGCTGGAAGGGATCGCCCGAGAGCGCCGAGCGAGCGACGGCCACCAGGTAGCGCTGGAGCAGAAGCCCGGCTCGCTCCACCGGGTCCGGTGCGCCCGCGACTCCGCTCAGGAGGGACCGATAGGGCTCGGGCAGGGCCGAGGCAATGGCTTCTATGCCCTCAGCGGGGGCCGCCCGCCGGATGGCGGCATCGTCGATCCGCCAGCCGTGGGGCAGGGTGTAGTTGAAGATCTCCTCCGGAAAGAGGTGATAGATCAGCCGGTACCGGAGGATCCAGTCGACGTTCAGCAGGTCGAATCGGGTCCCCATCATCCGCAGGGCCACCTGGAGGTCCCTCCCGGACAATCCCTGGACAACCCCCCACAACCGGCGATAGTAGTGGAGGTCCAGGGCTGTCTCCAGAGGGAAGAGGGTCCGCTCCGCTTCGTAGCGGGGCAGCGCACCGGAGAGCACGGGCCCGTACTCGGTATCCGCCAACGGCTGGATCACGGCCTCGACATCCTCGCCCTGGAGCAAGTCCTCGTAGGGCAGTTCGGACAGCCGCTGCAGCGGCACCAGCAGGGGGCGCACCGCCTCGGCCGCCTCGCCTCGAGCCTTGGCCCGCAGGATCACTTTCAGGTTCTCCAACTCCAGCTTGCGCGCCATCTGCACCACCAGGGCGGCCCGCTCTCCCCCCAGCAGGAAGGCGGTTCGCCCATAGGCCTCCACGAGCCCTTGAACCAGGGTTCGCTCGGCGTCGGCCACCGTCGCGCCCCGGTCGAGCAGATCCCTGGCCATCTCCTGGTAGCCGGTGCCAAGCAACAGCCGAAGGACCCCCTCCAGATCGGAAGATGCCGCGAGTGCCCGAAGCTGCTCCGGCGACAGCAGCCGCGAGATCATCCCTCGCAGCTCGGCGTTGGGTCGCGAGTAGCGGAAGAGCTGCACGCTCACTTCTCGTCCGCCTCGGTGGCACCGGGGTCGGCCGATCCACCGACGGGGGCCTCACCCAGCAGCTGGGCCGCGGCGAAGCGAACGGCAGCCTCAACACGGCCCTGGGCAGCTTCCTCCATCTCCCGGATCTGCCGGTCGGCCTCGGCCAGCCGCTGCTCCCGCTCTCTCCCGGCCACCTCCCTCGCCGCGGCGAGCGAGGCCTCCGCCTGCATCCTGGCATCGCCCACCAGACGCTGCCGCAGCTGCGCGGCCTCCTGGGCGGCGCTGGCCCCGAGCTCTCGCGCCTCGACCCTGGCCCGCTCCACGAGGGCGTCGGCCTCCCGCTCGATGGACAGAACCTCCTCCACCGCCGCCTGGATGTCCTGCTGCATCGCTGCCCCTTCACCGAGAAACGTAGGGCAGGGCGCTCTGCCCTGCCGCCCCGCCCTGCACCCCTACGCCGCCTTGGAGCCCTTGGCACGTCGAGCCCGCTCCAGCACCCACAGCCCCGTTCCGTTCAGCTCCTGCTCCTGAGAGGGCTCCGTGCTGTCCATCAAGATGTGAGCCCCCAGGAAATCGAACTGGAATCGGATCTGCTGCAACCCCCGCTCGCGGAGTCCGCGGGCCACCTCGGGCTGCCGCTCGGGAGGGCAGTACAGCAGGAGGAAGCCTCCTCCGCCCGCCCCGGTCACCTTCCCTCCCAGGGCGCCCGCCTCCTTGGCGATCCGGTAAGACTCGTCGATCGCCTGATTCGTCACCGTGCTGGCCAGCCGCTTCTTCATCTCCCAGCCCTGGTCCAACAGCCGGCCCAACGCCGGGAGGTTTCCTCGCTCCATCTCGTCCCGCATCTGCAGCGCCATCTCTTTGATGGCATGGAGCGACTCCAGAACCCTCTTCTCTCCCCGTCGGGTGGACTCCTGCTGCTGCCTCAGGATGGTGGAGGAGCTGCGGGAACTGCCCATGAAGAAGAGCATCAGGTTGCCCTCCAGCTCCTTCACTTTCTCGGGCGACAGCTTGAGCGGCTCCACGAACACTCCCGCTGCCGTGAAGGTGATGACGTTGATCCCGCCGAAGGCCGAGGCGTACTGGTCCTGTTTGCCGATGGGCATGCCGAGCCTCTCGATCTCCAGGTGGGAGGCCAGCTCGGCCAACTCCGCCCGAGACGTCTTCGTCCCCTGCTTCGCGGAGAGGGCCAGGCAGAGGCACACCGCGGCGGCGCTCGAGGAGCCGAGCCCCGTTCCGGGCGGGATCTCCGAGGCCATGAAGACGTCGTGCCCGGGAGGAAACCCGAAATGGTCTACCACCGCCTTGGGAAGGGCCAGGTTTCCGTCCCACACCAGGTCCTGCACCGCCTCTTGAAGGTGGAAAGAGCCGTAATTGGCCGATATCAGTTGGAGGCTCTGGGAACCGCTCTCGGAGATGACGGCGTAGAAGTACTTGTCTATGGCTCCACTCACCACCACGCCACCGTACTTGGAGTAGTAGGCCTCCAGGTCGGTCCCTCCCCCACCGAAGCTGATGCGCATGGGCGCTCTGGCTATCAGCGGCACCTGTCTCCCTCCATCGTTTGGATTGATCCGAGCTACGGCCAGGAGGTCTCCGTCAGCGGGGTCACGATCACCTCCTGCACCGCCGTCTCCACCGGCTGCGACAGCACGAACAGGATCACCCTCGCCACGTTGTTGGGATCCTGCAGGTTCGTGGTATCGGGGGGCGGGTCCAGCCGGTCGAAGAAGTGGGTCTGCATCCCTCCGGGCACCAGGGCCGTGGCCTTGATCTTGTGGGCGCGACCCTCCACCCCGATGGCTCGAGTGAACCCCATCAATCCCCACTTGGATGCGTGGTAGGCGGCCGCGTTGGCCCACGCCCGCTTGGCCGCCGTGGAGGCGACGTTGACGATGTGTCCCCCGCCCTGCTGCTGCATGATGGGAAAGACCGCCTTGGCGAAGAGGAAGGCTCCCCTCAGGTTCACGGAGATCACCCGGTCCCACTGGTCGATGGTCATCTCGGTGATGGGAAGGACGTAGTCGGTCCCCGCATTGTTAATCATGAAGTCGACCCGGCCGAAGGCGCTGAGCACGTCGCTGACCGTCTTCGCCACCTGCTCCCCGTCGCTCACGTCGACGGCCAGCGCTATGGCGCTGCCGCCCGCCTCCCGCAGCCTGGAGGCCACCGCCTCGGCCCGGTCGTGGTTCAAGTCCACCACCGCCACTGACACCCCCGCCTGAGCGAGGGCTGAGGCCGTGGCCTCGCCGAGACCGCTGCCTCCCCCCGTCACGATGGCGACCTTGCCCTTAATCGATTCTTCCACGAGCTAGCCTCCTACCGCTGATGCGCCACTCCGCAATTCCGTAGGGCGGGGCCTTGTGCCCCGCCGCCCGGCGCCAGGCATGCGGCCCGCGGCGGGGGATAAACCCCCGCCCTACAGGTGCAATGCTCTCTGCCACCCACTCAGTCTTCCTCCTCCGACCCTTCCTCGCCCACCAGCCGCCGGAACAGGGAGGTGGCGTTGACATCCCTGTTGGGCACCAGGGTTGGAATCCCCAGGTGGTAGGTGCCACTGGGCAGAATTCCGCACCCCCCATACTTCCTCAGCAGGAGGAACTGGGCCAGCACCTCCTCACCTGCGTGCTCGGGTGGGAGCTGGTCCCACCAGGAGAAGCCTCCCACCTCCAGCAGCTTCCGCCGGTCGTAGATGACGTTGGCCCCACCCACCCAGGCCACTTTGTAGCGCACCGGCTCCTCCCCCTTCACCAGCATCGCCGCCAGATGAAGGGGGTTGGCCGCGTTGTTCACCTTGTGCCGGTCCCACGGGACGTTCTCCCAATCGAAGGGCTCCGGCCGGACAGGCCCCTCCCACAGCTCGATGTCGTGCTGCCAGGGCCGAAAGTCGTCCAGGTAGCTCAGGCCGGCGGCGGCGCATCCCACGAAGCCGATCCTCTCCTCCCGGATCACCTTCAGCATGCGCGCCATCACCTCCGGCTCCAGCAGCACGTCGTCGTCCACGAATTGGACGTAGTCCGCCTGACTCTGGCTCAGCAGGAAGTGGCGCTGCTCCGCCAGCCCCCGCCTGGGCAGGTGGCGGAAGGTCCTCACCCGCCGTCCCCGATAGCGGAAGGCGCGCACCAGGGTCTGGATCTCGGCGGAGTCCAGCATCGCCTCGTCGTCCCCCTGGTCCGAGACAACCAGGTCGAACTCCCGGTAGCTCTGGCCGAAGAGGCCGGCCAGCACTATCGCCAACCCGGTCTTCCGGCCGGCGGTTGGGATGAGCACTTCGACCGTGGGACTCATCTCGATCTCAGGCCTCCCTACGACGCCCGGCTCTTCCTGACGGCGGCGCTCCCAAGGGCGCGGACCCCCTCCGAGGGGAACGGCACTACCCCGTGTCCGTTCCGAGAGTGGCCGTCCTGGTTCTGAGAGAGCGACGTCCCATCCCGATGTGCCCGCAGCATCGACTCGTACAGCTCGGCGGTGCGCTCTCCCACCTTCTGCCAGGTGAAGAGCCTCTCCACCCGAGCCCTGGCCGCCCGTCCCATCCTGCGGGCCAACGACCGGTCCGCCAGCAGCCGCTCCAGCCTCCGGTCCAGGGCCGCGGGGTCCCGAGCCGGGACCAGGAACCCCGTCTCCCCATCGGCCACCGTGAACTGGATTCCACCCACGTCGGAGCCGATCACGGGGGTGCCGCACGCCATCGCCTCCAGGGGAGTCAATCCGAAGGGTTCGTACCAGGGGGTCGTGACGGCGACGTCGGCGGCCGAGTAGTACACCCTCAACCGGTCCTGGGGTCGCTTGCCGGTGAAGACCACCCGATCGCGGATCTCGTGCAGGGTGGCGATGTCGGCCAGCCGCCGAATCTCCGGAGTCTGCATCGGGTCGCCGTCCACGGTCTCCCCTCCCACGATCACCAGCCGCATGGGGGCCGGCGCCCGGCGCGCCAGCCTAGCAAAGGCGAGCAGCACGTTGTCTATCCCCTTCCGAGGGAGCATCCGGCCGACGTACACCACGACCCATTCGTCGGGGTCGAGCCCCAGCTCCTGGCGGGCCCTCTCCTTCGACATTGGCCGGAAGGTCTGAACGTCCACGGCCGACGGGATCACCTCGATCTTGGAGGGATCGGCATCGTAAAGGCCAACCAGCTCCCCCATCTCGTTGGGACACTGGGCGATGATCCGGTCGACGTCGTCGATGACGCCGTACTCGATCACCACCCGGTCCTCGGGACTGCTATCGGCCTCGCCCTGGTGGAGCCGCTTCACCTTCCCGAGGGCGTGGAAGATCTCCACCACCGGCACGTCCAGAACCGGCTTCACCTGGCAGGCGACCCACCCGGACATCCAGAAGTTGGCGTGGATCAGGTCGTAGTCCAGGCGGCGTTGGCGGGCGAACTCCAGGAATCGGTCGCGGAACGGGGGCATGTACACCCACAAGGGGTCCTTCTTGATGAACCGGGCGGGTCCCGCCCGCAGGTTCACCACTCGAACCCCGGCAGCCCAATCCATCTCGTCGGGAAGCTCCTCGCTGTCGCGCCGAGTGAAGACGTCGACCTGGAAGCCCAGCGCCGCGACGTTCCTGCTGACCTGATCGACGTAGACGTTCTGTCCCCCGGCATCCTCGCTACCCAATAGCGCGACCGGGCTGGCATGCTCGCTGAACATCGCGATCCGCCCTTTAGTCCTCGCCATGAAGCTATTCCCCCTGACGTTCAGTTGCTGCCCCCGCGCTCCCCACCACCAGGGCGAAGGCTCTCTCCCAGTCCCGACTGAAGCGCTCGATGGAGAAGCGCTCGCGGGCCATCTCCCGCGACCTCCGCCCCATCCTCGCTGCCTCGCGCCTGTCGGATAGAAGGCGGAGCATCCCCTCCGCCAGGTAGTCCAAATCGTTGGACACGTAGCCGTTGACGCCGTCGTCCACCACCGCCGGCACCTCGGTGGTGGCCAGGGCGACGATGGGCATGCCGATGGCCATCGCCTCCACCAGCGCCAGCGGCAGGCTGGTATAGCGAATGGGATTGAAGAAGAAGCGGTAGCGGGCCTCCACCTGGAGCAGGTCCGTGTGGGGGACGTCGCCCAGCCCCCCCAGCTCCTCGGAGTCCATGCCCACCAGATCCAGGGGAACGCGCCGGCGCAGCTGCTGCCAGACGTCGTACCCGGAGATCCTGTTGCGTCGCTTCAGCCCGTTGACCACCACGATCCCCCTGTCCAGATCGCCCGTGTAGTGGATCCCCTCGTCCAGCACCGCCCCGTGCTCTATCACCAGGGTCGGGCACCGACCCGAGTCCCACATCATCCGGTTGAAGTGGGTGACGTGCACCAGCAGCGTGTCGGGATCGTCCACGGGGTGCCTCGTATCGGTGGGGTGGCCCTTGGGGGTGTTGTGCTCCAGGTAGATCCTGGGCAGCCGGCGCTGCTGCTCCGAGAGGATCTCGTACTGGTCCACGAAGTAGTTCTTGGGCGTCTGGTGGATCACCAGATCCAGGGGAAGCCGCTTCACCTCCTCCGCCGGGACCTCGTACACGTTGTCGGGCCAGCGGAAGGTCCTCCCCTTCCCCCCGTATCCCTCGGGCCGGCCGGGCTTCACCGGCAGGTAGAAGTTGGCCGAGGCGCGGACTATGTAGTTGAGGTAGCTCCCGTGGATATGCCAGATCAGTACGTCAGGTATGCCCATCGTTCCACCAATGCCAGGGATTCCTCCACCACCCGCTCCACCGGGATCTGGGAGATGGGGTTGCCGCGACCGGACCAGAGGCTCCGATGGCGGTCGGCATCCAGGGGCGCCCAGCGGGCCGGGTCGGTGGGGCCAAAGAGCACCACGCTGGGCGTCCCCAGGGCGGCCGCCATGTGAGAGGGACCGGTGTCGTTGGTCACCAGAAGCCGCAACTGGGCCAGCAGCGCAGCCAGCCCCCCGAGAGAGGTCTGTCCAGCCAGCAGGTGGGCGCGGCCGCCGCGCATTTCGGCAGCCACCTGCTCGGCCACCTGCAGCTCCTCGTGCCCCCCGGTGACGATCACCTGGGCGTCCAGCTCCGCGGCGAGGACGTCCGCCACGAAGGCGAACCGCTCCGGCGGCCACCGCTTAGCGGGGTCCTTGCCGCCGGGATGCAGGCCGATCATCGGCCTCTCCAGATCGATCCCCGCGTTCCCGGCCACCCTTTCCAGCTCCAGCCAGTCGGCAGGGCCGAGGGGCCACTCCAGCTTCGCGGTGCCCATGGCGCCCAGGACGCTCACCAGCCGCAGCCACCGATGGATCTCGTGGTCGCTCCGCTCCCAATCCAGCTCCAGGTCCAACTCCCTTGGACGCCCCGGATCCTCGGGGCGATAGCCCAGGCTGACCCGGGCCCCCAGCTGAGCCACGAAGCCGTTGCTCACCCGTCCGTCGCCGTGCATCTGGATCGCCAGGTCGTACCGGCGGCGCCGCGCCTCCACCAGGAATCGCAGGCTCCTCTCCCGGTCCCAGGTCACCCCCTCCAGCCCTCGGTAGCCCGGGAACTCCAGGAAGCGATCGACGTAGGGGTAGCGATCCAGCAGGGAACGGGCCCAGGGCAGCCCGATGAGGGCGATCTCCGCCTCGGGGAAGCGCTCCCGCAGAGCCCGCAGAGCGGGCACCGAGCAGAGGAAGTCCCCCAGGTGGAGGGCCCGGAAGAGTGCAATCCGGCGCACACCGCCCACCTCCAGGGC
>JAJZRD010000135.1 GCA_021845945.1 Chloroflexota bacterium
GCCAAGATCGAGTACAAGGACAAGAGCTTCCAACAGTAGTGGCACCAGGGGGTAGAGGAGAAGACCTCCACCCCCTCGCGCTTTCGGTTCGCTCCTCACTTGATGGCTATCACCCTGCCTTCTGCCATCCGCTTCAGATCCTCCGGCCCCAGCCGGAAAACCGCGTTAGGGTTGCCCGCGGCCGCCCAGATCTCGGGGTACTGGAGCAGATCCTCGTCGATGAAGGTCTCTATCCGCTCGGGATGGCCCACCGGCGCCACTCCCCCGATGACGAATCCTGTGTGCGCCCGTACGAAGTCCGGGTCGGCCCTCTCTATCGGCTCGCCCACGATCTCGGCCATCCTCTTCTCGTTCACCCGGTTGGACCCGCTGGCTACCACGAGGATCGGCTTCTGCGAGCGCTTCCCCTTGAACACCAGCGACTTGACGATCTGCTCCACCCTGCAGCCGACGGCGGCCGCCGCCTCCACTGCGGTCCGGGTGGACTGGGGCAACTCGACGACCTCCAGAGACAATCCAAGGGCCTTCAGCGCCTCCTGCACCCTCTGGGCGCTAGAACTGAGCGGTTCGGACATGTGGCCTCCCTTCTGCTGATAGTATCGACCGGAGTCGTTGACATGGCCTTCTTTTCCGGTAGTGTGGAACCAGTAACCCGAACAAGTCAAGCCGCACAGGTGCGGCTCCAAGGCCTCTTGGCCCGGATTATTCGTCGGCTTGTAGCCGCACCCTTCACGGGTGCGCGTCGCCATGTTCGGCAGAGCGCAGCTTCACCACTTGGACCGCGCAGGCGTAAAGCCTGCGGCTACAGGCTTCCGCCCCTACCTTCGGCTACGATGAATAATCCGGGTTAGTTGTCACCCCGAGCGGAGCGAAGGGTCGCCACGCACGAGCGTAGACACGCGACATGTCGCGTCTCTACAGGAGGTGTTGTAGCCTCCGCACTGCTCCTTGTGGGTTCGGCACCGGAAAACTATAGGGCCCTGGGTGCAGTTCCAGGAGAGCGGGTTTCCGGCGCGTAACCGGCCGAAGGCCGGCAAACCGGGCGGGCGAGACGCCCGCGCTCCCAGCAATGGAAAGCCCCGGCTCGCTGATAGCTGATCGCTGACTGCTGATGGCTGATCGCTGACAGCTGCGCGCTCACCCCAGCTGCCTCAGCCGTTCGTCCACCAGCTCCGCCACGTGCAGCACCCGCAGGGGGCGGCCGCTGGCGTCGGCAGAGCCGCGCAGGTGCAGAATGCATCCGGGGTTGTCGGTTACCACGATCGGTGCGCCGGTGGCATCGACGTTGGTTAGCTTTCGCTCGACGATCTGCCTGGATACCCGCGGATGATCGATGGAGAAGGAGCCGCCGAAGCCACAGCAGGAGTTCGCCTCCTCCATCTCCCGCAGCTCCAGCCCCATCACCTCGGTTATCAGACGCCGCGGCTCCGCCTGGATGCCCAGCACGTTGTGAGACTGGCAGAAATCGTGGTAGGTGACGGGGTGGAAAGGCCCGGTGTCCAGGGCGCCACGGGGCAACCGGGCCACACGGTCCAGGTAGGTGGTCAGGTCGGTCACCTTGCCTGCTACCCTCTGGGATCGCTCCAGCCAGTCCGGCTGACCGGCGAAGAGGTGGGGGTAGTCGTGGACCATCATGGCGACGCAGCTGGCGGCTCCGGTGACCAGGTAGTCGGCCTCCACCCCCTCCAGCAGCTTCACCGTCTGCTTCGCCATGGCGAGAGCCCGCTTCCTGTCCCCGGCGTCGTAGGCGGGCAACCCGCAGCAGTGCTGCCCTCCGGGCACGAACACCTCGGCGCCACACGCCTCGATCACTCGAACCGTGGCCTCGGCCATCTCGGGCAGGAAGCGATCGGTTACGCACTGGATGAAGTAGGCCACCCGCGCCCCGCGGGCGGCGCTGCCGGCCAGGGGACCTATCCGGGCAGGAGCCGGATGGCGGCCGGCCAGCCGGTCCCGAGCGGGCCTGGTGGCCAGGGCGGGAGGGGTTCGCCAGGCAACGGGGTCCGGTAGGGGTAACCTCTTCATCAGACCGTCCCGGACCAGGGGTTGCTGCGCACGGGCCACTGCTCTCGAGGCCAGGTCGAAGAGGGAGGGGTGCGACCAGACCTCCAGGGCGGCCTCCTTGTACCAGGGCAACCCCTGCGCCTCCACCACCTTCCGCCTCACGTCCAGGATCTGCCGGGGCAGGGGGATCTCCACCGGGCACACCGTGGCGCAGGCGTTGCAGCTCACGCAGAGGCTCTGGGGGCCGGCCCCGTTCTCGATCCCGTGGTGGAAGGGGGTGGTCACCAGGCCGATGGCGCCCGTGTACACGTAGCCGAAGACGTGCCCGCCCACCACCCGGTAGGGAGGGCAGACGTTGGCGCAGGCCCCGCAGCGGAGGCACCGAAGGGCATCCACGAAGTCGGGATCGGCCTTCATCTCCGAGCGGCCGTTGTCCACGAAGACGATGTGCAGCTCGCGGTCGGGTCTGTCGGGACCGGTGATGAAGGTGGTGTAGCTGGTGAGCGACTGGCCGGTGCCGCTGCGAGCCAGCAGCCGCAACTCCTTCATGGCGTCGGCGAAGGTAGGAAGCAGCTTCTCGTAGCCGGTAATCACCACGTGGACCGGCGGAAGTGAGGTGTCCAGACGGGCGTTGCCTTCGTTGGTCACCAGCATGATGCTGCCGGACTCGGCGATCTGGGCGTTGGCGCCGGTGATCCCCATGTCGGCGGCAAGGAAGGTGGACCGAAGCTGGTCCCGTGCCACCGCCGTGAGTTCCGAGATGTCGTCGCCGGAGAGCTGCCGCCCGGTCTCGCGGCTCAGAAGCTGTGCCACCTCGTATCGGTTCTTGTGGGCGATGGGGGATATCATGTGGGAGGGGTGCTCGCCCGCCAATTGGACCACGTACTCCCCCAGGTCGGTCTCCACCACCCGAAGGCCCTCCCGCTCCAGGGCCTCGTTCAGGTGGATCTCCTCGCTCACCATGGACTTGCCCTTGGCCACCAGCCTTACGCCGTGGCGTCGGGCTAGCTCGATTACGTAGCGATGGGCGTCCTCGGGGCTGCTGGCCTGGTAGATCACTGCCCCGGCCTGCTCCGCGGCTTCCTTGAATTGCCGGAAGTAGGCCGGGATGTTGGCCAGCACCCGGTCCTTGACGCCGGCCATCTCGTGGCGCATGGCCTGGAACTGCTGTCCAGTCCTGGCTTCGTGGGCGGCGAAGGCGGTGTCCCTTTGCCGCCGCCAGGTGGCCTGGTAGCGGGCCAGGTTCGCCC
Source organism: Chloroflexota bacterium (assembly GCA_021845945.1). Next base: position 3,255 of record JAJZRD010000135.1, read on the forward strand.
TCAACTGAGGGTTCGCCAGCGCCCGCTCGTAGCGCGCCCGAAATCCCTGCCGAGCTTGATAGGCCGATGCCGAGACGGGCTCTCGGCGACGTAGCACAGCCCTCAAAGCCACCGCGGCCAGCACGCCCAGCCCGAGCCCCGCCAGGACTCGCCGCACTCCAGGAAGAGCCATCGAATCCTCCCGTCAGACGCAGGACCGAGGACTGAGGACCATGACCGAGGACTGAGGACTGAGGTCTGAGGACTGAGGTCTGAGGTCTGAGGACTTGTCACTCATCACTCATTACTCATTACTCATCACTCAGAACTCAGAACCCTACTCGACCAGCACAATGTGGAGTTCCCTTGGACCGTGAACGCCAGTGCTGAGGGTCTTCTCGATGTCCGCCGTGCGGCTAGGACCAGTCACCAGAGAGTGGTAGCGCACAGCCTCGCCCCGGTCTCCCAGAATACTTCCGCGCAGGAATTCCCCGACCTCCTCCAGAGAGGACACCATATCCTGCCGGTACACCAGCACCACGTGGACCAAAGGCAGCATGGTAGCCAGGCGTGGCAGAAGCTCGTTGCCGGCCACAACCACCGACCCGGTCTCGGCGACGGCCAGGGCGGCCCGGCTCACCCCCAGATCGGCGGCGGCCGCCTCTCTCGGAGTCGTTCCCTCTATCAGCCTTGCCCCCACCCCGGTCACAGCCTCGGCTACCGGTTCCCGCAACTCCTGGAGGTCGGGCGACAGCAGCACCCGGTGGGCTCCGGCCGAACGGCACAGTTCCGCCACCTTTGCCGCCGCCTCTACCCGGATCACCGGTCCGTGAACCCGGACTCCTACCTCGATCGCGCGGGCCGCGAACTGTTCCAGCATCGGGGCTAACCCCTCCCCGGCCTTCGGCTGCTCTAAGCATCTGGCCTGAGATCGCGTATACAATTCGTCGTCATGCCCGCGAAGGCGGGCATCCAGGGTCATCTCTGCGGGGTGGTGTCCTGGACCCCTGCTTTCGCGGGGGTGACGAAGGGCAGACTATCTGGGGCCAGCTGCTTAGGCTGCCGCCCTCGACCCCGTCTCCCTGACTACGTTGGACAGCAGGAACAGCAGGTTGGCCGGGCGTTCGGCCAGCCGCCGCATGAAGTAGGGATACCATTCGTTGCCGTAGGGGACGTAGATACGAAGCTGGTAGCCCTCCCGTAGCAGCCGCATCTGCAGGTCTCGCCTCACGCCGTAGAGCATCTGAAACTCGTAGCCCTGCTTGTCGATGGCATTTTCCCGGGCAAACCGGTTCACACGGTCGATTATCCGCTCGTCGTGGGTGGCGATGGCCTGCCGGTGCCGGCTGCACAACAGCATCTCCGCCAGGACGGTGAAGTTGCGGTCCACGTCTCGCTTATCGGCGAAAGCCACCTCAGGAGGCTCCAGGTAGGCTCCCTTGCACAACCGGACGGTGCCACCGATGGAGAGGATGCCGTCTACGTCCGCCTTGCTGCGATGCAGGTAGGCCTGGATCGCCACCCCCACGTTGGCGTGTCGCGCTCGCAGGTCCCGGTACACGTCGAGGGTTCGGTCAGTGTAGTCCGAACTCTCCATGTCGATCCACACGAAGTTCCCTCGCTGTTCGGCCCTGGTGACCACCCTTTCCACGTTCTCCAGACAGTGGCCCGGATCCAGGTCCAGCCCCATCTGAGTGAGCTTCAGGGATACCTGAGCCTCGGCATGGGTCTCACCGATGCGGTCTAGCAAGTCCAGGTAGACGTTGGCAGCGGCATCCGCCTGGTCGCGGGCACTGACGTTCTCGCCCAGATAGTCGATCTCCGCTACTGCGCCCCGCCGATTCAGGTCACGAGTCACCGCTATGGCGTCGGTCAGGGATTCGCCTGCCACAAAACGAAGGGCAACCTGCCTGGCGACGCCAAGCCGCGTCGACAATTGCCGCACGTTGTTGCTTCGCGCGAGATAGAGGAATACCGGCCGCCACATGCTGCCCATCCCCTTCCTATCCCTTCCCCTGGGTTGCAGTACCAGGAAGAAGGCTCCTGAGCCAGGTAGTTCCAGGCAGGAAAAGCACAAACCGCGCCACCGCGGCCTGGAGGTTAGAACTCGACGGCCTGAGGACGCGCCTCTTCGGCGCGCAGGGTGCGGGCAAGAAGGGGTTGGTGACCGGCCCGGCTCAGGCGTTCCGCCACCAAGGCGGCCGCTGGTTCCGTCTGGAAGAGGGCGAAAACCGCCGGTCCCGCCCCCGACAGGTGAACGCTGGTCGCCCCCGCCTCCAGCAGGGCCTTTCGGTGGTCCGCCAGGGACGGAAACAGTTGGCCGGCCACCATCTCGAAGCTGTTGGTCAGCAGTTCCTCCTGGATGGGCTCCCCGCGCCGGATGCCCGCCGCCAGCCGGTCGGTCCTCTCCCCCGACGACCAGCAGTCGGGAGTCATCCGTCGATACAGCTCGGCGGTCTTGGCTGCCAGGGAGTGAGAGGGCACCAGGAGGACCAGCCACGATGGTGCCACATCGGGCAGCAGTTCCACGATCTCCCCTCGGCCGCTGGCCATCACCGTCCCTCCGGAGAGGAAGAAGGGCACGTCGGACCCCAGCCGTGCCGCTAGATCCTGCAACTCGCCTCGGGAGATGTCCCATCCCCACAGGCGGGCCAGCCCCACCAGGGTCGCCGCAGCATCCACGCTGGCCCCGCCCAACCCTCCGGCGACGGGTATCCCTTTGGTCAGGACGATCCTGGCCCCTCGGGAAGCGCCGCGAGCCTCCCGCAGCGCTCGTGCCGCCCGCTGCACCAGGTTGTCCTCCCCCTCGAGGCCGGGCGTCTCGCACTCCAGGGAGAGATCCTCGGACTCTTCCATCGTCAACTCGTCGCCGAGACTGATGGACTGCATCACCGTCCGGACCTCGTGGAACCGGTCGGGACGCTTCCCCAGCACCTCCAGGGAAAGGTTCACTTTCGCGTAGGCCGTCACCCGCACCCGCCTCACGAAGCCTGCTCCGCCTGCCAGCGGGCCCTGGCCTCCTGATAGGCGTGGTACAGCCGCGCCCACTCCTCGATGGAGAGGGTCTGGGGACGGCGGGTAGGGTCGATGCCGGCCGCCTCCAGCACCACGAAAACGCCGTTGGGAGGGAACCAGAGGCTCTGAGAGAGGGAGTTGTGAAGCTGCTTACGGCGGCGGCTGAAACCCGCCGCCACCAGCTGTAGCAGAGCTTCGGGGTCCTCCACCCCCTCGGGGGGACGCTCGTACAGCTCCAGCTTCAGGACCGTGGAGTCCACCTTGGGAGCCGGGTAGAAGGCCTCCGCCGGGACCTGGCGGACCACCGTTACTCGAGCGTAAAGCTGCACCATGATGGACAGGAGGCTCGTATCCCCGGGCTTCGCAGCGATCCGGTCCGCCACCTCCCGCTGCACCATCACCACGGCCAGGGTCGGCCTGGCGGTGGCGGTCAGCATGTGCCGAAGGGCGGGGGAGGTGATGTTGTAGGGCAGGTTGGCCACCACCTTGAACGGCCCGCGGAAGACCGTGGCGGGGTCGAACTCCAGGAAGTTGCCCTGAATGATCTCGAGGTTCTTGGCGCCGGGCACCAGGTGGGGCAGCAGGGCGGCCAACTGGCGGTCCAGTTCCACCACCACGACCCGCCTGGCCGCCTTGACCAGCTCGCGGGTCAGCACTCCGAGGCCGGGGCCTACCTCCAGCACCTCCTCATCGGAGTGCAGTTCGGCGGCGGCGACGATGTCCGCGACAGTGTAACTGTCGGTGAGGAAGCTCTGAGAGAAGCCCTTTCGAGCGGACAGCCCCAGCCTGCGCAGCAGCGCGCGGGGGGTCAACCGGCTCAACTCTTCCGGCGAGGGCATCCCCCGAGGAGCCTCCGACCGGCCGTCCGCTGTTCCCTTCCGTCGATCCGTCATCCTGCCTCCACCTGTAGCCTTGTCCTTCAGTGTAATCGTACCACGATGCCCTGCCGGCAAGGAAGGTGGAAGAAGGAGTTCTCAGTCGCTACCAGGCGATCAGATACGCAGCCAGGTCCGTGCCGTTTCTACCGGAGTCACCGAACTGCCCGGGGAACAGCAGGGGAGCGAGCAGGGAGCCAATCAACACGGCGGTTCCGAGCAAGACGATGGCGCCAATCAAGAGGCGGGAGGCGAAATCCTCGGGCAGGCTGTAGCGAAGGCGAGAGTAGGCAGAGATGCGCATGGGTACCCTCCGACAGAGCTTCACCAAGATAATACTTAGTGCGGCACACTAGCGCAAGAGCCATACCCCGCTCCAAACCAGCACCAATCCCTGTCCGGTTTGCCAGACTCGGCACAGTCTCCCGGCGGGGGAAGAGGGCTTCGCCCTCAGTCGAGGAGCAGACGGAAGAGGTCCAGTGGAAGCCAGGAGGTGAGGGGAACGGTAAGTAGTATCGCCAGCGGTGCGCGCAGCCTCTGGCCGGCGGTTTGTCCCGTGAAGAATGCCGCTACCATGGCCACCAGGGTCAGAGGCTCGAAAGGCAGGCGAGAGGCCAGCCGAACCACAATCGCCAGCAACACGGGCACGTGGACCGCCAGGAACCATTGCCAGGAGAACTTCTTCACGTTGCCCCGCCAGTAGCCAAAGGGCACGTTAGCGGCAAAGACTATCGCCATGTCGACCAATAGAGTCATCGGCCAACCTCCTCCATTGATGGACTGGTCGTTTCTCCGGGATAGTAGCATCCGCCGTGGGACGCCGGGCGTGGTCTGCGCAACCAAAAGGGCGGTGGCGATTCCCGCCACCGCCCCATCGTCTCAGAGAGAAATGGTCGTGCACCCGTTGTCGACTCAGGCCCCCCGACGGTGCCTGACTAGCCTGCTCCGGCCAGGTTGCCCTGCGGCACCCGAAGATAACCAGTTACCGCTGCTTCCTTCCGGACCTGACGGGGTTCCTGAGTCTCCGCCGCGCAGGACCAAGCCCTCTACGCCACTGAGCCAAGCCCTGGTCGAAAAGCACTGAGCCTCGAACGGGAATTCGACCCCGCTATAGCGGGTTGCGGGTACAGGGCACCGCTAGTTCCCCGTCTAGCACGACCAATTAGATTCTAGCCGGGCTATCACCCCGGTGTCAAGGGAGACAACAACGATGCGGTCCGGCGAGCCGCATCGCCGGGGGCGCAGCCTACTCCGTCTCGCGAGCCGGCGCGATTACCCCCAGACCACCCATGTAAGGCCGCAGCGCCTCGGGGATCACCACCGAACCATCGGCCTGCTGGTAGTTCTCCAGCACCGCCGCCATGGTGCGCCCCACCGCCAGACCCGACCCGTTCAGGGTGTGGACGAACTCAGCCTTCGCACCTGCCTCGGGCCGGTAGCGGATGTTCGCCCGTCTGGCCTGGAAGTCCACGAAGTTGCTGCAGGAGGAGATCTCCACGTATCTGCCCTGGCCGGGCATCCACGCCTCAGGGTCGTACTTCTTGGCCGCGGCGAACCCCACGTCGCCGGTGCACATCATGCTCACCCTGTAGGGGATCTCCAGCCGCTTCAGCACGTCCTCGGCGTCCCCCAGCAGCTTCTCCAACTCATCGTAGGAGCTGCCCGGCTCGACGAACTTGACCAACTCCACCTTGTCGAACTGGTGCACCCGGATCAGCCCTCGGGTGTCCCGACCGGCCGAGCCCGCCTCACGGCGGAAGCAGGCCGTGTAGGCCACGTAGTGGAGGGGCAGGGTACCAGGCTCCAGGATCTCGTCCCTGTGCATGTTGGTCACCGGCACCTCAGCCGTCGGCACGAGGAAGAGATCGTCGGGATCGGTCCGGTAGGCATCCTCCTCGAACTTAGGCAGCTGGCCCGTGCCAACCATGCACTCTCGGCGGACGAGATACGGGGGGTATATCTCGGTATAGCCGTGCTCGGTGGTGTGCATATCCAGCATGAAGGAGACGATGGCCCGCTCCAGCCTGGCACCCAATCCCTTCAGCAGGCCAAATCGCGCTCCAGAGATCTTAGCCGCGCGCTCGAAATCCATGATGCCCAGCCGCTCGCCGATCTCCCAATGAGGGCGGGGCTCGAAATCGAAGCTCTTCGGCTCGCCCCAGCTCCGAACCACCACGTTCTGCGTCTCGTCCTTCCCCTCGGGAACGGACTCGTTCGGGATGTTGGGGACCAGCAGGAGTAGCTGCTCCAGCCGCTCGTCGATATCCTTGATAGTCGGCTCCAGCTCCTTGATCCGCTGGGACAGCTGCCTCATCTCGGCGATCCGATCGGCGATGGTCGACTTGTCCTTGACCTTCGCGATCTCGCCTGAGGCCCGGTTCTGCTCGGCCCGCATGGCCTCAAGCTGGGACAGCAGTTGGCGCCGGCGGACGTCCAACTCCAGGATCTCGTCCACCGGTGCGGTCTCGTGTCGCTTCCGTAGCGACTCCTTTACGACGTCGGGATGATCGCGGATGAACTGCAGGCTAAGCAAAATTGCACCTCACCATTCTCAGTGATGAGTCATGAGTGATGAGTAACGGGTCCCACCGCCCATTACCCATTACTCATTACTCATCGCTCTGGACCTACCACTGGCGGCCACTCGCGCCAGATCCACGACGATCTCGCCTTCCTCCGGTAGCCGCTGCACCACCAGGTTGTCCTTGAAGACGACGACCGACAGCCCCATGGGCGTCCCCAGCTCCATCCCCAGCGCCTCCAGGGCCACCGCCGCCTCCACCGCCGTATCGTCCGCCACCGTTTCCAGGTCACCCTGGATCCGGATCCACCCGCTGCCTTCCTCCCAGCGACGCAGCTCGATGGAGGGCCCATCGGGTCTCAGG
>JAJZRD010000136.1 GCA_021845945.1 Chloroflexota bacterium
CTCCCTGGACATGCCTGAGGCTGCCGCAGCCGTGGAAAGGGCCGTGGAGGGGGCGGTGGCCGACGGCGTCCGCACCAGGGACATCTGGGAGGAGGGGACCACCCTGGTGGGCACCTCCGAGATGGGGGACGCGGTGGCCGCCAGGGTGCTGCGGGGGTAGGGGCGGGATAATCCCGCCCCTACAGAATCATCTGCCTTACTTCTCGGCCTTGGAGATCTCCTCCAACAGGCCGTCCACGGCCTCTTTCACTTCGTCGGCCAGGTCGGCCTCCGACAGCACGCCGACCACGCGGCCGCCGTCCTCCACCACCGGCATCCTGCGGACGTGCCTCTGGCCCAACTGCTTGGCGGCGTCCAGGATGTCCATGTCGGGGGTCGCCGTCGCGAGCCCCAGGGGGCCCGGCAGCTTGCCCGTCATGATCTCGTCGATGCGGGAGGCGGAGGGGTCGCAGCCCTTGGCAATGCAGTCCGTGACCAGCTTGCGGTCGGTCACGAGACCCTCTAGCCTGCCGTCGCGGTCGGTGATGATCACGGTGCCCACGTTGTTCTTCGCCATCAGTTCGGCGACGTCGCGGATCGTGGCGTCGGCGCAGGCCGTTACCACCTCCTTGGTCATCACGTCTGCTACCCTCATCGGTACCCGTCCTTTCCTCGGACTCTCGCTTTGGAGGCATGGCCCGACGCCGGTCGGGCCTTCCTGCCCCGTCCGTGGGCAGGGGTCCCCGCAACGCAAGGTCCGTGCGAGGTGGGCTTATGCCGGCCCCTGCGGCTCCACGGCTAGACTTCGGCCTCGGCCAGCAGGTTGCCCAACTCCTCCCAGCGCTGATTCAGCTCGGGCAGCCGGGCGGTGAGCAGTGTGTACTCGGCCAGCAGCGGCTCCGACCTCTCGCGCTCGGCGAACAGCTCGGGGGAGGCCAGCATCTGCCCCAGCTCGGCCACCCGTTCCTCGGCCGTGATGATCTCCCTCTCCACGGCCGCCAGATCCTTCTGCAGCTGCCGGGGGCTGAGCGCCGCGTCCGGGGTCCTGCGTTCCCTCCCCTTCCCTCTGGGAGAGGGCTGCGGTGAGGGCCGCAGCTTCTCGGTGTCTCCCCGTCTCCCCGTCTCCCTGTCTTCCCGTCCGTCGGGCGCAGCCAGCTCCAGAGCCTTCTTCTCCCGGTAGTTGGTGTAGTTGCCCGGGTAGAGGGTGACCCGCTCGCCCTCGATCTCCACCACCTTGTTGGCCAGCTTGTCGATCAGGTAGCGGTCGTGAGAGGCCAGCACGAGGGTGCCGGGGTACTCGGACAGCGCCTCCTCCAGGGTCTCCCGAGCCCCCACGTCCAGGTGGTTGGTGGGCTCGTCCAGCAGCAGGACGTTGGAGGGGCGCAGCAGCATCTTGGCCAGGGCGAGCCGGCTCCGCTCCCCTCCGCTCAGCACCGCGATCGGCTTGTACACGTCGTCGCCGCTGAAGAGGAAGCGGCCCAGCATGGAGCGAACGTCCTCCAGGGTCCAATCCCGTGGGGCGGCGGTGTAGAGCTCCTGGAGGACCGTGTTGGACTCGGTGAGGCTCTCCGACTGGTCCTGGGCGTAGTGGGCCCGCAGCACGTTGGCTCCCAGCGAGAGGATCCCGACGTCGGGCTTCTCCAGACTGGCCAGCAGGCGGAGGAGCGTGGATTTGCCCGCCCCGTTGGGGCCCACCAGCGCCACCCGGTCCCCCTTCTCCACCAGCAGGTCGCAGCCCTGGAACACCCTCTTCCCGTCGTAGCCCTTCCCTGCCCCCTTCATCTCGAAGACCTTACGGCCGCTGGGGGTGGAGGGAGGGAAGCGGAACTTGATGGTCTTCTGGGGACCGGTGGGGGCGTCGACCCGCTCCATCTTCTCCAGCAGCTTCTCCCGGCTCTTGGTCTGGCTGGAACGCCTCTTGTCGGCGTGGAACCGGTCGATGAAGGCCTGCTGGCGGGTCAGATAGCTCTGCTGCCGCTTGAAAGCCGATTCCTGCTCTCGCTGCCGGCGGACCCTCTCCTTGGCGTAGTAGCTGTAGTTGCCCGGGTACTCCTGCAGATGGCCCCGTTGGAGCTCAAGGGTTCGGCCGGTCACCAGGTCCAGGAAGTAGCGGTCGTGGGAGACGACCATCACGGCGCCCCGGTACTGGCGCAGGTAGCCCTCCAGCCATTCGGTGGCTCTAAGGTCCAGGTGGTTGGTGGGCTCGTCCAGCAGCAGGACGTCTGGGCGCTGCAGCAGCAGCCTGGCCAGGGCGATCCGCATCTGCCAGCCGCCGCTGAACTGCTCCACCCGCTTCTCGTAGTCCTCCATGGTGAAGCCCAAGCCGTACAGGACCCGGCCGATCTCCGCCTCCAGGGTGTAGCCACCCCGTCGCTCGAACTCGCTGTGCAGCTCGGCGTGGGCCTCCACCAGCTTCATCAGCTCCGGCGACTCGGGCTCGGCCCCGGCCATCTCCTCCTCCAGCCGCCGCTGCTCGGCCTCCAGGGCGACCACGTCCTCGAAGAGGGATAGCATCTCCCGGTAGAGGGTGCGGCCCGGCGTGACGCCGGCATCCTGGGGAAGATAGGCGATGGTGCTGCCCGATGCACGGTGTAGCCGGCCGGCGTCGGGTTCCAGCTCGCCCAGGAGGATGCGGAGAAGGGTGGACTTGCCGGCGCCATTGGGGCCCACCAGGGCTACCCGCTCGCCCGGCCTCAGCTCGAGGCTGATCCCGTCCAGGATCGTATCGCCGCCGAAGTACTTGGAGACGTCAGTAGCGTAAAGCATCACCCTCTATTGTAGCAGTTTGGGGGAGTTGGGCGGCGGGGCACAGGGCCCCGCCCTACGCCAGCCAAACCATCGTCCGGCGGCGTGGCGCTGTGCTCGCTCGCACCACGTGCCCTACATCAAGCGGGATTCTACCTGTTACTACGCTTCCCGGTTTCGAGGTAGTCGTAGGCGACCTTGGCGACCCGGGCGATGGATTGGGCGCCCTCGTCGTAGTCGCCCAGATCGGAGGTGAGGACTACCGCGACGAACTGGCTGCGGCTGCCGTACACGATGCCGGCGTCGTGGCGCACCCCTGGGAGCTCGCCGCTCTTGTGGGCCACTTTCACCCCAGGGGGCAGCAGCGCGGGCAGCCACGACACCTGCTGCTGCAGGCTGAGCAGCCGGATCGCCTCCCTGGTGTAGCGATCGTTCAGGATCTTTCCGGTGGCCAGCTTCTCCAGCAGGAGGCCCATCTCCCGGGCGGTGACGGTGTTCTCGCCGGGCCGCCCTCCCCAGTCTCGGGAGCTCTGGCCGATCCGCAGCCGGGTCTTCTCCAGGCCGTTGGCCTGCAGTGTGAGGTTCACGTTGTCGGTGCCCACCAGGTCCAGGAGGGCCAGGGCTGCCACGTTGTCGCTGACCCGGATCATGTAATCCACCAGCTCGTGGACCTGGAACTCCTTGCCTATCTGTGCCTGGAGCACCCCGGCCCCGTCGGACCAGTGTTTCTGCTGGAGGCGGATCGTCGTGTTCATGTCCGACATCCCGAGGCTCTGCTGCCGCAGCAGCTCCACCAGGATCGGGACCTTGAAGAGGCTGGCCGAGAGGAAGACGCGGTCCTCCTGCTCGGTGGCCGTCGCGCCGGTGTTGAGGCTCTTCACGTAGATGCCGGCGGTGCCCACCGAAGGGCTGATGGCCTTGTCGATCGATCTGGCTAGACTGGCATCGGTCCAGCGGTCCTGCCCGCCCTTCACCACCGGCAGGGGCTGGAAGCTGCTCTCCACCGTGCCCGGCTTCTGGTGCAGCTCGGCGCGGCGAGCGCTCACCGCTTCCCATGCCATGAAGGTCACCTTCGCCGCCAGCAGCAGCAGCACCCCATAGGCTATCAGCCGTACTATCCGGGGTGGCCCCATCTGTACCCTGCCGGCCTGGGACCTGGCAGAGGAGCGCGACCGGCGCGTCAGGGCGGCCTGGCCGCCTCGGCCCACCTCCAGGCTGGCCGATTGCTCCTTCAAGGGGCTGCGACCGCGGCTTCGGGCCGGAGACGCAGCGGCGGGGCTGCCGGCAAAACGGCTGGCGGACCCGGCAAAGGGGCTGCCGCTCCGGCTGGTCCTCTGGCAGTTGGAAGGCTTCTTTTCCAAAAGGATTGGATCCAGGTGGTGAGATTGCTGAGGGAAGTCGCTGCGTTGCCCTATGGTAGCGGCTCAGCCCCCTGGAGGCAAGAGGTTGTGGAGGGTGAGGTGTGGTATGTCCTTTGCTGGCGAGATGGTCGGAAAGGCAGTAGACGGCAGGAGGAGGTGGAGCCCGTGGGGAGCAGAGGGGTGACCATGTTGGCAGTGTTGGCGGGCTTTCTGGCCTGGGTGGCGTTCAGGAGACCCGCCTGCATTCCCCGGCCGGTAGTGGATCTCTCCCTGGAGGCGAGGCGGGGGATGGAGGAGGGCTTCATCCGATGGAGCGGCGACTTCCTTCGCACTATGGGGGCCGTCGAATCGGCGCCCCGGGCGGAGCGGGATGCGATGCTGGCCCACCGGGTGGCCAATGCCGTGTTGGAGCGACTCCAGGCCGCGGCGACGGAGATCCGGGTGATGATCATCGGGGGAGTCATCCACCTGGAGGGCAGCGTCACCAGCGCCGAGGCGAGGACCGAGGCGGAGGGAGTGGCCCGGGAGGTCAGCGGAGCCCATGTGATCGCCGACGACCTCCACGTGGTGTGAGCGGAGACAGACCTCTCCCCCACGCCCCCTCCCCGACACGGGGAGGGGGTTAGGTCCTAGTTCCCGTTGAACCCGTTGTAGCCCCGGCCGATGCCGCGATACTTGAAGCCCAGCTCCCGCATCTTCTCCGGGTCGTAGATGTTGCGGCCGTCGATCAGCACGGGCTGGCGCATGGCCTCCTTCACCGCTGCCATGTCCAGCTGCTTGAACTCGTTCCACTCGGTGACCACCACCAGGGCGTCGACCCCCTCGGCCACCTCCATAGGGCTGCCACAGAAGGTGATCAGGCCGCCCGCTGCCCGCCTGGCCACCTCCATGGAGACCGGATCGTACCCCTTGATCCGAGCCCCCTGGCTGTGCAGCAGCCGGATGATGTCCAGGGAAGGGGCATCCCGCATGTCGTCGGTATTCGGCTTGAAGGCGAGCCCGAGGATGCCTATCTCCTTGTCCCGCAGGTTGCCCAGCAGCTCCTGCAGCTTGATCAGCAGCTGGCGCCGCTGGTCGTCGTTGATCTCCACGACGGCTTTCAGCAGTTGAGGGTGGCAGCCGGTGTTGGCCGCCATGCTGATCAGCGCCTTCACGTCCTTGGGGAAGCAGGATCCGCCCCAGCCGATGCCGGCCTCCAGGAAGGAGGGGCCGATCCTCTTGTCCAGCCCCATCCCCTGGGCCACCATCTTCACGTCGGCCCCCAGCTTCTCGCAGACGGAGGCGATCTCGTTGATGAAGGAGATCTTGTTGGCCAGGAAGGCGTTGGAGGCGTACTTGATCATCTCGGCCGTGCGCAGGTCGGTGATAAGCACCGTGCACTTCAGGGGCCGGTACAGCTCGGCCAGCCGCTCCGCGGCCTTGCGATCCGTGGATCCCAGGACGATCCTGTCCGGGTTGTAGAAGTCGTAGACGGCGGAGCCCTCCCGCAGGAACTCCGGGTTGGAGACTACCGCGATGGGTATCTCCGCCTCCAGGTGCTCCCGGACGATGTTGGCCACCAGGTCGCCGGTTCCGATGGGCACGGTGCTCTTGTTGACGATGATGGTGGGCCGGCGGATGGTCTTGGCGATGGTCTTAGCGGCGCTCTCCACGTGGACTAGGTCGGCGTCTCCGCTGGCACCGGAGGGGGTTCCGACGGCGATGAAGATGAACTCGGCGTCGGCGACTGCCTCCTCGTAGCTGGTGGTGAAGTGGATGCGGCCGGCCTGAAGGTTCCTCACCAGGATCTCCTCCAGCCCCGGCTCGAAGATCGGCATGACGCCGCGCTTCAGCCCCTCCGATTTTGCCTTGTCCCGGTTGACGCAGATAACCCGGTTCCCCATGTCGGCCAGGCAAACCCCCGTAACCAGGCCAACGTACCCCACCCCAATCACGCAGATGTTGCTCACCCTCAACCCCTCCGTACCAGAATCCGCTGTCTGCCAAGATGACGGTGTCAGGAGACGGCATGGCTGCGCGCGAACGTCTATGGAAGGAGCCCAAACAGCATCATTATTATAGCACCTGATGAGGCTCTGCCGGCCGGCGCCGCTCTCCTAGTCGGAGGAGGGGATGCTGCCCTTGTACTCCCCATCCAGACGGCCGACGCTGTATCCAGTGGCGTTTTGGAGGGCCGAGTCGAAGCTCTCCCCGGCGGCGACCCGCTGTAGGGTCTGCAGCAGCGGCATCCCGCCCACCCTCCCGGCCAGGTACTTCACCGCCAGGTAGGAGGCCCCGTAGGCCGCCTCCAGCTTCTCCGGCGCCGATCCCGCGTAGTCGCTCCAGTTGCTGTTCAGCGACGTCAGAGAGGGCAGGGTACCCTGGGAGTAGAAGGCGTAGGCGTAGTGAACGTGGCTCTTCTCCCCGATGGTTCCCCAGATCTTGCTGTAGGCGTTCCACTGGGCCAGCCCCTCCTTGAACCACTGAGGGCCGGCATCATTTGGATCAACAGGATTGGGTGTGGCGAGCGTTCCCTGTGCTATACTCGCCGCGATTCGGAGCCTCGGTGCCGTGCCCTGCGGTGGCATCCGGCGCAGTGGCGACCGCCGGTTGCCCCTACACCGATGGGGTTCCGACGTCGCCGGCTGCCCCGGTCATCTGCCGGCGGTTGCACCATCTCTCTGCAACTACGGAGGAAACCACGTGGCCGGCTTGGTCTGTTCCCTGTGCGGTGCGACCTATCCCTACGGAGAGCATCGGCAGCGCTGCCCTCAGGACGGCGAGCCGCTGGACGTCAGGCTCGACCCAGGCGAGGGGAAGAAGCAGATTCCGGGCAAGGGTTTGCTGCACCGCTGGCAGCAGTTCCTCCCCTTCGAGCGGATTTCCGCCGACGTCGATCTGGGGGTGGGGAACACCCCCCTGTTGAAGTCCGGACGGGTGGCCCAGAGGCTGGGCATGGCCCACCTCTACTTCAAGAACGAGGGGCTCAATCCCACCGGCTCCTTCAAGGATCGGGGCACCGTCGTGGGGATCCAGCGGGCCCTGGATATGGGCTTCAAGGCGGTGGGGACCGTCTCCAGCGGCAACATGGCGGGCTCCGTGGCCGCCTTCGCCGCTCGAGCCGGGTTGGATTGCTTCGTCATGGTGTCCTCCAAGATCCCGCCGGAGAAGCTGGGGCCCGTGGGCATCTACCACCCCCACCTGACCCTGGTGGACGGCGACTACGGCGACCTTTACCAGGAATCGCTGCGGATCGGGCAGGAGTTGGGCATCTACTTCATCATCTCCGACGATCCCTTCCGGGTGGACGGCCAGAAGACGGTGGCGCTGGAGATCTGCCGGCAGCTGAGCTGGGAGACGCCCGACTACATCTTCATGCCGGTGAGCTCCGGCGGCAACATGTCCGGAGTCTTGAAGGGGCTGCGGGAGCTGGAGGAGCGAGGGATGATCCGCCGCCGCCCCCAGGTGGTGGGGGTTCAGGCGGAGGGCTCCTCCCCCATCGCCAGGGCTTTCGCGCAGGGGAAGCAAACCTTCGAGCGGCTCCAGAGCACCAACACCATTTGCGGGGCTATCACCAACCCCAACCCTCCCAGCGGCAATCGAGTCCTCAGGTGGCTGGAGGGGGGCAGGTACGGACGGGTGATGGCAGTGACCGACGAGGAGGCGCTTGCGGCCCAGCGGCTGCTGGCGGAGGGTGAGGGGCTCTGGGTACAGCCGGACTCGGCGGTGACCCTGGCCGCCATCCTCAAGTCGCTGGAGCAGGGCACCCTCGACCCGTCGGCCCGGGTGGTGGCCATCCTCACCGGCAACGGGCTGAAGGACCCCAGCATCTTCAAGACGAGGCCTGTGGAGACGCGGCGGGTCGCCCTGGAGGGGCTGCGAGAACTGGTGGTCTCCCTGGCCAGGCAGTAGTGCCCTGCCGTTGCGATGCAGAAGGGGCCGGCATTGCTGCCGGCCCCTTCCCTTGTGGCTCCCAAGACGAAGAAGGGGAACGAGAAATGCTCCGTTGATGGGTCGACCAGGGGTGCCTGCCGAAGGCCGGCTGAGCTTGAGACCCGGCTGCCTCCCTGCGCGAACCCTTCACAGGTCGCGAATCTTTCCACCGGTAAGGAGGATCCCGTGATGAGCCCCGCCGAGACCGTGACAGCCCTCCTTGAAGCGCTGGAATCGGGGGACCTGGAAAGAGCGGCCGACTACCTTTCCGACGGCTACGTCTTCAGCGGTCCCACCCCGCGGCCGCTGGATAAGGGACAGTTCCTGGAGTTCATGCGGTCGATGCGCCGGGCTTTCCCCGATTTCGCTTTCAACGCCAGAGAGCTTCGGGAGCAGGGAAGCAGGGTCTTACTGACTCTCCGGATTACCGGCACCCAGACCGGCCAGCTGGTGCTGCCGGTGCCCGGCATGCCCTCGGTTCCGGCTGCCGGCAGGCGGGTCTCCCTGCCCGAGGAGCCTGCCAGCTGCACCGTCCAGAGCGACCGGGTCCTCGCCACCAGCATCCAGCCGGTGCAGGGCGGAGGCGTTCTCGGGATCCTCCACCAGCTGGGGGTCCGGCTGCCCGTCCGCACCGTCTGAAGCGATATCCTTCATCCCCCTTCGCCATGGGGAAGGGAGAAAAACCCCCTCCCCGACGCGGGGAGGGGGTTGGGGGAGAGGTCAGGCTACACAGCCCAGAGCAGGTCCAGTTCCGCCAGCTTGCCTCGGGTGGGGACGCCCGTCTCCGGATCCCAGCCGGCCATCTCGTAGTAGAGCCGCCTGGCCGCCTGGAACTCCCCTCGGTCGATGCCGACCCCCTTCAGTGCGCCGTTCTCCAGGGGTTGGAACATCCTGGGCGGCAGGTCGTCGTCGTCCACGGTGAAGCCCTCCCTCAGGTTGAACAGCCTCGCCATGTTCTGGGAGCGTTCGCCCACCTTCAGCAGCTCGTAGAGGCTGGTGTTCCAGCCGGTGACCGCCGAGGTGTAGTCCACCAGCATCGACAGGGTGAAAGGCCCTATGCTGGTGCCGACGAAGTCGCACAGCCCGATGCAGTTGTACAGGTTCCACATCTGCTGGGCGTTGTAGAAGAGCCGCATCTTGGCGGGACCCAGGTCCAGGGCGCCCACCGGTTCAGTGATACCCAGTGGCTCCACCGCGTCGAAGCCCGCCGCCCCTGGAGCCTCGAAGTCGGTGTCGTGGACGGCCTCCATGTGACAGGCCCCCGTGGGGCTGGTGGCATAGCCGATGGCCAGGCTCCGCTTGCCCCGCGGCTCGTGCATGGGGAACTCCTGCCCCTTGGCATGCATCACCAGGGCCTCGGCTCCTCCACCGATCTTCCGGGCAGCCCGCAGCGCCCCCTCGGCCAGCAGGTCGCCGATCCCCTGCCTCTGGGTGATCATGTCGAGCATCTTCAGCATGGCGTCGGCGTTGCCGAAACGGAGGTCGATCCCGCCGGTGTCCTCGGCCGTCAGATGGCCGGCCTCGAAGGCCTCCATGGCGAAGGCGATGGTGGTCCCCACGGAGATGGTGTCCAGGCCGTAGCGGTTGCACAGTTCGTTGCCCTTGGCGATGGCAGCCAGGTCGCCGACGCCGCAGAGGGAGCCCAGGGAGCCGATGGTCTCGTACTCCGGGCCGCCGTAGGCCGGGTCGACGTTGTAGGGTTCGCCGGTCTTGACCTCCCGTTTGCAGGCGACGTAGCAGCCGTAGCAGGTGCCCCGGTTGGTCAGGATGGTGTCGGCCATCGTCTTGCCGCTGATCTGCCGGGCAGCCTCGAAGCTGCCCTGCCGGAAGTTGCGGGTGGGCAGGATCCCCCGTGCGTCCAGGAAGGGGATGCCGCCGGAGGTGCCCAGGTCGTGCATGTCGCCCGGGGTCTGGTGGTAGTTGGCCCTGATCTGCTTCCGGACCTCCTCCACCTTCTCGGCGTCGTGGAGGGCCGGCTTGTGAGTGCCTCGCACGGCGATGGC
>JAJZRD010000137.1 GCA_021845945.1 Chloroflexota bacterium
AACCGGCCGCCACCAGGATCGGCACCCCCTGCGCCTGGATCCCCGCGAGTACCCTTCCCGGCCTGCCCCCCAGGGGAGCGCCCACGGCCATAGCGGCCCCGCCGTGGGCATCGATAAGATTGGCCCCAACGACGAATGCGTCGTTCTCGCCGAGACTCGGCACCACCTCGGGCAGCTCGTCGTCGACCTTCCGCCACTCGGATCCCTCGATCAGCATGGCGTGAGGTGCGTCGCAGGGGATGCGGGTCGCCTTGAAGCCGCGGGGGCTGACGCGCCCCGAGATGAGCAACGGCATTCCGACCAACTCCTCGGCAACGGCGGACACCGTGGTCCCGCCCTTCAGCAGGATCTTGCCGCCCTGCAGGGCTCGCTGCACCTCCGGCGTCCTAACGATAGCCTTGGCTATCAACCGCTTGCCCTCCGCCACTGTGAGGGCGATCATCGCCTTCATTCAGACCTCTACCTTCCTAGGGCAGCGGCAGCACAACTGCCCGCCAGCACCTGCACGCCCGCCAGGATGTCTTCAGGTCCGGTCATCTCCTCCGGAGCGTGGCTGATGCCGTCGACGGAGGGTACGAACACCATTCCAACGGGGGCGTAGGGCACCATGGTTTGGGCATCGTGGCCGGCACCGCTGGGCATGCGAACGACGGACAAACCCAGGGAGAGGGCTGTACCTTCCACCCGGCTCACCATGGCTTCGTCCAGCCGCACCGGTTTGCCCCGGGTCGCCTCCTCGAAGGTGATCTCCACCTGCCGCTGAGAGGCAATCCCGCGGGCGGACTCGCGGACGAACTCCAGCGCCCGATCGATGCTATCCTGCTCGATCCCTCGAATGTCGGTCAGCAGCTCGGTCCAGCCCGGGATCACGTTCCAGGCACCCGGCAGGGCACGGATGGCGGCGGCGGTGGCCACCGTTTCCAGGGCGCGCTCGGCCATTCCGGCCCTCTCCACGGCCAGGACCAGCTCGGCCGCGGCGGCCAGGGCATCCCGTCGCATGCCCATGGGGGTAGCCCCGGAATGGTCGGCACGCCCCGACAGGGCTACTCGCCACCGGGTGGCGCCCGGAATGGCGGTGACGGCGCCGATGGCGGTGCCGCCTGCCGCGAGACGCCGGCCCTGCTCTATGTGAAGCTCCAGGTAACCCCTCACCGAGCGGTTGGCCGCTCGCTGGGGCAGACTCGCGGCCTTCTCCAGGTACCCGGCCAGGGGCAGCTCCGCCTTCTCCCACGAGCGCACAGTCTCCAGGCTCAGCTCTCCGGTGAAGAAAAGGGAGCCCAGCCTACCCTGCCCGAAGAGTGCCGCCTCCTCGCATCGCCACACCACCACTTCCATGGGCACGGCGGGTTTGACGCCGGCAGCGCGGATGGCCTCCGCCGTCTCGATCGCCCCGATGACTCCCAGTACCCCATCGTAGGCCCCCCCATTGGGGACCGAGTCCAGGTGAGAGCCGGCCATCAGCACCCCGGTGTCGGGCGCGTTGCCGTCGGTGGAGCCGAACATGTCCCCGATGCCATCGTAGGCAACGGTGAGCCCGGCCTCCTCCATCCACTGGGCCACCAGCTTCATCCCTTCGGCCTCCACGGGCGAGAAAGCCAGCCTGCTCACGCCCTCGGAGGAACCCCGCGCCTTCTCGGCAAGAAGGGATATCCGCCCCAACACCCGGTCGATCCGAACCTCGGACGCTATAGCCCTCAACAGCTGGGGCTCCATATCTTCAACTCCCCATAGAACCTGTAGAAAACGTAGGGCGGGGCGCCCCGCCCTACGCATCGAAGATCACCGTGGCCAAACCCTATCGCCGGACGACGCGAGGGAGGTACTCCCCGTAGCCCGGTTTCTGCATCAACCGGCCGTCTTTCATCACGAACCGGCCGCGGACGATGGTGGCCACCGCCTTGCCCCGAACCGACCAGCCCTCGTACGGGGTGTAGCCGGACTGGCTGTGCATGTCCCTGGCCTCCACCTTCCACTCGACGTCGGGATCGAACAGCACCAGGTCGGCGTCGGCGCCAACGGCGATGGCCCCCTTGCGCTCGGACAGGCCGAAGATGCGAGCCGGAGTCTCGCACAGCAGATCCACCAGCCTTGGAAGGTCGATCCGCCCCTTGGCGACCCCCTCGCTGTACATCAGCGGGAGCATCGTCTCGATGGTCGGCGCCCCAAAGAAGATCTCCGAGAACTTCTCCGCCGGCAGAGTCTTGTTGTCCAGCGGCCACGGCGCGTGGTCCGAGCCGATCACCTGGACGGTCCCATCGGAGACCGCCTGCCAGACGGCGTCCAGGTCGTGCTGCTCCCGTAGCGGAGGCGCGATTTTCGTCTTTCCTCCCTGTCGCTTCATCTCCTCTGCCGTCAGGGTCAGGTAGTGGGGGCAGCTCTCGATGAAGACCCGCTGCCCTTCGAGCTGCGCCTGGTGCGCCAGAGAGATGCCCTTGCCGGTGCTCATATGGACGAGGTAGAGGGCGCAGCCGGCAAGCTTGGCGAGGGTCAGCACCCGGAAGGTGGCCTCGGCCTCCGCCTCGGGAGGCCGCACCGCCAGGTAGTTCTCCGGGGTGTAGCGGCCTTCCGCCTGGTACTTGTCCTCCAGGTAATCGATGATGTCGCCATTCTCGGCGTGGCAGCAGTAGAGACCCCCACGCTTCCCGATGTAATCCAGGGCCTCGTAGAGGCTGTAGTCGTCCCACATGATGCCGCGCTTGCGATAGGCCATGAACATCTTGAAGCTGGTGACGCCCAGGTCGAAGGCATCGTCGAACTGCCTGGTCACCCCTCGCTCCGGCGCCTGGAGGCGGCAGTGCATGGCGAAGTCCACCAGCGACTGTGCCTCGCCTTCGTCCCGCAAGGTGGTGAGGAACTCCTTGACCGGCATCCCCACCTTGCCCTGCTGGTAAGGGATCACGGTGGTCACCCCGCCGAAGGCGGCGGCGGCGCTCATGGAGGGGAAGGAGTCGGCCTGAACGTTGAAGTTGGCCATGTGGACGTGGGCGTCTATCACGCCGGGCATGACGATCTTGCCCGTGGCATCGACGCGCTGCGCCTGACCCGCCTCCGGGGGCAACATCCCCGGGGCCAGCAGCGCCGCGATCTTTCCCTCGCTGACAGCCACCGTAGCCCGGCTGACCGTGCCGCTGGCCACCACCAGGCCGCCCTCGACGACCATGTCTATCTTCTTATTAACCATGGCTAGGGATTCTCCTCGAACCAAGACTGTGGAGCACACACCTGGGTGCGCCCCTGCTTCCGATACTCGCGGAATCGAGGCTTCAGCCGGACCTTCCCGTGGCAACCGGCTGAAAGCGTCGTTCCACAATTCGATGGTGTAGGGAACGTGACGCTGCACTCAGGCTCCGACTCCGGCCTTCCGGCTCTCGGACCTCTTCAGCAACTCCTGCGCGGCCTCCTCCACGGTCGTTGCCGGCATGGAGAAGCCGAGCTCCAGACTGAGCCGGGTGATCTGAGGCGCGGTCAGGAAGGTCTTGCGCAGCTCCTCGGTGTGTTTGAAAACCTCCGTCGGTGGCCCGTCCAGGATCACCTTCCCGCCGCGAACGACGATGGCCCGCCGGGCAGACTCCGCCAGCAGCTCCATGTCGTGAGTGATCAGGATGATGGTGTGGCCGGCCTCATTCAACGCCTGCAGCACCTTGCGCAGCCGGAGCACCTGCTCCCTATCCTGGCCGCCGGTCGGCTCGTCCAGCATGAAGATCTCCGGCTTCATCGCCAGCACCCCCGCGATGGCCAGGCGCTGCCGCTGCCCGCGGCTCAGCCGGAAGGGATGAATGTCGGTCACGCCCCCCAGGTCGAGGACCTCGATGGCCTCTTCGACGTTCCTCTCGATAGTGGCCTTGTCCATCCCGATGTTCTTGGGCCCGAAGGCGATCTCCTCCCGCACGTTGCTGGCGAAGATCTGGTGGTCCGGGTTCTGGAATACGTAGCCCACGTGGCGGGCGAGGTTGGAGACCTGGGCGTTGCGGGTGTCCACGCCCTTGACCACCACCCTGCCCTCGGTCGGCTTGAGCAGGCCGTTGAAGTGCTTCACCATGGTCGTCTTGCCGGCACCGTTCTGACCGATGACCCCTAGGAACTCCCCCGTTCGGATCTGCAGATCGATCCCGTTCAGCGCCTTGGCGCCGTTGGGGTAGGTGTGGCCCAGCTGCTGTACGTCGATGATCACGTCGTTGTTAGACACGGGAAAACAGTTCCACTCCTTCCTCCAGCGTCAAGGGAACCTTCGAGCCCAGGCCCATCTTCTCTTCCAGCTGGAAGTACAGCTGGGTCACCTGGGGGAAGCGTATCCGCTTGTCATCCTTGATCCTTCGGTAGAACTCCCGCGGCTCCGCCACCAGCTCCAGGTGGCCGTCCCGCAGCAACACCATCTTGTCGGCGAGGGGCGCCAGATGCTCGGGATCGTTCTCGACGATCACGATCGTCTTGCCCTGCTGCTTCAGACGCCCCAGCACCTCGAACACCTCCTCGGTGCCCATGGGGTCCAGCTCTCGGGTCGGCTCGTCCATCACCAGGATCTTCGACTCCATGGCCAGCACCGAGGCGATGGCGGCCCGCTGCTTCTGGCCACCCGACAGCTCGTGCGACATCCGCCGTCGGAAGTCGCTCATCCGAACCGTCTGGAGCGCGTCCACCATCCTTGCCTCCATGTCCTCGGGAGGGACCTGAAGGTTCTCCATGCCGAACACCACGTCGCCCTCGACGGTGAGGTTGAACAGCTGGTTCTCAGGGTCCTGCAGCACCACCCCGACCTTTCGGGAGATCTCGGCGATCTTGTGGGTCTCGGTGTCCATACCGTCGACCCGAACGTGGCCGGAGAACTTGCCGGGGAGCAGGTGCGGAATTGCACCGCACAGGCACATCAACAGGGTGCTCTTGCCCTCCCCGAAGACGGCGACGAACTCCCCCTCCTCTATGGAGAAGCTCACGTCCTCCAGGATCATCCGGCTCGTTCCGGAGTAGCGGAAGCTGACGTTTTCGAGTTCAATTAGCGACATGGTTACAGTATCCCCTGGAAAGTGACTACCACGAAGAACACCATAGCCACGACGCTGACGGCGCGAACCACGGTATCGGCACTGCCCTTCTGCAGGGCAATGAAGAAGGTCCGCTTGGGATAGGCATCGAACGCCTTCAGGTCCATGGCCAGGGCGATGGTATCGGCCCGCTTCAGGGCGCCCAGGATGAGCGGTATGGTAAGCGGGAACATCTTCAGCACCTTGATGGCCGGGTTGACCCGATCGATGTCGTAGCCTCGAGACTTCTGAGCGTTGTTGATCGTCGCCAGCTCGTCGAGTATCAACGGCAGGAAGCGGAGCGCCAGGACAAAGGTGTAGGCAAACTTGAAGGGCATCCCCATGTCGTAGAGGGCCCTCGTCAGCTTGACCGGGTGCACCACGGTGAAGAACATGGTCATGGTGAGCGCCATCAGCGCCACGCGAAGGGTAATGGACAGCCCCAGGAAGATGCCCTCCTGAGAGACCAGGATCCCCATCCCGAACAGGTCGAAGCGGGCGATGATTTGGTTGGGATCGGTGAGCGCCTGAATCAGGGTTATGAACACACAGAGCGGGATCACCACCAGCAGCACTGTGAAAGTGCTTTGCTTCGGCATGCCATCGAAGACCACGATGAGAAAGAGGAAGGCCAGGATCCCAACCAGGGCGAGGAAGTTCAGTGTCGAGAAGATGATCACCACCATGCAGCCCAGGGCTATCAGCATGGTGGTGGGATGGAGCCTGGAGAAGAAGGTGGCCGCGTCCTTCTCCAGAGCCGACGCGAACAGGAACTTGGGCATCGTTACCTCCCGGTGATGGGGGAAGCCAGCGGGGGCGTGACCCCCGCTGGCATGACAGACAATCGGACCCAACCAGCCGGATTGCTGCGGCTTTACTCCTCGACGAACCCGGCGTCCCTAACCACCTTCAGCAGGATCCGAAGGAGGATGGCGGGAACCGTCAGGGAGAACAGACTCTGCATGGCGTACAGCGAAACCATCTTCTCGACTGGCATGTGGAAGTACAGGACGTGCATCGGGATGTACACCAGGACGAGAAAGACGGTGGCCAGCACGCCGTTAGTTATGGTCGCCTTCCAGGTGATGACGTTGTCGAAGATCTTGCCGGTGATGTAGGCGGACAGCACCTGGCAGGCGTTGGTCAGAAAGAAGAAGGGAGCGATGGGGCTGGTGCCCGTGGCGGTAGCGATCAGTGGATTGATCTCAGAAACGATAAGACCACCCACGACGCCATACAGCATCGTCCCGAGACCGATCATCGTGATGGAGATAACCCGGCCTGAAACCGGGAACAGCCCGCCGGTGAGGAGAGTATCCAGCCTCTCTCCAAACTGCAGGATGCCAATCATCACGAGCGAGATCATGAGAGAGCTTACGATGCCCTTGGTATCCGTGCGGCCAGGCCACGCCTTGAGGGACATCTTCGCAAGAGGGACGGTAAACCTCGGCTTCTTTTCTTTGGCGAGGGCAGCGGTTGACATCCCAGTCCTCCTTTAGATAATCCAGATAAGATCGGTGCGACTTTCATCCATGGCCATCCGGCCCGGCCATCCACCGGCCACAGAACAGATACTCTGCTATCCACCACCTCCTCTCAACAGGTTGGCGGCCCCTGGACCCATGGCCGCCGCCCTGTGGGCTCCTATCTATCGAGCGGAACGACGTACCTGGGCGGCTGGAAGCTCCGCGCCTTGCTGTGGGCCAACCGGAGATCCACCAGCGATTCCGCCAGCTTCAGTCCGGCCGCGTTGGGGTTGATTATCGGGATGCCCAGCTCCTGCTGGAGCTCGTGGGACCAATCGCCCAGTCCCGCGCAACCCATGATCAGCACTTCTGCCCCATCGGCCATGGCTTCTCGCGACTTGGCCAGGGCCGTGGCCTTCATCCTCTCGAGGCTCCCCACGGTTTCCGCCACCGGGATGTTCAGCACCGGCGTAGACACCATCTTGCCGCCCAGCCCCAGGCTCTCGGCGTAGCGCCGGCGTACCGGCACCCGCCGCTCCAGGGTGGTCAGCACGCCGAAGAACGAGCCCAGGGAGGCTGCCAGGTACATGGAGGCTTCCTGAATGCCGACCACGGGTATGTCCACCAACTCTCGGGCGGCATCCAGCCCCGGGTCGGAGAAGCAGGCGATGACGACGGCGTCGTATCCCTGTTCGGGGGCCCGCTGGACCAGCCTGAGCATCTCCGGCACCGCTCGGCTCTCGTCGTAGGCCGACTCGATGGAGAGGGGTCCGCCGGCCGGATTCACCACATCCACGTGTGAGTCCGGGCGCCGGACGGCCGTCAGCTCGCGAGCGATTGCCGCGGTCATGTCAGCGGAGCTGTTGGGATTGATTACCAAGATGCGCATCGATGTAGGCAACCCCTCTGTTGAGATCGGACTCGTCGTCGGGCCATATGGAGGCCAGGGCTTCTCCAGAGTTGATGCAGTGCTCCTCGATGGCGCCTTGAGCAGCATCTACATCCCTGTTCCTGACGGCTTCGACGATGGGCGTGTGCATCGCGACGACGACGTGCGGAGTGCTCAGCCGGTTGCGGAAGGTGAGGATGCGTCGGATCAGGTTGCAGTTGGTCTGCCAGTTCCTGAGCAGATGCTGGTGGCCGGAGAGGACGCAGAGATGCGTGTGGAATTCGATGTCGGCGGCACTGATGGCCAGGTAGTCCGCGACTTCCGCGGCCTCCGACATCCGAGCCACGATGGCCTCCAGACCGGCGATATCCTCCTCGCTGCAACGGGGGATGGCGAGTCGCGCCGCCAGGGACTCCAGAGCTCCCCGCAGGCTGTACAGCTCGATGATGTCCCGCCGGGTCACTCGGGACACGAAGGCCCCGCGATAGGGTATGCTCTCGACGAGCCCCTCCTCCTCCAACTGCCGCAAGGCCTCGCGGATGGGTGCCCGGCTGACGTTCATCTGGGCGGCGATCTCCGCCTGTACCAGCTGCTGTCCAGGCCGGAGCACGCCGCTGACGATGCTGTCCCGGATGGCGTTCGTGGCCGACATCCTGAGGGTGCTCTGCTGGAGGGAAGGGAAGACTGCCTGATCCATCTACCACACACCGCCGGACAGTATTGGCGACAGAATCCGGGCTACTGTCGACAATGTCAGTGTAGTGGCAACTGCCCGCGCCGTCAACAGGGAAGTGCTCAGGTTTGCGAAGAGGGACATCCCCGCCCAACAGATCGTCGGGAAGACCATGAGACGCAAACGGATACTGCTCGCGGAGGATCAGGTCGAGGTCCGCAAGATCATCGGCCTGGTGTTGGCCGAGGAAGAGTTCGAGCTGCTGGAGGCCTCCGATGGCCTGCAAGCCCTGCAGATGGCGAGGGAGCACAAACCCGACCTGCTGCTGCTGGACATTGGCATGCCCAACCTCAACGGCATCGAAGTCTGCCGCTGCCTGAGAGCCGATAGCTCCACCTCCAACGTCAAGATCGTCGCCTTGACGGCCCAGGCCTCCCCGACCGACCGAGAGGCTGCCCTGGAAGCTGGGATGAACGGCTTCCTGACGAAGCCCTTCGGGCCGGCGAAGCTGCTCAACACCATCCGGCAGATGGTGGGCAACGAGCTGCCGTAGCCGGCCTCGGTGGCCGCCCCGTCTACTTCACCTCGACGCCCGCGATCTTTTCGAGCGGCTCCACCAGCGACACCATGTCGTTGTGAGCCAGACCCAAACCGACCCCCTCGTCGAAGAGCTGCTCCGCCACGGCGCCCATCAACAGCCGGCAGGATAGCTCCTTGCCCAGCCGGGTGATCAACCCCATGTCCTTGCTCAGGATCCCCACGTCGGTAGCCGACCCGAACTGTCGGGCCAGCACCATCGGAACGGTGCGGTTGAACATGGCGCTGGCGCCGAAGCTGGAGCCGATGACGTCCAGCAGAACTCGGGGGTCCGCCCCGCCCTTTACACCAAAGACCAGTGCCTCCACCGCCGCCGCGGTATGGATGCCCACCAGCAGCTGGTTGGTGAGCTTCACCACGCTGCCAACCCCCGGGCCACCCACCAGGACCACCTTGTCACCCATGGCCTGCAATACCGGCATGGCCCTGTGAAAGACCCCTTCATCCCCCCCGACCATGATGGTGAGGGTTCCGGCCTCCGCGCGAGGGACTCCCCCACTGATGGGGGCGTCCAGGAAGTGGACCCCCTTCTCACGGGCAGCCTGGAACAGCTTCCGGCTGGTGGTGGGGCTGACGGTGCTGTGATCTATCAGGATCTGGTCGGGCCTGGTGGCCGGCACCAGGCCCTCAGGGCCCAGGTACACGGCCTCCACGGCCTCCGGGGTGGGCAGGCAGGTGAGAACCACGTCGGCCTCCAGCGCCACCTCCCGGGGCGAGAAGGCCGGCGCAGCGCCCATGGCTGCCAGCTCATCCACCACGGCCCGGCTCCGGTTGTGCACCCTCAACTCAAAGCCACCCTTCAACAGGTTTATTGCCATGGGCTTGCCCATCTTCCCAAGCCCAATGAAACCTACTTTCACGCCGCTTCCTCCTTCAGCAGTTAGCTTTCGTGAGCGCTCATTGTATAACGCCGGCCGGCTACAGCCAAACCGGTGTCCCAGCAACTGTCTCAAGCCGGCTTACAGCCGTTGGCATAGCTAAGGAGGGGGGACGATTACGCTTGCCAGGCAATGACGATGTACTTTCTTGACACGGGTTGTACCGAATGTTAGCATTCCCGGCACGGTCGAGATGCCGACCGACCTCACCGAAGGGTTCGGCAGCATCCGTGGGCGGCCGAGGGCCGTGGTTGCCGGCAGGCAGAGTTGCCGCCGAGATCAACCTACGGTTGCTCGCCCTCACGGAACCCGGCCGGAGCCTCGGTCATCACCGCTCCACCACCTTGCAGGTCGCAGATCATCAACTGAACGTACATCATCCGTTGCTCGCACCGTCGCCAGCCCCGGGTCGC
>JAJZRD010000138.1 GCA_021845945.1 Chloroflexota bacterium
GGGTGCCCCACCTGGAGAGATCGGCTACCTGGACGCCCTGGCCGTGTGAGGGCGGCCCAGGGCGGGGATCAAGCTGCCCCGAAAGGGGCAGCCAGGGGAACATGCTTTCCCAGCCACCAACCGACCACCATCAACACAACGCCGAATTCGCCAACACAGGATGGAACCGAATCGGGCGTCGCCAGGCGCCCGGGGGCGCGGGGGGTAGCCGAAGTGTCCTCCGTGGTCGAGGTCATTATTGCCCCAGCCCTCACCCCGACCCTCTCCCAAAGGGAGAGGGAGGCTAGGTCGCCCTCGCCCCTCTCCCAAGGAGTCACCCTCAGCCCTCTCCCATCGGGAGCGGGGAGAAGCGCAACAGGGGCGACCCGAGCGGGTCGCCCCTGCGTTTCCCCGCGGGATCCGGCTCCTACTTGATAACGGTCGCGTTGGGTACGTCGCTACCCGTCAGATCCTTGTAGGAGAGCTGCAGCAGGGCCACAGATCGCTTGAAGTTGTGGATCGCGTTGGCCTTGCCGTCGCTGCCCTCCAGGCCGCGGACGAACAGGTAGTTGTAGATAGCGTTCTTCTGCTTGTCGGTCCAGTTGGCCTTGTTGGCCTGGTCGAAGTAGGGATAACCCTTGACCGCCTTGATGCCCGAGTCGCCGATCGCTGTCTGCAGCGTGGTCAGCAGACCGGCAACCTCGGTCTGGACGCCCTCAACCTTGCCGTTGCCGTCGTAGTCGGCCTTGGCCGCGAAGTTGAAGGTGTCTGTGCCCTTGTGGCAGCTCTGGCAGGCGGCGGTGTAATCGAAGCTGCCGTCCGGGCTGACCATGTTGAAGGAGTGATCGCCGACCTTGAACCGGTTGGGATCCTTGGCGTCGGCCGGAGTGGGATACATGTGGCAAGCCACGCAGGAGCCCGGCGTGTTGCCGCCGAACAGCACGGTCTTGCCTTCGGGATCCGACGGATCCTTAACCGGGGAGACTCCCACGATCATGCCGTGGGGCGAGTTGGGCGCGGTCTGGCCGTAGGTCACTCCGCCCATGTCGCTCAGCATCTCGCCGGCCGGGCTGTAGTGGGGGAAGCTGCCCTTCACCGCATCCTCCGCCTTGGTTCGACCGTTGTGGCACTCCACGCAGGTGGCCGACAGAGCGAAGTCCTTGGTGATGCCGTTGGCCTGAACCGGCACGCCGGTGACCCGCAGCTGGTTCTTGTTGCCGTCGGAATGCGGATCGTGGCAGACGGCGCAGGTGATGGGCGCAGGGTCGTTATTCCAGGAAGCCTTGTTGGTGGGATCCTTCAGGAAGGAGATGTAGCCCTTGCCCGAGTGGCAGCGGACGCAATCCTGCCGGCTGGGACCCGTGGGATAGGTGAAGGCCTGAGCGCTCGCGTCGCTGTGGGCGGCGTTGGCGAACATCGCCCCCTTGACGTGGTGGCCGCCGCCGTTGTGGCAGACGTTGCAGACGCCCTCGTCCAGACTGGCCGTCATCTTGCCGCTGTTCACGACGTGGTCCTTGGCGGGACCGTGGCAGTCCTCGCACTGGATGTTGGCCATGTTCTGCAGCGCTTCGGGCATGGTGCTCCAGTTGTCCTTGCCCGCCTGGATGTCGGCCAGGGCCGGGAACTTCCAGCCCGTCTGGGCCTGAACCGCAGCGAAACCGCCGTTGTTCACGCCGGTGTAGTAGCCGGTGCTATGGCAGCGGAGGCACTGCTCGCCGTAGTGGCTGGTGGCCGGGTTCGCGCCGCCGTTGATCTGCTCCTTCAGCAGGACGGCATGGCCGGTCTCGGACCACTCCTGGGTGACCTTGGGATGGCACTGGAAGCAGTTGCCCACTCCCGTTCCGATGTACTCCCCCGCGTGGATCTGAACGGAGGCCATCGGGCTCGACCCAGCGTCGTTGCTGAGCACCAGGTCGACCTTGTAGATGCCGGAGACGTCCGGTGTGAACTTGACAGTGGCTTCGTTGTTGGACGTGAGGGCCGACTTGGAGTCGGCAGGCTTCGTCAAGGTCCAGGCGTACTTGGTCACGGTGACCTTGGCATCGGTGGCTGCACCCTGGAGCGTGACTGGCACGCCTACCGAGACGTTGCTCAGCCCGGTGGCTCCCATCTGGACCTTGATCTTGCCGTCGGCGATGGTCTTCTCGATGACGTTGGGGTCGGCCGGGTTAGCGGCGACGGGTACGATCGTGATGGTCGCGACAGGCTTCGCCGCCTGGGGTTGTGCCTGCTGGGCCAGCACCGTAGTTGCTGTGACCCCGAGGGCCAACACCGCCAGGCCGGCCAGGGCTAATAGCCCCTTAGGCTTCAATGCCATGGATGGTTCCTCCCTCCCAGTTTCCAGATAGGTGACTGCTATCGGGCCTCTTCAAGAGTGCCCGAGGGGTGCCTAACCCCGTCCTGACCCTGGGAGAACGTCTCCGGTCTCCCGCCAGGGACGTCTGCTCCAAACGGCGACTCATCGCGCCCTCCTGGGCGTCTCTCCTTTCTATTTCATCCAGTCCGCCGTGTCCCCCGGCGTCTTCTTAGAGTGATCCTGCCGCACCTGGGCTCGAGCGGTGATTTTGGAAAGGGGCAGGGGACTCTTGTTGGGCCAGGAAGGTTCTACCACTAGCTAATAGCTTTTCAGGTTCAACAAGCAGGAGCCATGGTAGATTAAATGGGGATTAGAGTCAAGAGATTTCGTTCCGGAATTCACGGATATTTCTGTGCGGCACCGGACTGCCCCACGGGGTCGCGTTCGTCCAAGGGGGCAACTCCAAAAGGGCGATCACGAGGATCGCCCCTGGTATGGAGTGACCTGTCAAGACTCGCGTTCTCGCGTGCGTCACTGTGTGTCTGGCTTCATGAAACATCTGGCCGGGAGCGGTCCCACGCGGGACGGGATGCAGGTGCCAGCGGGCGAGCAGGGCCACATCGACGGTGATCAGCCTGGTATTCGCGGGTTTGGTTATCCGCACGCTATTGAGCCGTCTGGAGCTGCCTCGTTCTACAAACGCGCGTTCGAGCTTTCGCTCTTATCGCAAGGGGCGAAGCGAGGGTTCTCCTTACCGCTGCCGTGCTCGCCCGCCAGCTGCTGCATCCCCTCCTGGGGCCACCAACTCCCTCCTTCTTGTTGATCCCTCCTCGCTTGCCCAGTATCATGGCTCTTGCCCGAGCGGAGGATAGGGCAACGCTGGGGAGCGACCCGAGCGCCGACTCGGGGGCCGTGGTTTCGGGTGGGACGGGAAGGCTCCTGCCCCACCCCGCAGCTCAGATACCACGGCCCGAAAAGCGGTAAACCCGAGGCCTCTCTCAACTCCCCGTTTCTCCACATCGGACGGCCTCTTCTCCACGGCAACCCCTGGGCTCAGCCGCTGGAACGACTCGAGCATCATCTAGGCTGCTGCCGTGGCAGCCTGCTCTTCCCCGCTAGCTACGGGCTCGCCGTTGGCTAGCCGAGCAATGGCCCATACGAACCCCAGCAACTCCCTGGCTACGGCGGCCACCACCTTCGGCGTCGGCAGACCCCGGCCCGACAGCCGGCGGTAGCGTCGGTTCAACCGGCCCTGTGCCTTCCAGGCGATCCCCTTGGCAGTTTCGCTACACCCTTCCTGCCGCTTCTTCAGATCCAGGCTCACCTTGGGCAGATGGCGGTAGTGGTGGGCGGCTTCCACCACCACCCACCGCACCACGGCATTGCCCGCCTTGGTCAGCGAGCCCCGGCGCACCTTGCCGGCACTGGACGACTCGCTGCACACCAACCCCGAGTAGCCCATGAGTTCCCTGGCGCTCTGGAAGCGGCTGATCTCCCCCAACTCCGCCACCAAGGTCGCCGCTGTCAGCAGCTTCACCCCCTTTAGCGCCTGCAACTCGCTCACGGTCTTAGCCAGAGGACTCTTCTCTATTGCCTGCTCGATCTCCGCCTCAAGCCGCCCGACCAGTTCCTCCGCCTGGCGCACGGCCTGAAGCTGCTCTCTTAGCACCAGCCCTTGAGCCACCGTCGGCAACTGGAGGGCTTCAATCCACTTCCAGTACCCATGGCTCCAGTTCTTCACCCCATCGGGCGGGTAGACCCCCAGCCGCAGCAGAAACTTGCTCACCTGGTTGCGATGGCGCTGCAGATCCCGCCGCGCCGCCTCCCTCGCACGAGTCAGATCCCGTAGCCCCTCGTGCTCCACGTCGGGAACCCACACCGGGGAGAGGTCCCCACTGCGCAGCAGACTGGCCAACTCCCCAGCGTCCCTCCGGTCCGTCTTCACGCGGTCCCCGGGCTTCTGGGGGATCAGCGACGGCGCCACCACAATGCACCTGATCCCAGCCTCCGTCAGCTTCCGATACAGCACATACCCGCACGGCCCCGCCTCGTAGCAGCAGTACACTCGGTCAAAGGATCCCAGCTTCCGCAGTGTCTTAAGCACGACGTTCACCTTGTTGGGGATCACTCCCCACCCTTGGGGCCTGCTGTCCCCCCGTGCGTACGACACCGCTATGGTGTCCTTGTGCACGTCCATCCCAACGTATGTGATATCCTTCTCCACGACCGATCCTCCTTCGCCGGCAACTCTTTGCCCTGAGCTGCTCTCGTGGCCAGGGTACCAGTCGTACCCAGGCCTGGCGAGTCCAGGATCGGTCACTCCATGATATCTACTTGTGGCTCGGCATCCTCCAGTCGGAGCTGGCCTCGGCCTGGCGGCCATCAGGCTCCACGGCCAGCAGATCCTCCTTGGTCCACCGGCGGAAGGCCTCGACCCGCCTCACCATCTCGAGTACCGATTTCGCCTTGCTGTTCCGGAGGAACATGGCGTGCTGGCTGCGGTGGCACATCTCCGCCGCCACCTTCCTGCCGAACCAGGGGGAGACGTCCAGGGAGAAGTCGGCGGGGTCGCTCTGGTTGGTGAGCCTGTCCTCGGCGTTGGCCTCGGTCCTGGCGCACCATGTGAGCAGCTCCCGGGGGTACCACGGAGAGAGTCTCCGCAGGACCGCGCGCACGGCCTGGAAGGTGTAGACGTGCTGGGGGTGGCCGTACTCCCCATTGGTGCCGTGGGTGATCAGGACATCGGGCCGGATATCCTGGATCTCCCGTGCCAGCGCGGAGGCAAACTCCTCCATGCCGGCCTCGATCGCTTTGGGGGGCTCGCCGATCTCGATGGAGGGGTCGATGAAGCCCAGGAAGCGCACCTCCTTGGCCCCCAGGGCGGCCGCAGCGCACCTCATCTCCTTCTCTCGGAACTCTCCGAGTCGGGACTTGGGTCCAACGGGCGGGTCGCCCACCTCGCCACCCTCGCCTCTGGTGACCTCCAGGATGTACAGCTCGTTCCCCTCCTCGACCAGCTTCGCCAGATAGCCCCCCGCGAACCCCGTCTCGTCGTCCGGGTGGGCCGCGATCGCCAACACCTTGGCCATAACGTTTCGAAACCTCCGACAAGTCTGAATGAAGGCTTAGGGCAGGGTGCGCCGGCCTGCCGCCCGGCATCCTCGGCCGCTGGGCGGCGGGGGCACAGGCCCGCCCCACGTCAAGCGCCGCGTCGTTTGCGCTTCCTCATCCGAATGCAAGCTCCCTGCCAGGACGGCCCGATGCTATAATTGAACTCTCACCTCAGCAAGAGGTCATGGGAGATCTGTTTGTCCATATTAGAAGGATTGAACCCCGCCCAGCGGGAGGCGGCTGCCGTCCCCTCGGGCCCGCTCTTGATCCTCGCGGGGCCCGGCTCTGGTAAGACCCGAGTCATCACCCACCGCATAGCCTACCTGATCCAGCAGCACGGGGTTAAACCGCATCGCATCATGGCCGTTACCTTCACCAACAAGGCCGCGCGAGAGATGAAGGAGCGGCTGGAGAGGCTGGTGGGTCCAGACGCGGAAGCCCTGACTGTCGGCACCTTCCACGCTACCTGCGCTCGGATCCTGAGACGGGAGGCCGCCCACGTGGGTCTGGATCCCAGCTTCGTTATCTACGACGACGACGACCAGCTCAGTGTGGTGAAGAGTGTCCTGAAGGAGATGGAGCTGGACGAGAAGCGCTATCCGGCGCGCCCCTTCCTGAACGCCATCTCCTCGGCCAAGAGCGAGCTGCAGAGCCCTCACCAGTACGGGGAGTTCACCACCAGCTACTGGCAGGAGGTAGCGGCCCGGGTCTACCGCCGCTATCAGGATCTGCTGGGGGTGAACCGGGCACTGGACTTCGACGACCTGCTGATGACCGCCGTGCAGCTGTTCCGCAGCTGCCCGGAGGTGCTGGAGCGGTATCAGGACCGCTACCTCCACCTGCTGGTGGACGAGTTCCAGGATACCAACGTTGCCCAGTACGCCCTGGTGAAGCTGCTGGCCAACAGGAGCCGGAACGTGAGCGTGGTGGGCGATCCCGACCAGTCCATCTACAGCTGGCGCTCCGCGGACATCCGGAACATCCTCAACTTCGAGAAGGACTATCCCGA
The DNA here is from genome assembly GCA_021845945.1 of Chloroflexota bacterium. The sequence continues at coordinate 6,396 of JAJZRD010000138.1, forward strand.
CGCCAAGGTGGTGGTGCTGGAGCAGAACTACCGCTCCACGGGCACCATCCTGGAGGTGGCCCAGGGGGTCATCAACGCCAACACCATGCGGAAGGCGAAGAAGCTGTGGACCGAGAACGGCCCCGGGCAGCCGGTGACCGTCTTCGAGGCCTACGACGAGGGGGAGGAGGCCACCTACGTCGCCCGGGAGATCGAGAGGCTGGCGGGCAGGGAGGGCCACAGCTTTCGGGACTTCGCGGTGATGTACCGGACCAACGCCCAGTCTCGGGCGCTGGAGGATGCTTTCCGACGGTATCGCCTCCAGTACAAGCTGGTCGGCGGGACCCGCTTCTATTCGCGGCGGGAGGTCAAGGACGTCGTCGCTTTCCTGCGGCTGATCCAGAACCCGGGGGACGGGGTCTCCATGGCCCGGGTGGTAAACGTGCCCCCTCGGGGGATCGGCGCCAAGACCGTGGCGGAGCTGGACAGGCTTGCCCGGGAGCGGGGCGTTTCGCTGTTCGAGGCGGCGCGGCTGGTGGTGGGCGGCGACTCCGGGGAGGAGAAGGGTCTCCCCCAGTTGACCCCCAGGGTGCGCAACGCCGTCGCTGCCTTCGTCGATACGGTGAACCACCTTGTGCAGCGGAAGGCGGATCTGGGGATCGTGGATCTCCTCGACCTGCTGCTGGAGCGCACGGCGTACCGACCCTACCTGCTGGACGGCTCCGAGGAGGGGCAGGAGCGATGGGAGAACGTGATGGAGCTGCGCACCGTCGCCCGGGATTACGAGCACCTCAACCCGGGGGCGGCCCTGGATGCCTTCCTGGAGGAGATGGCCCTCGTCTCGGACGTGGATGGCCTGAAGGAGGAGGACGAGGGGGTAACCCTCATCACCCTCCACGCGGCCAAGGGGCTGGAGTACCCCTGCGTCTTCATCGTCGGCCTGGAGGACGGCATCTGCCCCCACTCCCGCTCCTTCGACGACCCGCCGGCCATGGAGGAGGAGCGGCGGCTCTGCTACGTGGGGATCACGCGGGCGATGGAGCGGCTGTGGCTGGTGTACGCCTCCCGCCGCACCCTCTACGGCAACATGAACTACAACGAGCCCTCCCGCTTCCTGGCCGACATCCCGCCCCACCTGGTGTCGGGAAACGGCACAGTGGGTCCCACGTTAAAGAAGTCGCAGGGCTCCGGTGTCGGCCTTCCCCAGCGCCCCGACTTCTACTCCGGCTCCTCGGGACGCGGGAGGTTCGCACCGTCGACGCCACCCCGCGGGGCCGAGGGGAATGGGATCCCCCGACGGTTGCCCGAGCAGGGTGGGACGCCCCGATGCGTGCCCGAGTTGGGCCCTCAGCCCAGGCGGGAGTCCGGTCCCAACAGTCAGGAGGTGCGGATCGGCCCTCAGCAGTCCGCGGGCGAGGGGAAGACCGAGACGACCTTCAGGCCCGGCGACCGTGTGTACCATCCGGCCTTTGGGAACGGGGTGGTGGTCTCCAGCCAGATCACCCGGACCGACGAGGAGGTCACCGTCGCCTTCGAGCAGCGGGGGGTGAAGAAGCTGGCCCTGAGCTTCGCGCCCCTGCAGCGGACGTAAGCAGATTTGCAGTGCGGCGCTTCGCGCCGCAACGGGAAGGCAACGCTGAGCATGAGAATCCGCCTCCTCATCGGGATATCGATCTTCGTCCTCGTGGCGATCGGTTGCGGCGCCGCTCCCGCGGCGGAGCCCGTTCCCACCGCGGGAGTCCCCACTGTCGGGAGGACGGCTCCGCCGCCCTCCACGGCCATCGCCACCCCCTCGGTTGCCGCGGCGCCGGCCACGTCCAGCCCGACTCCGCCGATGGCGACGGCTACCCCGCCACGACCGACGGCGACGACTCCACCTCCGCCCCCGACCCTGCCGGTGAACCCAGGGACCCCCAGGGCCATTGTCTCGGCGGCCGCCTCCGCCCGCATCACCACCGCCTCGGCCCGGCAGGTCACGGTGAAGCTGGAGGTGGCCGACACGCCGGCGTCCAGGGCCGTCGGCCTGTCCAAGAGATCCTCGCTGCCCGAGGATGCGGGGATGATCTTCGTCTTCCCCTCGGACGACCAGGCCCCCTTCTGGATGAAGGACACCTGGATCCCGCTGTCCATCGCATTCATCTCGTCCCAGGGGCGGATCGTGGACATCCAGGACATGCAGTCGATGACGGAGGAGCTGCACCGGCCGGCCCAACCCTATAGGTACGCCCTGGAGGTGAACCAGGGCTTCTTCAAGAAGAATGGAGTTAACGCTGGAGACCGAGTGGAGCTCCAGTTGGGAGGAAGACAGTGAAGATACTGGTAACCGGCGGGGCGGGGTTCATAGGCTCCAACGTGGTCGACGCCTACCTGGAGGCCGGCCATCAGGTGGTGGTGGTTGACAACCTGGCCTCGGGCAGCCGCGCCAACCTGAACCCTGCCGCCACCTTCTATGAAGTTGACATAAGGTCGCCGCAGCTTCTGGAGGTGATGGAGAAGGAGAGGCCCGCGGTGGTGAACCACCACGCCGCCCACATCGACGTGCGGCGGTCGGTGGCGGACCCCCGCTACGACGCCTCCATCAACATCGACGGCTCCATCGCGGTGCTGGAGGCCTGCCGCAAGACCGGCGTCCGGAAGGTGATCTACATATCCTCGGGTGGGGCCATGTATGGCGAGCCGGAGTACCTGCCCTGTGACGAGAACCACCCGGCGAAGCCCCTCTCCCCCTACGGGGCCACCAAGCACTCCGTGGAGCACTACGTCTTCATGTACCGGGAGAACTTCGGTATCTCCTACACCGTCCTCCGCTACCCCAACGTCTACGGTCCGCGGCAGGACCCGTTCGGTGAGGCGGGGGTGATCGCCATCTTCACGGAGCGGATGCTGAAGGGGGAGCCGGTGACCATCAACGGCAGCGGGGAGCAGGAGAGGGACTTCATCTACGTGGGGGACTGCGTGTCCGCCAACCTGCTGGCCCTGGAGGGTGGGGACGGTCGAGAGTACAACCTGGGCTGGGGGATCGGCACCACGGTCGACGAGATCTACAGGAGCCTCAAGAGCATTACCGGCTACCCGCTGGAGGCCAACTATGGTCCGGCCAAGACGGGTGAGACCTTCCGAATCTACCTGGACACCACTCGGATTCGCCAGGAGCTGAACTGGGCCCCGAGGGTTCCCCTGGAGGAGGGGCTCACCCGCACCGTGCAGTTCTTCCGACACGAAGCAAGATAGCTTCCGAAGGGTTAGGCCGATGTAGGGCGAGGGTTTATCCCCCGCCGCCGGCTGGCCCCGATGGTCAGGCGGCGGGGCACGAGACCCCGCCCTACGATGTCAAAGCCATCTTTGGGATGGCAGAGCGCTCTGCTCTACGTCATTTCCAGTCCACTGAAGGACGTCCTGTCTGACCCATGCTGAGATCCCTCCTCCCACGCTGCCTCTTGGTGGCCCTCCTGGCCG
>JAJZRD010000006.1 GCA_021845945.1 Chloroflexota bacterium
CTGACACCCGAGGGCGCGGCGTCGCTGGTGGTCGAGCACCTGATCAATCGCACTCGTGCTCGAAAAAGCCGGATGAAGCGTTCTCCCCAGCATCCAAACACATCCTAATGTGACATTGCCAAGTTAGGGTTCGGATCGATGTTCATCACCTACCGCAACATTGCAAACAGCTGTCCTCTTGCTCTGTGGTATGGAGACGAAGCGTATCGGCCGCCCCATCCACTCGGCCGCTGGTACCCCCTGTTTCCGAGGAAGACTATGCGGCATGCAGCCCTTGATGAGAAGGAGATCCCGTTTTGAAGCAGCCGCTAGAAGAACGTGCTTACGATCGCCGCAGCTGTGTCGTCTTCTGCAAGACGAACGAGAGATTTGGTGGACTGTCGAACATGGCAGGAGGCTATCCTCTCTGCGTCAACGGCGTGCGCATACTCACGTCGGAAGCACTCTATCAGGCTTGTCGGTTTCCCCTCATGCCGGAGGTACAGCGGACCATCATTGAGCAGAGAAGCCCGATGACCGCAAAGATGAAAAGCAAGCCCCACCGGAGATGGTCCCGTGAAGATTGGGATAACGTTCGTGTATCCGTCATGCGGTGGTGCTTGCGGGTGAAACTTGCCCAGAACTGGGACAGTTTCTCCGCACTCCTGGCGTCGACGGGTGAGCGCCTGATCGTGGAGGAGTCGCGCAGAGACGCGTTCTGGGGAGCGAAGCCCGTGGGTGAGCACATGCTGATCGGCACAAACGTTCTCGGATGTCTGCTGATGGAGGTTAGGAGAGACTACTTGGCGACTGGCAAGGGTCGGCTCTGTGTCGTCGAACCGCTCGCTATCAAGGACTTCCTGCTGTATGGTCGCCCCATCGAGGCGGTCCAAGTTGAGTGTGAGGCTATTTGCGCGCCAGCCGGCAAGGCGCATACGCGGAATCAGAACCCGATGCTTCCGTTGGAGGGGTTCGAAGACGCGCGCATCGACTGAGGGTATGGTCGCGACATAAGCGTACCTGGTGCCTGATGGTCTACTACGTCCCCGGACAAGACTCCTAACGGGAAACGCATCCCCACCAGGCGCACTGGCAGAACAGGAGTCGGAGTCAAGCTGCATGGAGATTGCCGGGGCAGTTCTCCGGATGCGAATCGAGGATGGATGCCCAGTGGCCCGAGGCTAAAGCCATCGGGCTGAAAAGACGAAGCTCTTCGGGCTGAGTCGAGCGGGGGAGCCGCACATGACCTACTGGCGGCTGTTCTACCACGTGGTCTGGGCTACCAAGAATCGGGAGCCACTGATTCATCCTGACTTGGCGCGAGACCTGTGGAGGGTGATTGCCGGCAAGGCAACTGCGTTGGATGCCCTCGTCCACGCAGTTGGAGGCACTGAGGATCATGTGCATGTGGTGGCTTCGGTGCCACCGCGACTGGCATTGTCCGAGTTCGTGGCTCAATTGAAGGGCGGCAGCTCCCACTTTGCCAACCACAAGCTGGCGCCGTCCGAGCCATTTGGCTGGCAAGCCGAATACGGAATCCTGTCGTTCGATGGGAAGCAACTGGACAGGATGGTCAGGTACGTAAAGGATCAACGGCAACACCATCTGGACCGCACAACAGTCCCGATCCTCGAGAGGGCGGCTGCCGATGAGCTGGAGGGTCGAGGAGCATGAACGACGCGGCTCCGGTCCCAGCCCGAAGGGCTTCGTCTTTTCAGCCCGATGGCTTTAGCCTCGGGCTGGCCTTGCCTGCTGGTTGTGCCTACTCTGAGGCTCGGGGTACATGGAACGGCCCGACGGCTTTAGCCCCGGGCGTTTGTGCAAGGGCATCGACACCGTGCACAATCCTCAGCACCGCCGTGAGGCCGGCTCTGCAGTCGACGCCCCTCGTCGCCGGAAGGGCCACCCAATGACCTCCGACGACCTCCGCGCTCGCATGGCCCGCCTCGGCTACCAACTGAAGACCGGTGCGACCCTCCAGAGTGGCGAGGAGGCTCCTCCATCGGGACAGCCCTCACCCCGACCCTCTCCCCTTGGGAGAGGGGGGTACACCATCGACCGGGTGGTGGAGGGCAGCTACCTCTCCACCCCATGCGGCGACTGCTTCGTCGCGGAGCAGCACCACCCCGCCGGGCACCCCCACGGATCCTACCGGCTGGAGGAGGCCCTGGAGGTGGATCCCGAGCAGCTCTCATGGCTGGGTAGGGACCCCCGGCTGGCAGGGCTAGACCTCTCCCGCTGCGCCTTCCTGGACACGGAGACCACGGGGCTCGCGGGGGGCACCGGCACCTACGCCTTTCTGGTGGGCCTCGGTTACTTCGAGGGAAGCCGCTTCGTCGTCCGGCAGTTCTTCATGGAGGACTTCGACGCGGAAGAAGCGGCCCTCCACGCCGTGGCCGAGGCGCTGGCGCCGCTCGGGGGAGTGGTCACCTTCAACGGCAAGGCCTTCGACCTCCCGCTGCTGGAGACCCGCTTCCAGATGCTCCGCCGCCCCTTCCCGCTGAGGGGTCTTCCCCACCTGGACCTGCTCTTCCCCTCCCGGCGGCTGTGGCGGAATCGACTGGAGAGCTGCGCCCTCTCCTCCCTGGAGGTCGAGATCCTGGGGGTGGAGCGGGAGGGGGACGTCCCCGGCTGGCTGATACCGGGCCTCTACTTCAGCTACCTCCAGAGTCGCGACGCTCGCCCCCTGGCCGCCGTCTTCGAGCACAACCGGCAGGACCTGCTCTCCCTGGCCACCCTGGCCACCCGCCTGGCCCGCCAGTACGCGGACCCCTTCCATCCCCAGATGGAGGACCCCAGGGACCTCGCCGCCCTGGGGGTCATCTTCGAGGGGTTGGAGATGGTGGATCGGGCCGCCCTCTGCTACGAGCGGGCCGTGGAGCTGTCCCCGTCGGGCGAGCCGCGCGGCCGGGCGATGCTGCGGTTGGGAAACCTGTACAAGCGGTTGAGACTGCGACAGGACGCCGTCGAGATCTGGCGGAAGCTTGCCGCTGCCGGCCACGCCTACACCCTGGTCGCCTACCTGGAGATGGCCAAGCACTACGAGCACGTGGCCAGGGATTACCTGCAGGCGGAGCGGATCATCCTCCAGGCCCTGTCGGCCCTGGAGCTGCGAGCGGCGAGGGCCGAGCCGTGGCGGCTGGAGCGGGAGCGGCAGGATCTGGAGCACCGGCTGGCCCGGCTGCGCCGCAAGCTGAACAGGAACCCTTTGTAGGAGCCGGCTCCTGCCGGCGATGGCCCGGGCAGACGGGTCGCCGACGGCAGCCGGCTCCCACGGATGACGGACCGAGGCGGCATCTGCTAACATGCTGCAACGAACCTCTCTAGGAGCGTCAAATGGGACGACGGGAAGCCGATGGGACCGTGCTGGTGTTGGATGCGGCCACCCTGGGCCGTGGCGACGATGAGTTGGGTGCCCAGCTGATGGTGAACTTTCTGCGCACCATCGCCTTTCGGGACGAGCTGCCTGGGACGGTGGTGTGCTACAACGGCGGAGTGAAGCTGGCCGAGTGGGGCTCTCCCGCGGTTCCGATGCTGGAAGCCCTGGCCCAGAAGGGCGCGGAGATCGTCCTGTGCGGCACCTGCGTCAACCACTTCCAACTCACGGAGCGGCTGGCCCTGGGGCGGGTCAGCAACATGCAGGAGATCGTGGATCTCTTGATGAAGGCCGAGCGCACCATCTACCTGTAGGGACGGAACCAGGACTAAAAGGGGGGCGATTGTTGGACGACAGCTACGCTCGGTTGGCCTCAGCCCTGGATGCCCTGCCCAACGGCTTTCCCCGCACCCCCGGCGGCAAAGAGATCCGCATTCTCCAGAAGATCTTCACCCCCGAGGAGGCCTTCCTGGCCTCCCATCTGACGGGCCAGATGGAGCTCCCCGACGCCATCGCCCCACGGATGGGGCTGCCGCCGGAGCAGGTAGCCGTCCGGTTGAAGGCCCTGGCGAAGCGGGGGATGGTCTGGCTGGATCTGGACCGCCAGGCCCGATCGTGGCGCTTCCGCCTCGCCCCCTTCATAGTGGGGATGTACGAGGCGTCGCTGGAGATCATGGACCACGAGTTGGCCCACCTGGTGGAGGACTACATGGTCGAGGGGGGCGCCGAGGGGATCATGCGACCGGAACCGGCCCTCCACCGGGTCGTTCCGGCGCGGCTGGCTCTGCCCTCCGAGTGGGTGCTGCCCTACGAGGACGTGCTGCAGATCCTGGATCAGGCCAGGAACTTCTCGGTGCGGGAGTGCATCTGCCGGGTGCAGCGGGATCACATCGGCCGCCAGTGCGGCTTCCCCACCCACAACTGCCTCACCTTCTCCGGTTTCGGCCGACCTCCGGGACCGAAGGACATCTCCAAAGCCGAGGCGCTGGCCTTGCTGGAGGAATGCGAGGAGATCGGGCTGGTCCACACCGTCAGCAACGTGGTCAAGGACGTCTACTACGTCTGCAACTGCTGTGGCTGCTGCTGCGGGATCCTGAGGGGGGTCACCGAGCGGGGCATCGAGAACTCGGTGGCCAAGGCCACCTATCACGCCCAGGTCGATGCCGAGCGGTGCACCGGGTGCGGGAGCTGCACGAAGAGGTGCCAGGTGGGTGCGGTGGCTGAGGTGGAGGGGATCGCGGTGGTGGATGCGAGCCGCTGCATCGGCTGCGGCCTCTGCGTCACCGGCTGCTCGACCGGTGCGGCGACCCTCCAGAAGAGGCCCGACTGGGAGTCCATACATCCGCCGGAGAGCTTCGCCGACTGGGAGCACCAGCGGCTGCATCGACGGGAGCGACTGGCAACCAGCGACTGGAAACTAGAGACTAGCAACTAGTGACTGGAGAATGCGACTCTCCGTATCGGCGGTTCCTGCCTCCAGTCCCTAGTCTCCAGTTTCTAGCCTCTCACTTCGTGTATCGGTAGACGATCCGGCCGCGGGTCAGATCGTAGGGGGACAGCTCCACCTTGACCCGATCGCCCGGGAGGATGCGGATGAAGAACTTGCGCATCTTCCCGGAGGCATGGGCCAACACCTCGTGCCCGCCCTCCATCTGGACGCGGAAGGTCGCATTGGGCAGAGCCTCCACCACGACGCCTTCGACTTCGATAGCTTGCTCCTTCGGCATAGCGTTCCTTTCTGCACGGATAGGGGCTTCAGCTCGCTGCCCCTCTTCGCGTCGAACATCTCTCCTTAGTTTAGCACGCGCTGGGGATACTTGCCCCCAGCAGACGGAATAGGGCCACCGTTGGAGCGGTGGCCCCATTCAATCCTCCCTACTTCAGCAGATCCCGGAAGGTCTTGTGGTGATCCTCCTCCGCCTCCAGGACCCCCTCGAACAGTATCCTGGTCACCGGATCGCGGTCCTCGATGGAGAGGCGGATCCCCTCCCGATAGAGAGTGATGGCCTCCTCCTCGGCCTTCAGGTCGGCCTCGATCATCTGCTTCAGGCTGCCGCCCTCGGCGATGGGGTCCGGCTTGGTGGTCGGCACGCCGCCCAGGTAGTCCAGCCTCTCCGCGAACTGCTCGGCGTGCTTCATCTCCACGATGGCGATCTCGCGAAAGATGTCCTTGACGGCCGGGGACTCCAGTCCGACGGCCATGACGTGGTGCCACATGTACTGGATGGATACCTGCAGCTCCCGCGCTATGGATTGATTCAGGACGTCCAGCAACCGTTGCTCAGCCACTACTGCCACTCCTTCCAATTCGTCTTTGCCGTTGGGGGGACCTCTCGCGAAAATCGTTGCCCCGTCTCGACGGGGCCCTCAGCCACTTCATACTACAAGATGGGGTAGAAAGAAGTAAAGCCAGGCAGCGCTTGCCCACCTAGCTTTACTTCTGCTGTCTATCGAGCCTACAGGACGATCTTGGAGATCGGCAGCTCGAGGATGTCCTCGGCGCCGGCGGCTTTCAGGCGGGGGATGATCAGGTTAACCTCGGACTTCACCGCCACCGCCTCGACTGCATAGTAGCCGGTGCCGTACAGGCGGGAGACGGTCGGAGATTTCATGCCTGGCAGCACGTCCACCACCTTCTGGAGATTCTCCTCGTGGACGTTCAGCTTGATCAGCACCTTCCCCCGGGCCGTGAGCACCCCGGTCAACAGCGTCTGGATCTCCTCGATCTCCTGCCGCTTGGCGGGATCCTCGTAGGACTGGCGGTTGGCGATCAGCTGGGTGCTGGACTCCAGCAGGACGGCGATGATCTGCATCCCGTTCTTCCGGAGGGTGGAGCCGGTCTCGGTGACCTCCACCACGGCGTCGGCGATCTCCGGCACCTTGGCCTCGGTGGCGCCGTAGGAGAGCTGCACCTCCACCGGGATCCCCAGCTGCTCGAAGAATCGGCGGGTGATGTTGGGATACTCGGTGGAGATCCGGCTGCCGGCGGGCATCTGCTCCGGCTTGTCGACGCCGCTCTCCTTGGATACGGCCAGGACGATCTTCACAGGGGCGCCGACCCCCTGCTTGTTGTAGGCCATGTCCATGATCCGGACGGCGTCGCTCCCCGTTTCGACGATCCAGTCGAGGCCGGTGATACCCAGGTCGAAGTAGCCCTTCTGCACGTAGCCCCCGATCTCCTGGGGCCGGAGAACCTTCACCCGGCCGATGCGGGGGTCGCTGATGGTGACGTTGTACTCCCGGTCGCTGCCTCTCCTCACCGGCAGGTCGGCCTGCTCGAACAGCTTGAGGGTTTGTTCCTCAAGGCTCCCCTTGGGCAGTACTAGATTAAGCATTGATAACCTCCTCGAAGAAGCAGCTTCGGGCGCCGGTGTGGCAGGTGGGACCCTTGGGCTCCGCCTCCACCAGCACCGTGTCCTGGTCGCAGTCTATCCATAGCCGCTCCACGCGGAGGAAGTTCCCCGAGGTCTCCCCCTTGGTCCAGAGGGTCTGGCGGGTGCGGCTCCAGAAGGTCACCATGCCGGTGCGCACCGTCTTCTCCCACGCCTCTGGGTTCATGAAGCCCACCATCAGCACCTCTCTGGTGCGGTGGTCCTGGACGATGGCGGGGACCAGTCCGCCCTGCTTATCGAAATCCAGCCGCGCCTCGGAGAAGTGGATGCGGTGATGCGGCTGCGCCACTTCGCCCCCCTCCGGTCGCGCTGTGGTATCCGTACCGGCCGTTGACCCTGGCTGTCTGACCTCTTCGCTCACCCGCTTCCTCCTCCTTATCGGCGCGATCCGCGGAAGGCGCGCCACGATGGTACTGAACGTAACGCTTATCATAACGAAATATGTGGAACTCGTGCAAAGGGAGGGAGTATAATACCCCCATGGGGTATACGCAGGACCGGGGCGCACTGGCCCTGCATCTACCTCCTGGTGGCACTGTCCATGCAAGAGAAAGTGGGACGGAGGTCCCAACGATAGATAGAAGGAGAAAGCCTCGATGAAGCTATCCGATTACGGGACCACCACCAGACTCAGCCTCCCCTATGCCGAGGCCGTCGAGAAGACCAAGGCGGCGCTCAAGGAGGAGGGCTTTGGGGTCCTGACCGAGATCGACGTGCAGAAGACCCTGAAGGAGAAGCTGGGCATCGATACCGAGAGCTACGTCATCCTCGGGGCCTGCAATCCGCCCCTGGCCCACCGGGCCCTCTCCGCCGACCCCATGGTGGGGTTGTTGCTCCCCTGCAACGTCATCGTCTACCAGGAGGGGGACAGGACCGTGGTATCAGCCATCGATCCGATCTCCATGATGAGCGGCGTGCAGAACGACGCCCTGGAGGCGGTGGCCAAGGAGGTCCGGCCCAAGCTGGAGAGAGCGATACGCGAGCTGGGCTGATCCCAACAGAAGCTAGGAGGTATCGTCCGGTGCTGAATCTTTCATCGCTGAAAGTGGGGCTCGAAGCCGGACCGGAGGAGAAGGTTTACGACGTTCTGATCGTCGGCGGCGGGCCGGCAGGTGCCACCGCCGCCCTCTACGCCGCCCGATCGGGGCTCAGCACCGTGGTGCTGGACAAGGCGGTGGCCGCGGGGGCACTGGCGGTCACCTCCAAGATCGCCAACTATCCCGGCATCCCCAGGGTGGTGACCGGTCTGGAGCTGCTGCAGATCATGCGGGACCAGGCGACCGGCTTCGGTGCCGAGTTCGCCGGCGCCCAGGTGCTCTCCGCCGACGTCCTCGGCGAGGTCAAGGAGCTTCGGACCTCGTCCGGACTCTTCAAAGGCAAGGTCGTCGTCATCGCCACCGGCAAGATGGGGCGCAAGAGCAAGATCCCCGGCGAGGAGCAGTTCCTGGGAAGGGGGGTGAGCTACTGTGCCACCTGCGACGCCGCTTTCTTCAAGGATCAGGTGGTGGCAGTGGTGGGTGCCAGTCGGGAGGCCGTGGAGGAATCGGAGCTGGTGGCTCACTTCGCCCGGAAGATGTACCTGATCGCGCCGGGGGAGAAGTTCCACACGGACCACAAGCAGCTGGCTGAGCTGGAGGAGAGCCCCAAGGTGGAGATCCTCCGCAACCGAGGGCTCCGAGAGGTGTTGGGGGACGAGACGGTGACCTCCATCAGGCTCTCCGGCCCCCACGGCGAGAGCACTCTGGCGGTGGATGGGGTGTTCATCTACCTCCCCGGCAACGTGCCAATCATCGACTTCCTAGAGGGGGCCGTGGAGGTCACTGAGCAGCAGTGCATCAAGGTGGACAGGGAGCGGACCACCAGCGTCCCGGGTGTCTACGCCATCGGCGACGTTGTGTGCTCCTACATCCAGCAAGCGGTGGTGGCCGCGGCCGATGGGGCTATCGCCGCCATGGCGGCCGAGAAATACATCCGGGGACGGGCCAAGGTCCGCTCCGACTGGGTATAAAGTAGGGCAGGGCGCTCTGCCCTGCCGCCGGCCTACCATCGCCCGCCGGGCGGCGGGGCACAGGGCCCCACCCTACGCGATTGTAGAAGCCATGGAACGCCGCGTTCCATGGCTTCTACGGGATCGCTACTTCCAGCCGAGGGCCTTCTCGACCCCCTCGATGGTCGGTGGGACGTGGAGGACCTCGGTGGCCAGCTTCACCGCCGTGTCGGGATCCTTCAGGCCGTTGCCGGTGAGGACGCACACCACCCGAGAGTCCCGCAGATCCAGCTTCCCCTGGGATACCAGCTTGCGCAGCCCCGCCACGGAGGCGGCGGAGGCCGGTTCCACGAAAACCCCCTCCTTGCTGCTCAGTAGCTGGTAGGCCTCCAGGATCTCCTGGTCCGAGACGCAGTCGATCAGACCGCCCGACTCGTCCCGGGCCGCCTCAGCCAGCTTCCAGCTGGCGGGGTTGCCGATCCGGATCGCCGTCGCCACCGTCTCCGGCTTGGTGACCACCTCGCCCCGTACGATGGGCGCCGCTCCCTCGGCCTCGAAGCCGACCATTCGGGGCAGCTTGCTGCTCTTGCCCCGCTGGTGGTACTCCTTGAAGCCCATCCAGTAGGCGCTGATGTTACCGGCGTTCCCTACCGGTATCGCCAGGATGTCGGGGGCGTCTCCCAGGGAGTCACACAGCTCGAAGGCCGCCGTCTTCTGTCCCTGGAGTCGGTAGGGGTTCACGGAGTTCACCAGGGTAACGGGGTGACGCTCCGACAGCTCCCGCACCAGTCGCAGGGCGTCGTCGAAGTTGCCGTCCACCATCACCACCCGGGCCCCGTAGATGATGGCCTGGGCCAGCTTGCCCAGCGCCACGTAGTGCTCGGGCACCAGGACGATGGCCTCGAGGCCCGCCCGGGCCGCGTAGGCAGCCGCGGCGGCCGAGGTGTTGCCGGTGGAGGCGCAGATGACCGCGTGGCTCCCCGCCTCCAGCGCCTTGGCTATGGCCATCACCATCCCCCGGTCCTTGAAGGAGCCGGTGGGGTTGCACCCCTCCAGCTTCAGGTAGAGCTCCTTGCAGCCGAGCAAGTCCTCCAGCTTGGGGGACCGAACCAGGGGGGTGTCTCCCTCCCCCAGGGTGAGTAGCGGGGTCTGCTCGGTGACGGGCAGCAGTTCCCGGTAGCGGTTCAGCACGCCGATGTGGGGTGGGGCCGAAACCAGCTTCTTGGTGTCCATCTCAGAACTCCTAGCAATGGTTGACCGCGGGGTTGCGCATGACTCTCGGCGCCGGCGAGCCACGAGCGATCCTGTAGCGTCGGGGCTTGTGGGCGACGCTACATGGGGCCTTTTCGTAGAATACACGGAGGACACGGAACCCGTTCTCTCATTGACTCCGTGATCTCCGTGGCTCTGTGGTTTGATAGCTGAGGCTCAGTCCTCGACGCGAACGACGTTGGATATCTCGTCGACGACCGGCAGCTCCAACAGGGCCTGGAGCGCCTGCCTCATGGCCGCCTCCCTGGCCAGGTAGGTGGTTAGCACCACCTCAGCCTGCCTGCCGGCGTCCCGTTCCTCCTTCTGGATCACCGAGGCGAGGCTGATCCCCGCCTCGCCCATCACCCGGGCGATCTGGGCGAAGACCCCCGGCTGGTTGGTCACCTGGATGCGCAGGTAGTACCGGGTCTCGATCTCCTCCACCGGCTTCACCCGCTTCCGACTGTCCAGGGGAGGCACCGGCCTCATCACCATGCCGGTGTGGAGCCGCTGAGCCAGGTCGATCACGTCGGCCACCACGGCACTCGAAGTGGGTCCGGGACCGGCGCCCCGTCCGTAGAACATCACCGGCCCCGCCAGATCGCCGATCACGTGGACGGCGTTGTACACCCCATCGACGCTGGCGAGGGTGAAGCCCTCGGGTACGAAGGTGGGGTGGACCCGCGCCTCGATCTCACTGTTGTGCTGCTTGGCGATGGCCAGCAGCTTGATGGTGTAACCCAGTTCCCTGGCGTATCGGAAGTCCCTGGCGGTCAGACGGGCAATTCCCTCGTGGAAGACGTCCTCCGGGCGCACCCGTGTGTGGAAGCCCAGGGTGGCCAGGATGGCGAGCTTGTAGGCGGCGTCGATGCCCTCCACGTCGTTGCGGGGGTTGGGCTCGGCGTAGCCCAGCTTCTGGGCCTCCGCCAGCGCCGCCTGAAAGTCGATCCCCTCGTGGGCCATCCGGGAGAGGATGTAGTTGGTGGTGCCGTTGATGATCGCGATGATTTGCTGGAGGTTGTTGGCCAGCAGGTTGAGGCGGAAGGGGCCGACAACCGGTATGCCCCCACCGACGCTGGCCTCGAAGGCCACGTCTGTGCCGGTCTCGGCCGCGGCGGCCATGATCTCCGGCCCGTGCTTGGCCATCACCTCTTTGTTGGCGGTTACCACCTGCTTGCCCTGCCGGAGGGCCCGGAGCAGGTAGTCGTGGGCCGGAATCTCCCCCCCCATCAGCTCGATCACCACGTCGATCTCCGGATCCTCCAGGATCGCGGCGGGGTCGAAGGTGATCAGCGAGGCGGGGATCGAACGCTCCTTGCCCTGCTGGCGAACCAGCACCCGTCTCAGCCGAACCGGACATCCGACGCGGGTCGAGATCATCTCCGACTTCTCTATGAGGGTCCGCGCCACGGCGGATCCCACCACGCCGAGGCCGAGGAGGCCGACGTTCACTTCCTGCTTCATGGGAATGCTCCTGGAAGATGGTTCTGGGCATTATAATGCGTTAAGGAGTCAACGTCGAGTCGAGACGAAAGGGCGAAGCACCCCCACGGGGTACTTCGCCCTTAAGACGCTCGATGCCGTCTGGAGGTAGTCCTACGGCTCGACGATGGTTACCCGCCGCGACTGGATGCCGAAGCGCAGGGCATCACCGTAGTCGGGGAACCAGATGTCGATCCAGTTCCCCCGGACGCCTCCGCCGGTGTCCTCCGCGACGAAGGTCTCCTCGAAACCGTCCACCCGGATCTTCGACCCCAGCGGTATCACCCTGGGATCCACCGCCACGGTCCCCCATCGGGTGCGGGTGCCCGTGGCCGTCCGCCCCAGGATGGTGTAGGCCGTCACGTTGGCGATGAAACTCTGCCCGTCCTTCTGGTCGCCTCTACTGCTGGACTCCCTATCCTGGGCTGCCTCCTGGCCGGCATGCGGCGCGGCCGGAGCCGGCTGTTGGCCGCCGGGGATCGATAGCTGCTGCCCGATCCCGAGCAGGTCGCCATCGCCCAGGCCGTTGGCCGATTGGAGGGCCGAAAGCTGTACACCGTAGGTGGCGGCGATGGAGGACAGGGTGTCACCCGGCTTCACCGTGTAGCCGATCGGGTTTCCGCCACCGGACCTCGAAGGAGGAGCCCCGCGCGTCGCTTTCTTGACGCCGCCGGGGACGATCAAGAGGTCGCCCTCGTGGACCAGGCTGGGATCTGAGATCTGATTGGCCTCCACTATCTTGCCGGCCTCCACGCCGTAGGTCGCGGCGATGCTGAGCACCGACTCGCCTGCCTTCAGCTGGTGGAGGACGCCCGACACCGGCAGAATGGTCAGCTTCTGCCCGATCCTGAGGAGATCCCCACTGCTCATTCCGTTGGCCCAGAGTATGGTCTCGGGAGTGATGCCGAAGCTGTGAGCTATCCCCAGCAGGGTGTCCCCAGGAACCACCTCGTACGAGACCGGCTTGAGGGGTTCGTTGGGGAGAGTAGGGTCTGGGGATACTCCTTGGGCCGCGGCCGCTGCTGTGCCGATCAGAAGACCGATCGCGGCCAGGACTGCGGCTAGAGCCACGATCCCCCGGCTCGGTCTTCCGAGGGGAGCGAAGGGGAGGAGGCGGGTGACGCCACCCGCTCGAGATGCAGTCGAAGGAACGGTCCCTCGACTGTTTGGCTGTCGTTGAATGCTAATCGTCTCTGTCTCCTGTCAGTGCGTGTGGTGCGCCGCTCTTTTTCCCTTCTTTCGGAGGGAGCCCTCGACGGCGCTCAACTACGGATTCCAGTGGACAGTAGGCGTACCTCCAGGTGACGGCATCGTGTGGGAACGAACGATACCAGCCCCCGTCCCGAGCTGTCAAGTGGTTGTAGCAGCTGCAGGCTGGGTGCCGGCGGGCCTCGACACCTGCACTTCAAGGCGTTACCATAGCCGCCACCTATTATGAGCGGAGATCGCTCACCTGTTCTGCATCCTGTGACTCGGTTAAGGAGGAGGCGTGCGCTGACCCATGAGATTGGTTACCTTTCGGCACGATGGCGTAGACTCGGTGGGGGCACTGATTGGAGACCAGATCGTCCATCTGACCAGGGCTTACGCGAGCTACCTTCACTCGCTGAGGGTCCCGGCGCCCGATCCGCTGGCCGAGGCGCAGCTGCCCAACGAGATGCTGGGGTTCCTGGTGGCGGGTGAACGGGCAACGGTGGCCGCCCAAAGGGCCGTGGAGTACGTGGAGAACCAGTTCTCCGAGGGGTACACCCCCCGTGGGGCGCGCGGAGAGCTGCTGCTCAGTGCCCTGGCCGAGGTGAAGCTGCTGGCGCCGGTGCCTCGTCCAGGCAAGCTGCTGTGCATTGGGCTCAACTACAGAGACCACGCGGACGAGGTCGGAATGAAGGTGCCGGAGCGGCCGATCCTCTTCTCCAAGTACGCCAACTGTGTGGTGGGTCCGGGCGAGCCAATCGTGCTTCCGACCATCAGCGAGGAGGTCGACTACGAGGCGGAGCTGGCGGTGGTGATCGGCAGGGAGGCCAAAGGCGTGTCGGAAGAGGATGCCCTGGAGTACGTGGCTGGCTACACCCTGATGAACGACGTGAGCGCCAGGGACCTTCAGCTCCGGATTGGCGGGGGACAGTGGGTGTGGGGCAAGTCGTTGGACAGCTTCGCTCCCCTGGGGCCGGCCGTGGTCACCAGGGACGAGGTCCCGGATCCGCACAACCTGTCCATATCCCTGCGCCTCAACGGCGAGACCATGCAGCAGTCCAACACCCGCAACCTGATCTTCAACGTCCCTCAGCTGGTTTCCTTCCTATCCCAGGGCATCACCCTCGAGCCCGGCGACGTGATCGCCACCGGCACCCCGCCGGGGGTGGGGGACGGCCGGAAGCCTCCGGTGTACCTCAAGGAGGGCGACGACGTGGTGGTGGAAATCCAGGGGATCGGCGTGCTGGAAAACCCGGTGGTGGTCGGCTAGGAGGGGGGGTCGATGCCTCAGGCAGAGGGAAGAAGAGCTTCCGCCTTCCAGGGACCGCTGGCGGGGGTGCGGGTGATAGATCTCGGTACCGTCTTCGCGGCCCCCTTTGCGGCCAGTCTGTTGGGCGACTTCGGGGCCGACGTCTTCAAGATCGAGCTGCCCGGGGTGGGCGACGCCGTTCGCGGGATGGCCCCGGTCGTGAAGGGGGTCCCCGGGCCCTGGACCACCCTCAGCAGGAACAAGCGGTGCATCAGCCTGGACATCCGCAAGGAAAAGGGCAAGGAGCTGCTGAAGAGGTTGGTCGCCGGCGCCGACCTTCTGGTCGAGAACTTCCGGCCCGGCACCCTGGAGAACTGGGGGCTCGGCTACGAGCAGCTCAAAGGGGTCAACCCCAGGCTCATCATGGTTCGCATCTCGGGCTACGGCCAGACGGGGCCCCACTCCCAGAAGGCCGGCTTTGGGACCCCGGCGACCGCCTTCGGCGGACTCACCTACATGCAGGGCTACCCGGATAGACCCCCCGTGAGCCCGCCCTTCCCCATGGCCGACTACGTGACCGGCATCTTCGGCGCCCTGGCGGCCGTGATGGCGCTCTACCATCTGAGGGCCAACGAAGGCGCCGAGGGGCAGCAGGTGGACATCGCCCTCTACGAGGCCGTGTTCCGTATGCTGGAGACGGCCATAGTCCAGTACGATCTGACGGGCAGGGCCAGGGAGAGAGCGGGCCACGCCCTCCAGGAGTCGGCTCCGGCCGGCGCCTTCCAGTGCCGTGACGGCAAGTGGGTGATCCTGGTCACCAGCACCGATCGCACCTTCGCCCGGCTGGCCGAGGTGATGGGCCGGGTGGATCTGCTGACCGACCCTCGCTACGACACCAATCCCCATCGGGTGGAGCATCGGGATGAGATCCTCGCCCTGGTTCAGGACTGGTTCTCTACCCAGGGCTACGACCAGGTGATGAAGCTGCTGGACGAGAACGGTGTGCCGGTGAGTCCGATACCCAGCATGGCCGATATCTTCGAGGATCCGCAGTACAGGGCCAGGGAGAACCTGGTTCAGGTTGAGCACCCCGTCCTGGGGAGGGTGACCATGCCGGGGATCATCCCCAAGTTCTCGGCCACGCCCGGGGCGGTCCGCTTCCCCGGCCCGATGAAGATCGGGGAGCACAACCGGGAGATCTACCAGGGTGAGCTGGGGCTGAGCCCCGAGGAGTTGGACGCCCTGGCAGCCGAAGGCGTGATCTAGGAGCCATCAGCCGTCAGCTATCAGCAATCAGCCTACGAGGCGCTGCTGATAGCTGACGGCCGAAAGCTGATTGCGGGAGGGTGCGATGCAGCTACCCAAGAGGGTTCACATCATGGAGGTGGGGCCGCGGGACGGCTTCCAGGCGGAGCACGACTGGATCCCCACCGAGAGGAAGATCGAGATCATCAACGCCCTGTCCGGAAGCGGCATTCTGGAGATCCAGGCGACCTCCTTCGTGCACCCCAGGGCGGTGCCTCAACTGGCCGACGCCGAGGAGGTGATGGCGAGGATCGACCGGGTGCCCGGCGTTCGGTATCAGGTGCTGGTGCCCAACTTGAAGGGACTGCAGCGGGCGCTACCCCTCAACCCCGACGGGATTCACCTGATGATGTCCGTCACCGAGTCGCACAACCGGTCCAACGCCAATCGCTCCATCGATGACTCTATGCGGGAGTTCGAACAGATGGTCTCGGTGGCCCGGGAGGTGGGCATTCGGGTCGAGGCCGGCATGGCCTGCGTCTTCGGGTGCCCCTTCGAGGGGGAGGTGCCCATCGCGCAGCTGGATCGCATCATCACGCGATACCGGGAGATGGGGATCGCCCACATGAGCCTTGGGGATACCATCGGCGTGGCGAATCCCCGCCAGATGTACGACAGCTGCGCTCACCTGCTGGACAAATTTCCCGACGTGACCTGGACCCTGCACCTGCACAACACCCGGGACATGGCCATGGCCAACGTGATAGCCGCCATGCAGGCGGGCATGACCAGCTTCGACGGCGCCGTCGGCGGCTTGGGGGGATGCCCCTATGCCCCCGGTGCCACGGGGAACGTAGCCACCGAGGATCTGGTGAACATGCTCACGGAGATGGGGGTGGAGACGGGGATCGACCTGGATGCCCTGATCGCCGCGTCCAAGACCGTCCAGGGGGTGGTGCCCCACAAGCTGGATAGCTGCATGGTGAAGGCCGGCAAGCGGACGGAGCTAAAGCCTGCCCCCAAAGAGCAGCAGAAGCTCGGGTAGAAGAAGATCTAACATGCTGCCACCGGAGCTACAGTCCTTCTCTCGACTCCCCTTCTGGAGCGGCCTTTTCTTTCTGTTGGCCGTTGCCATCCTGCTCTACAGCGTCTGGTCCCTCGGGCGCCGTCGCCACCGCCAGGACCTGTACTACCTCTTGTTGGGCGCCTACCTGATGGCAGTGCAGCTGCCGGAGGTCATCCCTTCGGTTGCCCAGGGACTCCACCTGAGCTTCTCCAGCCTCGGTTTCACCCCCAGGCTCTTCGTGGCCCTCCCGGCCGTGGTGTTGTTCGTCATGGGGGTGCGGTCCCGATAGGCCGGGTCATCGGGAGGCGGGTGCTGGCACCTCCTCACCCCGTCTCTGGTATGGCTCGTGCCAGGCACTACCGAGACTATCTACCTGGTAGGGAGGCGAGGGCGTGGCCGTGATCCCACTGGAGCCGGGCCAGGTGGCCGCTCTGATCCAGACCACTCTGGTGCCGGTGATCATGATCAGCGCCGTGGGGCTGATAGCGCTGGTCATGCAGAACCGCCACGCGGTGGTGCTGGACCGGACCTACCGGATCAATTTCCGGCGGATGGAGCTGACGGAGGAGTTGCACGAAGTTGGAGAGTCGATGCCCGCCGGCCGCCTCCGGTGGGTCCAGGGGCAGTTGGAGATCCAAAACGCCCTCCTGGATCGTTGGCTCCAGAGGGGTGTCTACACGCGAAACTCCCTGGTGTTCGCCTTCCTGGGGGTGTCTCTCTTCGGTGCCACCAGCCTCAGCCTGGTGTTCAACGTCCTCTTCGAGCTGACCGGAGGGTACAGCGCCCTCACGGTGGCTCTCTTCATAGCGGGGATCGTCGCCTTCATGGCCTGTTTCCTCTTCGCCCTGATCGACGTGTACCAGGGGTTGCAGATCACACGGTTCGACACGCGGATGGCGAGCCACCTGATGGAGGAGTTGCGGGAGGTGGCGCCGGGGGATCAGGGGAGATCGAGGGCGGCTTGAGGGGCAACCGGATGTAGGATGTGGCCCGAACGCCTGATGCACATCAGGTCGGGATGGTTCGGTTGTAGGGGCACCCCCGTGTGGGTGCCCAGTACCTCTGCCGGCGCCAGGCGGCCACACGGGGCCGCCCCTACCGGGGACCAGGGTTCGCGTTGCCCTCGCTGTAGGGGCGGTTCGCGAACCGCCCCTACGATAACGTTCCCATCACGTTCCCATTCGCCAGGCGCGGGCGCTCTCCACGAAGGCCGGGGCCAGGGCCGGGTTGGCCCCGAAGTGCAGGTGGACGAAGGAGGCCAGCAGGCTTCCCCGGGCGTACCCCTCGATCCGATTCGACCGGTTGGTCAGCAGATAGGCCCCTGAGTCCGGATCGAGCCCCTCCCAGCGGGACCAGTGGAACTCGTGGCCTCGGGCCAAGGTCCCGGCCGGACCCAGAGGGGTGGCTCGCAGGGCGCTCACCTCGACGTAGGCGAGGTGGAGCCGGCTCCCCTCCATGGAGCAGTAGCCTGGCAGCAGACCCACCGCCGTGTGGCGCGTCCCCGTGCCATCTACTATCCCCTGGGTCAGGTACATCAGCCCCCCGCACTCGGCGTAGAGGGGCATGCCCGCCTCGCCGGCTCGCCGCACCGATTCCAGCATCGAGCCGTTGGCCGAGAGCCTGGAGGCGTGCACCTCCGGGAAGCCACCCCCCAGGTAGAGGGCGTCGGCTTCGGGAGGTATCGCTCGGTCCCGCAGAGGGCTGAAGGGGAGCAGCCTCGCGCCGTGGGCCTCCAGCAGATCCAGGTTATCCTGGTAGTAGAAGTTGAAGGCCTCGTCCTGGGCCACGGCGATGGTGGCCCTAGTCTGCACGAGCTCCGCGGGGAAGAGGGGACTGAGGGCTGGGGACTGAGTGGCGAGGACTGAGGGCTGGGGACTGGGGACTGCGCCCTCGGGGCCGGCTGCTGACTGCTGATAGCTGATAGCTGATAGCTGAGAGCCGACGGCCGACCGCGCGATCTTCAGGATCGCCTCCACGTCCAGGTGGGCCTCGACCAGCCCCACCAGCCTATCCAGGAACCCCTCGGGCAGTGCCCGCTCCGGGGTGGGGACCAGCCCCAGATGGCGCTCGGGCAGGACCATCCGGGCGTCCCTGGGCAGGTACCCCAACACCGGTCCGACCCCTGTGGCCTCGATGGCCTCCCGAGCGTAGCCGTAGTGGGTTTCGCCGGCCACGTTGTTCAGGACGAAGCCCGCCACCCTGAGGGCCGGATCGAAGCGGGCGTAGCCCAGGGCCATGGCTCCCGCGCTGCGGGCCATCTTGCCGGCATTGATCAGCAACAGCGCGGGGGCGTTGAGCCACTTGGCGATCTGGGCGGTGCTGCCGGCTTCCTCCCGGCCGCTGAAGCCGTCGAAGACCCCCATGACCCCCTCGACGACGGCCACGTCGGCTCCCCGACAGGCCCGGGCGAGCAGCTCCAGCAGCGCCTCCCTGGGCACCATCCAGCTGTCCAGGTTTCGGGAGGGAACCCCCGTTGCGGCCTGATGGTAGCTGGGGTCGATGTAGTCGGGTCCCACCTTGAAGGGCTGAACCCTCAGCCCCCGGCGGTGGAGGGCCGCCATGAGTCCCATTGAGAAGGTCGTCTTCCCCACACCGCTGGAGGTGCCGCCGATCACCAGCCTGGGGATACCGCAATCCATCAGAACTCCACGCCCTTCTGCCCCACTATCCCCTGCTCGTAGGGGTGCTTGATCGGCCGCATCTCGGTAACCAGGTCGGCGGCGTCGATGATCTGCTGCGGGGCTCCCCTGCCCGTCAGCACCAGATGGACTTCCGGGGGCTTCTCCCGAATCAGCTCGAGGAGCTGCTCCGTGGAGACCAGGCCGGCGTTGAGCGCACCCAGCACCTCGTCCAGGATGACCAGCCTGTACTCCCCCGACAGCAGCTTCTCCCGGGCCACTCGGAGGGCCTCGTTGGCCGCCTGCTGGTGCTCCTCGGGGGTTGCCTTGTTCCAGCGCCCGGCGGTGAAGCCTCGGCCGCTCACGACCCAGTCGACGTAGGGGGCCAGCATCTTGGCCCCCTCCAGCTCCCCGTACCGCATGGTGCCCTTGATGAACTGGACGACGGCGACCTTGAAGTGGTGGCCGGCAGCCCTGAGCGCCATGCCCAGGGCTGCGGTGGTCTTGCCCTTCCCGTTGCCGGTGAAGACGATGACGAGCCCCTTGGTCCTTGGCCTACGAACTTCCTCTGTCATGACTCAGCCCTTCTCGCTGACTCCTGCCTCCGCGAAGGTGGCCATCTCGCTCTGGATAGCCAGAGCGTCGTCTATCAGGTGCATGGCAATTGCCGCGCCGGTTCCCTCGCCCAGCCGCATCTCTAAGTTCAGGAGGGGCCGCAGCCCGAGATCCTGGAGCAGCACCCGGTGGCCCACCTCCACCGATTGGTGGGAGGGGATCAGGTAGGGCAGCAGCGCCGGGCAGAGTCTGGCAGCGACCAGTGCCGCCGCCCCGGAGATGAAGCCGTCGATCACCACCGGAAGCCGGTGGGCCGCGCCCCCCAGGATCACCCCCACCAGCCCCGCGATCTCCAGTCCGCCCAGCTTGGCCAGGACGTCCAGGGGATCCGAGCTATCGGGCCGGTTGACCCGGATGCCCTGCTCGATGGCCTTGATCTTTCGAGCCAGACCTGCGTCGTCGATGCCGGTGCCCCGACCCGCCACCTCGGCTACCGGCCTGCCGGTCAGTATCGCCACCAGGGCCGAGGAGGCGGTCGTGTTGCCGATCCCCATGTCGCCCGTGGCCACCAGGTCGAGTCCCTGCGCCACCTCCGACTCCACCACGTCGATCCCCACCTGGATGGCCTTCACCGCCTCCTCTCGGGTCATGGCGGGCTGGACGGCCAGATTCCGGGTTCCCGGGGCGACCTTCCGAAGCAGCAGCCCCTCCTCAGGGGCCATCTCGGCGGCGACGCCCACGTCCACGACCACGACCCGAGCGCCGCTCCTCCGGGACAGGACGTTGATGGCGGCTCCTCCCCTCAGGAAGTTCAGCACCATCTGGGGGGTCACCTCCGATGGGAAGGCCGAGACCCCTTCGGCGGTTACCCCGTGGTCGGCGGCCATCACCACCACCGCCTTCCTCGGCAGGAGCGGCCGCTCACGGCCGGTGATGCCGGCCAGCTGGACGGCCAGCTCCTCCAGCCTCCCCAGGCTCCCCTGCGGCTTGGTCAGCTGGCCCTGTCGTTCCCGGGCCGCGGCCATGGCTGCCTCGTCCAGAGGACGGATAGATTCAACCAGACGCCGGATCTCTGCTGTCTCTTTCAATCTACTGGAAACACCTTTCTTTCAAATCGGCTGCTCACCACCTGGCGTGACTCGCCAACTACGGATAGTACCCTCGGTCCCCCGCCCACCATTCGAGAGAGCCAGCCCCCCTGGAGCCCCTTCAGGCTGCCCCTCGCCTCCGCCAACAGCCTCCTGGCGCTCTGGCTCTCGCCGGACCCGAAGAGCACCCCTGCGGCCGTCCCGCTGTGGGCGACGCACACACCCAGGGCGTCGAACCGCTCTCCCAGGGAGATCAACCCCTCCAGCTCCGGTTTCGGCAGCAGCAGCTGGTTGATCCGAGCGCTGGCGGTGGCTGCCTGGCCTATCAGCTCCGGCTGGCCTGTCTTCAGTCCCCGCCAGAGCATCTCCAGGGCGGTGGCGTGGGCCGGCTCCATGGAGCGGAGGACGGACAGGTCCAACCGGGCGTTGTAGTCCAGGGTGTCCACGTCCCCTTCGAATTCCAGGACAGCTATCGTCAGGGATGGGCTGGGGCCCAGGATCTCCCACTGGCGACCGGAGCGATGATTGAAGAAGGCCAACCCTGGGAACATGGTGCTGTCGCTGGGCTCTATGGCCGCCGCCAACCGGGCCACCTCCTCCGGATCGAGGGAGGCTTCCACCGCGGCTGCCGCGGCCACTATGGCTCCTACCACGTCGGCCGTGCTGGTCCCAAAGCCCTTGGAGGGCGGCAGGGGGCGGGAGACCTCCATGGTGAAGGGGGCCTCGGGGTATCCCAACAGGGCGAGGGTGGCCGCCGCCGCCAGCCGCGCTTTGTCGTGTCCGCGACCGCCGTGAACCGCAAGCGTCGTACGTGGTGACGAAGGGCCGGGCATGACGCCTGTAGTAACGACTTCAGTCGTTCGTCCCTGTTGGTCAGAAATGGCTGAGGTCGTTACCACGGCCTGGTCGAGACCGCTGAGCCCGACTTCGCCACGCTGTCCGGGCGACCCCACGCAGACTCGCACCCGGCTGTACCGGTCTATGGGGCAGGAGACCAGGAAGGGCTCCCCCTCCAGGACGCCCTGCACCAGTTCGCCGCAGGTGCAGGGAACGTGGGCGGTGCCGATGCCGGGAGGGGCCTGCCGCGCCGTCTCCAGCTTTGCCCGCGCTTTCAGGCTGCGTATCTTATCGCCCATCACAGTTGCCCCACCGACAGCCGCTTCACGTCCACCGCCAGACCGGCCACCATCAGCAGCACCTGGTCTGCCTCCGCTGCCAGCCGCCGGTTGACCGCACCCAGCAGGTCGCGATAGGCCCGACCCATGGGTGTCGGCGGCACCAGCCCCAGCCCCACCTCGTTCGAGACAAACAGCGCCGTCGCTTCGCCGGCGCGCACGCCCTCCAGCAGTCGGGACGTCGACCGCTCCATCCGCCCGGCCAGATCCTCCAGGGCCGCGTGCCACTCCCGGCTGGACTCCGGTGCCTCGATCCGGCAGAGCTGGTTGGAGAGCCAGAGGGTCAGACAGTCCACCAGCACCACGTCGCTGTCCGCCGCCGCCCTCTCCACCGCACCGGCCAGCTCCAGCGGTTCCTCCAGGGTGCGCCACCCCTTGGGCCTCGCGGCCCGGTGGTTCTCGATCCGCCCCCTCATTTCCTCGTCCAGCGGCTGGGCCGTGGCGAGGTAGGTGACCCTGCCCCCCATCTCCACGGCCATGCGCTCCGCCATCGCGCTCTTGCCGCTGCGGGCTCCCCCCAGGATCAGCACCAGTCTCCCCATCGGCTACCCCCTCAGCCCCAGGATTTGGAGGAGGCTCCCCATCTCCAGGTGGCGGCGGAGGGAATCCGCCAGCCGGTCGTACTCGGCCTCCCGGCCGGCGACCGCTCCCTCACCCTTGGGGGCCTGGATCCCCCTTCGGCCGGCCAGCCAGTCGACCAGCGCTGCCCTGAGGCTCTCGTTCTCGAAAAGCCCGTGGAGGTAGCTCCCCATCACCGGCCCCGTGCCGGCCACGCAGCCGTCCCGAAGGAGTTCCCCACCTTCCCGCAGCTCGAACATCGGCTCGCCACCGTGCACCGTGGAGCCCATGTGGATCTCGTAGGCGGCGATCCCCTGGCCGGCCGCCTGGGCGAAGGGCCCGGCCGTGTCCAGCACCCGGGCCGACACCTTGACGGTGCGCTTCTCGGCGGCGAAGGTGGTGACGGCGGGCAACAACCCCAGACCGGCCGTCTCCCGCTGCGCCGACTCCACCCCCTCCGGATCCAGGATCATCTCCCCCAGCATCTGATACCCCCCACAGATCCCCAGGACGGGGGTGCCGCTCCGAGCCAGGGCGATGATGGCGCGGGCCAGACCCGTCTCCCTCAGGTACTGGAGGTCGGCGACGGTGCTCTTGCTGCCCGGCAGGATCACCAGGTCGGGCCGGCCCAGCTTCGAGGGATCGCTCACGTAGCGGAGTCCGACGGCGGGCTCGGCACCCAGCAGGTCGAAATCGTCGAAGTTGGCGATGCGGGGGAGCCGGACGATGGCCACGTCCAGCAGCTTCGCGCCCGTGGAGCCGCTCTCCAGACCCGCCGAGTCCTCCTCGGAGATCAGCAGGTTGTGCAGATATGGAACCACCCCCAGCACTGGCACCTTCGTTCGTTCCTCCAGCATGCGGAGTCCCGGTTC
This sequence comes from Chloroflexota bacterium, assembly GCA_021845945.1. The sequence continues at coordinate 23,085 of JAJZRD010000006.1, forward strand.
CAGCAGGGCGATGTCCCCGCGGAACTTGTTGATCACGAAGCCCCGCACCAGCGCCCGCTCCTCGGGCTCCAGCAGCGCCATGGTTCCTATCAGAGAGGCGAACACCCCTCCCCTGTCGATGTCCCCCACCAGCAGCACCGGAGCCTGGGCGTGCAGGGCGACCCTCATGTTCACCAGGTCGCCTTCCCGCAGGTTGATCTCGGCCGGGCTCCCCGCGCCCTCGATCAAGACCAGGTCGTACCGGCTTCGCAACCGCTCCAGGGAGTCGCGGATGGTCGTCCAGAAGCGGCCCCTCTCGCGGTAGTACTCCCGGGCGTCGAGGCTCTCCAGGGGGCGGCCGAGGACCACCACCTGGCAGCGGCTGTCCCCCTCCGGCTTCAGCAGCAGGGGGTTCATATCCACCGAGGCCTCGATGCCGGCGGCCTCGGCCTGGACCGCCTGGGCCCGGCCGATCTCCAGCCCCTCCCCGGTCACGGCCGCGTTCAGGGCCATGTTCTGAGCCTTGAAGGGGGCCACCCGGTAGCCCTCCTGGCGCAGCAGCCGGCACAGCCCTGCCACCAGCAGGCTCTTGCCCACCGAGGAGCTGGTGCCCTGCACCATCAGCACTTTAGCGGTCACGGAAGCCTCCCATGGGGTACCCGGTCAACGTAGCGTCGGGGCTTGTCCCCGATGGGGTACCCATCGCCCACAAGTGGCGATGCTACAGGATCCCTCTTCACAGCAGCCTCTGCGGTCTCAGCGTCCTCAGCAGTCAGGCCTGGTAGAGACGCGACATGTCGCGTCTCTACGGGACCCAGGACGCTGCCCAGGTGGCAGCGGTCGTTCAACAGCAGGATCGTTCCCATGCCTTCGCCTCGTCGCACCACCGATAGGGAGGCGCAGTCGAGGCGGAAGGACCAGTGAGCCTCCGGCGGCAGCCCCAGCAGGATGCAGATCAGCACCCGCAGGGGGCCGGCGTGGGAGACGACGAGGACGGTGCGGTTGTTTTCCATCCCCTCTCCCTCTGGGAGAGGGGCGGGGTGAGGGCTGTTCCGCCCACCCTCCGCCGCCGTCCGAAGCCATACCGATAGCCGCTCGGCCAGCCCTGTCGTGACCCCTTTCTCCCAGGCCGCGTACCCCGCCGGGTCCCTGGCCAACAGCCCCTCCGGGGGCGGCTCCACCTCTCGCAGCAGCGGCGACCGCACCAGTTCGGGGGCCTCTCTGCCGGCCAGCAGGATCTCCGCCGTCTCGTTTGCCCTCCCCAGGTCGCTGCTCCAGATGGCGTCGAAGGGCCAATCCCCCAGCCGCCGGGCCAGCGCCTCTGCCTCGGCCCTGCCTCGGGGGGTCAAACCGGCGGATGCCAGGCCGGACCGCGCCGTGGCGTGCCTCACCAGGAGGTACTCAGTCACCCTGCAGCACCCCTCGAACTGCATCCAGCAGCTTTCGGCACTCCGGGAGCGTCCGCACGCCGATCCTGACGTAGGCCGGTAGCCCGAAGGAGGTGCAATCGCGCACGCAGATCCCGTGCTCCAGCAGCGCCGCCCGGAAGCTGGCTCCCCGCCCCACCCGGACCAGCAGGAAGTTGGCGACGGAGGGGATCACCCTCAGCCCCAGCTTGGTCAGTTGATCGGAGAGTAGCCTGCGACCCTCGTCCACCACCCGGCGGGAGTCCTCCAGGTACCGCCTCTCCTGCAGCGCGGCGATGCCGGCGACCTGGGCCGCGACGTTGACGTTCCAGGGGGGCCGGACCCGATCCAGCCACTCGATCAGGTCGGGGCGGCCGACGGCGTAGCCCAGCCGCAGCCCGGCCAGCGCGTGGTCCTTGGTCATCGACCTGAGCAGCAGCAGCCTGCCCGTCGGCAGGTAGGGGACGAGATTGGGCGAGGACTGGCAGAATGGCACGTAGGCCTCGTCCACCACCAGCAGCGTCTCCTCGCACGCCTCCAGCAGCTGAGAGATGGCCTGAGCGGGGAGAAGCTGTCCCGTGGGGTTGTTGGGGTTGCACAGGAAGGCCAGCTTCGGCCGTAGGGCCCCGATCCGATGGATCAGCCCCGCCAGATCGGGCTGGAAGCGGGCCTTCTCGCTGGCCAGCACCGTCTCCACGGTGGCTCCCGCCACCTGGCAGGCCCGTGCGTACTCCCCGAAGGTGGGTCCCGAGACCAGCACCTGGTCCCCCGGGTCCAGGTAGGCGGTAGCCAGCATCCACATCAGCTCCACGGAGCCGTTCCCCGCGATCACCCACCCTGGGTCCAGGCCGATGGATCGCGCCAGGGCTCCCCGCAGCTCTGCCGATTCGTCGTCGGGGTACCGCCCCACCTGGAGTTGGCGCAGGGCGGCCAGAACACCCGGTGCCGGTCCCAGGGGGTTGCAGCTTGCGCTGAAATCCAGCACTCCCTCCCTGGGTATCCCCCGCTCCGCGCTCTCCCGATAGGAGAAGGAGCCGTGAGGGCATGGCTGAACGTTGTGGAGATGGCTTCTAACTTCGAGTCCCACGTCGCAACCCTCCTGCTATCAGGATCATCCCCAGCATGGCGGCCGCAAGGCTCGCGCCCACCACCCTTCGAGCCGTGGACAGGTCGCTTGCGGCCGGCAGCCGCCCCCCGGCATTGAGGATGTAGTGATCGATCTTCTCCAGCCGCAGGTCGAGAGCCCCCGCCACCGCGGCCATGGGCCAGCCCGCGTTGGGGCTGGCGGTCTGGGACGAGTCCTGGAGCGCTCCCCGCCAGGCCCAGCGGGGGGAGCCTCCGGCAACCCAGCAGCTCGCCGCCGTGGCCATGGCCGACAGCCGCGAAGGTATCAGGTTGAGGGCGTCGTCCACCCGTGCGGCCACCTTGCCCAGATACTCGTACCGGCCCCTGTAGCCCACCATGGCGTCGAGGGTGTTGGCCATGCGATAGAGATAGGCCCCCGGAAGGCCGAAGAGCGTGTAGTAGAGGAGGGGGGCCACCACCGAGTCGCTGGCGTTCTCCGCGAGGGATTCCACCGCCGCGGCCGCCACCCCCGCTTCGTCCAGCCTCCCGACGTCGCGGCTCACTATCGCCCCAACCGCGCGTCGAGCCTCCGGGAGGTCTCCCCTTTCCAGGGTCCGCGTCACCCGGTCCGTGAACTGGAACAGCGCCCTCAGGGCGAAGGTGGGCTTCAGGGCCAGGGCCAGGGCCACGGTCTCGAGGGCCGAGCCGGAGGGAAGGAGCCGCTCCAGCAGCCAGGCCGGCAGCAGGGCGGCGGCCAGGGAGGCCGCCTCCATCGCGCCACCGTAGAGGAGCTGTCGGGCTCGCCCCTCTCGGGGTGAGCTCCTCTCCAGCTTCTCCACCAGGCGTCCCATCCCCACGACCGGGTGCCACCGCTCCGGCGGCTCGCCCATCAGCAGATCCAGGGCGACCGCCAGGGCGATCACCTTGCCTCTGTTTGTGGCCATCACCTTATCACCCCCAGGCATGCCAGCAGGGTTGCGGCCTCCACCACCTGGCCCAACCCGCCGCAGACGTCCCCGGTGACCCCACCTATCTTCGCGACGGCCAGCCGCCCACCCAGGAAGAGCAGTGCCCCGCCCATCGCTACCGCCCACAGACCGACCCACTCCAGCAGCCCGACCGCGATGGCGGCAACCACCAGGACCGTGGTGGCGGGATGGTACCAACGCAGATAGGGCTTCAGCCCAGCCGCCAATCCCTTTGAGCTGGCGGCTGGGAACGCGGCCAGGGTCAGCGACATGACTCCCCGCGAGAGTGCCCCCGCCACCACCAATGCCTGGACCCGGATCTCCGGCGGCAACGAAGCCAGGGTCGCGTACTCGACCAGCAGGAGTGATCCCGCCGCCGCGATCCCGTAGCTTCCCACCCGGCTGTCCCGCATGATGGTCATGCGGCCGGTGGGGTCCTTCCCCCCGAACAGCCCGTCGAAGCTGTCCATCAGCGCGTCCAGGTGGAGTGCCCCGGTCACCGCCAGCGACGTGGCCACCATCAGGGCTGCCTGCACCGAAGGGGGGAACCAGGGCGCCGCCAGCAGTCCCATCGCTCCCACCAACCCGCCGATGGCCGCTCCCACCAGCGGGAAAGAGGCGACGGGCCAGCCCATGGGTCCGAGGGCCAGGGCGCGGGGCAGCGGGACCGGGATCACCGTGAGAAACCCGACCGCCACCAGGGGCGCCGTTATCCCCCGCGCCAGGCGCAGCCCTAGTTTACCGAGCATCTCAGTCTGCCACGCTCGGGATTCCCGTCCATCTCACACACCCCACGACCGTCTCCCTCTGGGAGAGGTGACTCGACGACCCCCTCTCCCCCTGGGAGAGGGTCGGGGTGAGGGCCGATGCCGGGCAGATCGGCGACCTCGCGTGGGCTCAACCGAGCCTGGCCGTTTCCCCGCGGCCCCGGCGGCAACACCGCCGGCATCCCTCCCTCCGGGTGGGAGGTCAGGCACAGCTCGACCTGGAACACCTCGGAGAGCAGCTCGGGTGTGAGCACCTCCTCCGGCGTCCCCACCGCCACCAGCCGCCCCTGGGAGAGCACCGCCAGGCGGGTGCAGTAGCAGGCCGCCAGGTTCAGGTCGTGGAAGACGCCCAGGGCGGCCAATCCGCCTCGGACCAGCTCCGCCACCAGCTCGACCACGGCTATCTGGTGTTGCAGGTCCATGTGGGTGGTGGGCTCGTCCAGCAGCAGCACCTCGGGCTGCTGGGCCAGGGCCCTGGCCATGATCACCCGCTGCCGCTCGCCCCCCGAGAGCTCCTCCATCCGCCGCTCGGCCAGGTGGCGGCAGCGAGCCATCTCCATGGCCCGCCCCACGATGGCCCGATCGGCGGCTCCCTCCCTCGACAGAAAGCCGAGGAAGGGGGTCCGCCCCATCATCACCACCTCCCAGGCGGTGAAGGAGGGGGGCAGGTTGGGGTTCTGGGGCAGCAGGGCGAGGCGGCGGGCGATCTCGCTGCGGCTCATCCTCTCCATCGGCTCGCCGTCCAGGATCACCCTTCCCCTGGTCGGCTTCAGCAGACCCGCCGCCAGCCGAAGGAGCGTGGTCTTGCCCGACCCGTTGGGTCCGACCAACCCCAGCAGGGAGCCCGGCGACAGCTCCAGGGATACCCCCTGGAGGACCGGGGCGTCCTCGAACCGAAAGGCGATCTTATCCAGAGACAGGGAGCTTTCCATCAGAACACCGACCTCTTTTGCCGCCGCAGCAGGAACAGGAAGAAGGGGGCCCCGCAGAAGGCGGTCACCACCCCCACCGGCACTTCCTGGGGGCCGGGCAGGAGCCTCGCCGCGGCGTCCGCCGTCACCAGGAAGGCGGCGCCCAGCAGGGCGCTCAGGGGTATCACCGAGCGGTAGTCGGGGCCCCACAGCAGCCGCACGGCGTGGGGGACCACCAGCCCCACGAAGCCGATCAGCCCCACCCTGGCCACCGCCGCCGCCGTGGCCAGGGTGGCGCACACGATCAGCACCACCTTCACCAGCTCCACGTTGACCCCCAGGGAGCGGGCCTGGTCCTCGTCCAGCTGCAGCACGTTGGCGACCCCTCCCAGGAGGGAGAGCACCAGGGCCGCAGCTACCACCGGGGGCGCCGCCAGCGTCACCTGCTGCCAGCCCGTGATGTTGAAGCCGCCCAGCATCCAGGCGTAGATGACCGGTATCTTGTCCCCCTGAGAGTACATGACGAAGGAGGTGGCGGCGCTGGCCAGGGAGCCGACGGCAACCCCCGCCAGCAACAGGGTCGTGACCGGCGTGGATCGACCGACCCTGGCCAGGGAGTAAACCAGCCCCACCGTGAGCAGCGCGCTGAGGAAGGCGGCCAGTTGGACCACCCCCAGGGAGTAGAGACCCGGGGGGAGCGGCATCGCCATGGCAAGGGCCGCCCCAAGCCCGGCCCCCGCGGCGACCCCTACCAGGTAGGGATCCGCCAGGGGGTTGCGGAACAGCCCCTGATAGGTGGCTCCCGCCACCGACAGGCCAGCTCCTGCCAGGCCGCCCATGACTATCCTGGGGAGCCTCACCTCCAGCAGGATGGCCTCGAAGCTGGCCGGCCACCAGGGGGTGAAGTCGGTGAAGGGGAGCCTGGACAGCAGGATGGCCAGCACCGTGCCCGGGTCCAGGCGGGCTTTCCCCACCATCACCCCGGCGGCCGAAGCCATCAGGAGCGCGGCGAGGGCGACGCCGTAGCGCCCAACGCTGTACACCCTTCTCTTTCCGGTTACTCCGACCTTCGCCGCGGCGACCTCCACCATTCCTCGGCTATCTCCCCCTACGGTTTCCCGTGGTGAAGCCTGCTGGCGATCATCTCCAGTCCGTCCACCACCCGCGGTCCCGCCCGATTGGTGAGGTTCGGGTCGATCTCGAAGATGCGGCCGGTTTTCACCGCGGTGACCTGCTGCCACCCCGGCCTCGCTGCCACCGATTGGGGCGACTGGCCACCGGCCGAGCCGTGGTCGGCCAGCAGGATCACCTCGGGGTCCGCCAGGAACAGCGATTCCTGGTTCAGCTGCGGCCACTCCTTGCCGGCGTCGGCGGCGACGTTGCTCCCTCCCGCCGCGCGGACCATGTCGTCGACGAAGGTGCCGGGTCCGGCGGTGTAAAGCTCCGGGGAGAGCTCGAAGAAGGTCCGAACCGGGGTAGCCCCCTTCCACCGGGCCTCCACGGAGGCTATCCGGTTCCCCATGGTTCCGACCAGGGTCTCGGCCTCCTTCTGCCGGCCGGTGGCCTGGCCGAGCAGCTTGATGCCCTCCAGTACGGCCCTGACACCCTTGGGGGTCACGATCATGGTGGTCAGCCCGCGCTTCTCCAGCTCGGGCAGGGTGGTTTTGACGTGCATCTCGGTGCCGAGCACCAGGTCGGGCTCCAGGGCGAGGATCTTCTCCATCTCCGGCTTCACGAAGCTCCCTACCTGGGGCTTCTCCTTGGCCGCAGGGGGGAAATCGGAGTATTGATCGACTCCCACCACCCTATCCCCCAGCCCCAGGGCGAAGAGGATCTCCGTGTTGCTGGAGGCGAGAGATACGATCCGCCGCGGCTCCTTGGGCAGGGTCACCTTCCGGCCGGCATCGTCGGTGAGTGTCATAGGGAAGGTCGAGGCAGCCGGGCTGGAGACCGCGGGGACGGTGGGCTGGGGTTGCGGGGCAGCCTGGGTTGAGCTGCAGGCGGAGGCCAGTATCGCCAGGACAGCCAGGGCGCACGCTGAGACGGAACGCAAGATTCACCTCCTCGGGTACTGTCTGCGGAGCCGCATGTCCGAGGAGGTGGAACAAAAAACCTTGTCCCGCAGAGTCGGTGACAAGGGATGGAGCGCTCTAGATGGCATCTCCAGCCTGCGCCCTCTCTCTCGGAGGTCTACGGCATCACAGTCGTGGCGGGTTCCTGGCTTGGGGCCCTCAGGGCCCTTCACAGTTGCGGGACAGCGCCGGACTCGCACCGGACTTCCCCTGGAGCCCGATCACCCGGGCTCCACACCACTCTATTCGATTCTTGAAGGCGATCATAGCAGAGGGGAAAGAGGGGTGTCAACGACCATCGAGAAGTGGGTTGGCGCCGTGTTTCTGCCGGAGATGGGTCGATGTCCAGACGATGAGGAGATTGTTGGGGGTCAGCGGAAGCCCTCAGGCGCAGCCTGAGGGCTTCCGTCGACAGAGCGCATCGGTAATCTTTCCGCAACCTGAATGGACGGGGTTGCTGCTGGCAGCCAGGTCAATTCCCCATCAGCAGATTCGGTAGGAAGAGCACCAGATCGGGGATGTAGGTGATGGCTAGAAGCACTAGGATCAGGGCAACCATGAAGGGCACGATTTCCTTGGCAAAGTCGATCACCTTGATCTTCGCGATGCTGCATGCGATGAACATTGCCATCCCTACAGGAGGCGTGATGAGGCCGATCATCAGGTTCAGGGTGAGCACCACGCCGAAGTGCACCGGGTCTATGCCCACGTTGTGGATGAGGGGCATCAGCACCGGCACCAGGATGATCATGATGGAGAGGGTCTCCAGGAAGCAGCCCAGGATCAGCAGGATGATGTTGATTGCCAGCAGCACCAGCTTTGGGTCGGTGGTGATAGAGGTGACGGAGTTGACCAGCAGGGGGCCCGCCTGCTCCCGGGTCAGCATCCACGCCAATAGTTGGGAAGCGGCCACGATGAACATGATGGCGCCGGTGGTCAGCGCCGCCTCGCCGAAGACCTGGTGCATAGAGGCGAGGGTGAGTTCGCGGTACACAAAGAGTCCCAGGAAGAGGGCCCAGAGCACCGCCAACACCGCAGCCTCGGTGGGGGTAACGACGCCCCCAACGATGCCCCACAGGATGATCACGGGCAGCATCAGTGCTGGCAAACCCTCCCAGAAAGCCTTGGTGAGGCTCCCGCAGGTGGCCTTCTGACCCCGGGCGTAGCCGCGTTTCTTGGAGATGAGATAGACCACTACCATCAGGTATATCCCCATGAGGACGCCCGGGATGGCGCCACCCAGGAAGAGCCGGCCGATGGAAACGCTGGCCAACACCCCGTACATCACGAAGGGGATGCTGGGGGGGATGATGGGGCCGATGGTGGAGGCTGAGGCGGTCACGGCCGCTGAGAAGTTGGGAGCGAACCCGGCGCGGACCATGGAGGGGATCAGCACGGCGCCGGTGCCGGCGGCGTCAGCGCTGGCGGAACCCGACATGCCCGCCATGATCATGTTGGTTACCACCACCACGTGGCCCAGACCACCGGTTAGGTGTCCCACGAGGGCATTGGCCAGTCGCACCAGCCGCTCGGTGACCCCACCTGCGTTCATCAGAGCTCCAGCGAGGATGAAGAAGGGCACTGCCAGCAGTGGGAAGGAATCCACTCCGGTCATGAACCGTTGGGCGGTTACCTCCAAGGGGATGTTGCCGGTTAGCAGGATGCCCACAAACCCGGCGACGCCCATGGATATGGCGATGGGTACCCCCAGGGCAAACATGACAATTAGAATGACCATCATAGTGACTAGCATGGCTAATCCACCACCAAGGGCTGGTCTGCGCCGGTTTCGGGGAAAACCCCTCGTATCAACTGGACCAGTCGGGCCAGTTGGTACAGAGCCCCAATGGCCGCAGTAACGGGCAGCGCCGCGTATACCAAGCCCATGTTGAGTACCATGGCTGCGGTGTAAGTGTCGGAGGTCACTAAGGCCATGTTTGTTCCCTGCCACACCAGTACAACCAGGAAGACCAGGGTCACGGCGTTGCCCGCGATCATCAGGAACCGCTGCGCCGGGCCCCGTACCAGGAGCATCACGGCGTCGACCAGGATGTGGGACCCTCGTCCAAATGCCAGCCCTGTGGCCAGATATATCTGCCAGGCAAAGACGTAGCGGGCCAACTCCTCGGTCCACACAGGGGAGTCGTGGACTACGTATCGGAAGACCACCTGGATCGTGACGTCCACTACCATCACCGCCATGAGCAGGCCGACGAGAGAGAACAACACTCGATCGAGCATCTTGAGAGGCCGGGACAAGGAGCCACCTCCTTAGAACAGGGATGAAGATGGCCGGGGTTAACTGCAGCCAACCCCGGCCCCGAGAAGCACTACTTCAGGTTCGCTACCTCGTCGTAGAAGCCGGCCTTCCACTTCGAGGTGAACTGCTTCGGCAGATCCTTCAAGGCCTCTTGGAACTTGGGGATCTCGACCTGATGGAAGGTCATCCCCTTCTCCTTCAGCTTCGACTCGTATCCGGCCTCGTCCTGCTCCTGCAGCTTGTCTTGCAGCTTGCCCATCTCCATCAGCCCCTCAGTCAGGGTCTTCTGGAGGTCAGGGGACAGGGTCTTGAACCACTTCTCACTGACGGCAATGTCGTAGGCGTCCCGAGTGTGGCCGGTCAGATTGAGGTACTTCTGAACCTCGAAGAAGGAGTTGTTATAGATGGTTTCGTAGTTGCTCTCCTGGCCGTTGATGGTGCCTTGCTTGAGGGCCATGAAGATTTCCGTGATGGCCATGGGGGTCACCGTGGCTCCCAACATCTTCCAAGCGGCCATGTAGACGTCGATCTCGGGGACCCGCATCTTGATATCCTTCAAGTCAGCGGGTGTAGTTACAGCGTGGTTGCTGGTCAGGTATCGGGGGCCGCGGTTGGTAAACACGATGTGGTGAATGCCCTTGCGCTCCACCAGGGCATCCCTCATGGGCTTGCCGATGGGGCCGTCCAGCACCTTGCGGAAGTGATCCTGGTCTCGGAACAGATAGGGCACGCCCAGCACCCCGCCCCACTCGGGGGTGATGTTCATGGCCGGGTAGAGGCCGAAGACCCCGATCTCCACAGAGCCAAGCTGCACGGACTCCACCATGTCGCGCTCCGCGCCTAGCTGGCCGCCTGGGAAAACCTGCACCGTCAATTCGCCCTTTGTCTTGTCGGCGATCCACTTGGTGAACTCGGTGGCGGCGTTGGCTGCCGCACCCGTCGGCGGGAATATGGCCGCCATGCGGGCAACCTTACCCTTGCCCGCTGGTGCTGGGTTCGAGGAGGCGGGCGCCTGGGTCCCCGCCGGTTTGGCCGACGACGAGTCGGCGGGTTTCGCCGGTGCAGCCGATTGGGATGATCCGCAGGCTACTGCCAGGCTGCCCAGGGCAGTTGCCCCGCCTGCAGCACCGATCATCTTCAAGAATCGGCGCCGATCGATGCGACTGTCGCTGTTGCTAGACATGTTCCCTCCCCACGCTCAGCATTGTTTTGAGTGCGCTCGCCCTGGGAAAGCTACCGGGACCATCTACGCTGAGACCCGACGTTGCCCGTGTTGCCGGATCGGTCGGATCCTAGTCCCCTGCCAACGCCGTAGAGACTGCATGTCGACGTCGTTCGCTGACGGTCTCTAGCCCTGGATCGGGTACTGGCCGTACCTTCTGGTGGCGGCCAGCATCGCCTCGTAGTTCTCGTACCTGGTGCCGGGCATTAGGGTGTTGCCGGAGGTGATCACGAGCCCGCCGCTGGCGGCGGCGGTTTGGATGGCGTATTTCACCTCTTCCCCGGTCTGGTGGGGGGTGCCCAGAGTCAGCGTCTCGCAGTTGACGCCACCGAAGAAGGTAAGCTTGTCACCGTACTTCTCCTTCAGGAGCCTCAGATCCATGCCGATGCGCGGTTGGATCCCCTGCCAGCCGTCGACCCCTGCCGCGACGAAATCGTCCAGAATGGGCCAGAGGTAGCCGTCGGTGTGCTTGATGAAGAAGAGACCTTCGTCGTGGGCCGCCTTGACGGTGGCGGCCAGGGCGGGGAAGACGAACTCGTGGAAGAGGTGCGGGCCCATCAGGGGGCCTCGGTTATCGCAGTAGTCGGTTCCGGTGATGATGGCATCCACTCCCACAGCAGCGGCAGCCTTGATGTAGGCGATGGATCGTTGGAGGGCAGAGGCGACGGCCTTACGGACGAACTCCGGGTCGTCGATCATCTTCATCAGATAGGCTTCCATCCCGACGGTGTCCTCCCAGGGGAAGGTTCCGTCCGGGGCCCGACCGACGATGAAGTGGGTGCTACCCAGTTCCTCCACGACCCGCTCCATGGCTTCGAACTCCGAGCTCTCCAGGGTGACGGGCTTCTCAGGGTCTGGCAGGTCATCGATAGCCAAAGGCGGGTGCTCCACCACCATGGCGTGGCCGCCGGAGTCCGGAGAGTACTTCCAGACCCGTTCTCTTTCGTCCCGCCAACTGTATTCGCCCAGCATCTCTGGCTTGAAGTAGCTCTCCCTCTTGGCCGGAACTGTGGGGACCACCACGAAGTCCCACTCGAACTTCCTGGTCAGGCCGATCAGATCACGCCAGTGGCTCTCGGCGATCTCGTCTCGCCGCCCCTGCCAAAGGGCGGTGTAGCTGCGCCATTTGGCTCGGTAGAGGGTTTGGACTCCCAGGGCCCGGTCGGTGATCTCCCAGTCCACGCCCTGCTCACCGATGGGAACGCGATCGGGTTCCTGGTGCTGTAGAACCGATATCATCCGGGACTTCGGCAACATGGATTGTTGTTGGCCCTCCCACTTCGGCTATTTGCATCGTCAGCTCTCAAATCGGCGACAGCTCTTGTCGGGGCAGTAGCGGGCCTTCTCGTGCTGTCCCACCCTTATTGAGGCGAGTCCTGCACGCTGTCCGCTATGGGCTGGCCAGCGCCCATAGCCTTCTCCATCGCACACCTGGACAGATCCAATTGACGCTGTATTGCGTCGACAGCTCCGGTAGCATCCTTGTTCTTGATGCAGTCCAACAGCCGTCGATGGTACTGGTGTCGCTCTGACCTACCGCCCGCGGGGAGAGATGCTGCGCTTACGTACTGAAGCATGTCGATGAGGGGACGCGTCATTACGACGAAGAGTGGGTTCTGAGTGGCGGCAGCCAGAGCGGTATGGAACTCCATGTCGGCTGGGAGAAAACTTGGCGGATCGTCGACAGTTGCATCCATTCTCGCCAGCGCCTCTTCCATCGTTGCCACGTCCTTGGCTGTGGCTCGCTCCGCGGCCAACCTGGTCACGAGCGATTCCAGATGCCAACGAGCTTCGTGCAGCTGTTGATAGCTGCAGTCTTGCAGACGGTATGCGACATGAAGCGAGGAGGTGACGTTGGCCATCCCAGGGGAGGTCACGAAAGCGCCCAGACCCGCACGGGACTCCACCAGCTTGCGCTCTTCCAGGAGTTTGATCGATTCCCGTGCCGCGGCGCGACTCACGCCGAAACGCTCGGCTAGCTCCTTTTCCGCCGGGAGCTTGTCACCTGGCCTTAGCTCATTGCTCAGGATGAGCGATTCGAGTCGGCCGGCAATCTGCTCCGATAGGCGGGTCTTGGTGAGTTTCTCATAGGGATGGTTGCCCATGCGGCACCTGCTATCGGCTGATTAGGTGGGGATACGAGTGGTTATCAAGATTCCCTATTATCAGGTGGTCAGATCACAGTACGCAAATCCTATTGTGCCGGGAAGGCCGTGTCAATACCCCGGGCCCGTAAGACCCTCAAGGCTCTTGTGCTCAGATCGATGCGGTGCCCAACTTCGGTGGATCCATGCCTGTCGGCACCGTCTGCGTTGATGAGGCCAACTAGAGACGACCGTCCCTGGGCGGGAAACTCTCTCTTTCCTTCCCATCATCTTGCCCGTACCTGGCAGCGAATTGCTGCTATAATCCGTTTGCTGTTTGAAGCTTGCCACTGTGCGGTGTTCTCTTTTGCCCCTCGGTTCCTGGCTTCGGAGGTGCTCGTGAGCGGCCCTGTTGAGAAGACCGTCGTCACCACCTGCACGAGGGACTGCCCCGACGGCTGCAGCATCCTGGCTACCGTTCGAGACGGGCGGCTGGTGGCCCTCAAGGGCAATCCCGATCATCCGGTTACCCGCGGCTTCCTCTGCCGCCGCTCCCGGGACTACGTCCGGCGGGTCTACTCCCCCAACCGGATCCTCCATCCCATGAAGAGGGTCGACGGTGGCTGGGAGCGGGTCTCCTGGGACGAGGCACTGGATCTGGCGGCCGGTAAGATCGCCGAGTACCGGGATCGCTACGGCACCCTCTCCCTCATGCACTACCAGGACAACGGCTCCATGGCCGCCCTGAAGATGCTGAACGCGCGGTTCTTCAACCTCCTCGGTGGGGTTACGGCGGCATCAGGAACGCTCTGCGGCGGCGCCGGCATCGCCGGGCAGACCATGGATTTCGGCTATCGCACCGCCCACGAGCCGGTGGACATCCCCAACAGCCGGATGGTGATCCTCTGGGGCCGCAACCCCATGGCCACCAACGTTCACCTGGTGCCCTTCCTCAAGGCGGCTAGGGCGAAGGGCGCTACCCTGGTGCTGATCGATCCCGTGCGCACCAGGAGCGCCGAGCTGTGCGATCTCCATTACCAGCCGATCCCAGGCTCCGACGGCTACCTCGCGGCCGCCATCGGGAAGCTGCTGCTGGAATCGGGGGCGGTGGACCGGGGTTTCGTCGAGCGGCACACGGAAGGCTTCGCCGAGTACCATGCTGCCCTGGAGTCCTTCCCCCTGCCCTGGCTGGCCGCCCAGTGCGGCATTCCCCTGGAGGAGATCCGGCGGCTGGCGTCGATGTTCGGCACCCTCAAGCCGGCGGCCATCTGGACCGGGTGGGGGCTGCAGCGGCGGGAGTTCGGGGCCGAGATCTACCGGCTGGTGGATGCTATCGTGGCCCTGACCGGCAATATCGGCGTCCCCGGCGGCGGCGTCAACCACGGCATGGAGGAGCGGGAGTACTGGGATTGGGATCTGAAGGCTCCCGAGGCCGCCAGGGTGTCGCGGGGAATCCCCAAGGCCACCCTGGGCGAGGGGATCCTCGAGGCGCAGGACCCGCCCGTCAAGATGATCTTCGTCACCGGAGCCAATCCGGCCAATCAGGCCCCACACAGCCTGAAGGTGCGGGAGGCCTTCGCCCGGACCGAGTTCGTGGTGGTGATCGACTCCTTCCTGACCGACACCGCCGATCTGGCCTACCTCTTCCTGCCCACCACCTCCCCCTTCGAGGAGGAGGACCTGGTGGGGAGCTACGGCCATCAGTGGCTGGGTCCGGTGAACCCGATCATCGGGCCGCTGGGGGAGGCCAGGACCGATCTGCAGATCTTCCAGGGGTTGGCGGAGAGGCTGGGCCTCGCGGGAATGGAGGGGACCGCCACCGAGTGGCTGAGGCGGTTGGCCGCTCCTCTGCAACCCCTGGGGATTACCCTGGAGAGGCTGCGGGAGGGGCCCCTACGCCATCCCACGGCGCCCACGGTGCCCTTCCAGAGTCGGGTGTTCCCCACCCCCTCCGGGCGATTCCGCTTCACCTCGGAGGTGCCTCCCAACCCCTCCTCCGCCCGCGACGGGAGCTTCGTCTTGATCTCCGGCCACCCGGAGGGCTCCATCCACTCCCAGATCCTGCCCGAGGATCAGGGGAAGACGCTGCCGGTGCGGATGAACCCCCTGGATGCTGCGGGGCTGGGTCTCGTGGAGGGCGATGGGATCGCCATGGCGGCCGGCGAGGGGCGGGTGGAAGGTCGGGTGGTTCTGGATGCCACACTGGGCAGGGGAGTCCTCCAGTGCGATCAGGGGGGATGGCTCAAGTTCGGAGTGGGCATCAACCGGGTGGTGCCGGGGGTGCTGAGCCGCCACGGCTTGTGCGCCGGCTTCTACGAGGCGATCGTTCAGTTGGAGCCTATGCCCCTATCTCCAGCATCCCGCGGCTGATGGCGTAGCGCACCAGCTCGGCGCGGGTGCGGAACCCCAGCTTCTCCATGATGCGTGCCCGATGGGTCTCCACCGTCTTCACGCTGATCACCAGCAGATTCGCGATCTCCAGGTTGGTGTAGCCCTCGGCCATCAGCTTCAGCACCTGCTTCTCCCGCTCCGTGAGGCGGCCGAAGCTCTCCGCCTCGCGGCCGGCGTCCACCTGCTCGACGTAATCCTGGATCAGCCTTCGAGCCGCAGTCGGATAGAGGAAGGTATCGCCCGAATGCACCACCCTGATGGCGCTGATCAGGTCGGTGTCGGCCGCCTTCTTGGGGACGTAGCCCGACCCGCCCGCCTGGAGCGTCTGGAAGAGATACTCCTCGCTGTCGTGCATGGTCAGGACCAGCACCTTGACGTCGGGGTACAGCTTGCGGATCTGCCGGGTTGCCTCTAGCCCGTTCATCACCGGCATGGTGATGTCCATGAGAACCACATCCAGGCGCAGTCGGGACACCTGGCCGAGGGCCTGGCTCCCGTCGGCGGCATCCCCCACTACCTCCATGTCGGGCTCGGCGTTCAGCAGGGTTCGCAGCCCCGCCCTCAGCACTGCGTGGTCGTCGACCAGTAGCAGCCGAATCTTCCGCATCACCCCTTCACCTTCTCAGCAACTCCGCCCAGGGGCACCCGAGCCACGATGGTGGTTCCGGCCCTGGGGGCGGACAGGATCTCCAGTTGGCCCGAGAGCAGGGACACCCTTTCCCTCATGCCGAAGAGGCCCAGCCCCCCGTCTTTCGACTGCTGCACCCGGTTCAGGTCGAAGCCCCGGCCCTGGTCCCGCACGGTGGCCGTCAGGGTGGAGCCCTCCACGCTCAGCTTCACGGCCACCTGCGAGGCCTCGGAGTACTTGGCCGCGTTGGTCAAAGCCTCCTGCACCACCCTGTAGATGGCCACCTCCACCTCGGAGGGCAGTCTCCCCTTCAAGCCGGAGACCTGGAGGCCCACCTGGATCCCGTGTTGCCGGCTGTACTCCTTGGCGTAGCCCCGCAGGGCAGGGAGGAGGCCCAGCTCGTCCAGGGCGCTGGGGCGCAGCTCCACCGCCATCCGGTGAACCGCCTCCAGGGTCTCGGCGACGGTGGCCCGCAGCTCGGCAACCCGGTCCTGGATCTCGCACTGTCTGCCGGGCTTCTCCAGCGCCTTCAGCCCGACGATCACCGAGGTGAGGGCCTGGCTGGTCTCGTCGTGGAGCTCCCGGGCGATCCTCTTGCGCTCCTCCTCCTGGGCGCTCAGCACCCGAGCCGGCAGTCGCTGGAGCTCCGACTGGTTGTCCTGGAGCCGCTCCAACATGCTGTTCAGGGCCTCGGCCAGCCGGTTGGTGGCGGGATCGCCCATGGGCTCGGGCACGGCCCGGGCCTTCAGGTTGCCCTGATAGTACACCTCATCCACAGTTTTTTGGAGGGATTCCAGCGGCTTCATGGCCGCCTTCAGGATCCAGAAGTTGGCGATCACGTGGAGGCTCACCCCACCCAGGACGAAGCCGGCGATGAGGTCGAGGGGGAACTGCTCCGGGAGAGCCCGCACCACCCATGTCCCCACCACGGCGCCGATCAGAACGATGGCCGAGCTGGCGATCAGTATTCGGTAGAAGAGCGTGGTGCGGGCGGCGAGCGCCCGGATCCTATCCAAGGGCAACCTCAGGGTAGCCGCGGCATGTCGCGTATTTACCATATTGGTACATTATAAACTGCGAAAACCCTACGGGCAAACGAGGAGCCCCCTCCCGGCCCTTTCGGCGTCGAGAGGGGGTGTGTGTCCCGTAGGAGCCGGCTCCTGCCGGCGATCCTGTCTCCGATACTGACTAGCTTAGCATCTCCCTTATCCGCTTCGCCGCCGTCTCCAGCACCTCGGGCGACGTCGCGAAGGAGAAGCGCACGTGGCCCTCACCCGCCGCACCGAAGGCGGAGCCGGGCGTGCCCGCTACCCTCGCCTTCTCCAGCAACATGTCGGCCACCTTGATGGAGTCTAGCCCCAGGTCGAACTTGGGGAAGGCGTAGAAGGCGCCCTCGGGCTTGAAGCAGCTGACGTGCGGGATGTCGTTCAGCATGTCGACGAAGAAGTTCCGCCGCCGCTCGTACTCGGCGGTCATCCGCGCCACCGGCTCCTGGGGACCCTCCAAGGCGGCCACGCCGCCTATCTGCACGAAGGACGGGGCGCAGGTGGCCGTCTGCTCCTGGATCTTGCCGATCTCCTTGACCAGGGCGGGCGGTCCGGCCAGGTAGCCCAGCCTCCAGCCGGTCATGGCGTACGCCTTGGAGTGGCCATTCAGGACCAAGGTTCGCTCCGCCATCCCCGGAAGGCTGGCAATGCTGACGTGCTGCCGTCCGTCGAAGATGATCTTCTCGTACATCTCGTCGGTGACCACGTACAGGTCGTTTTCCCGGGCCGCCGCGGCGATGGTCTCCAGCTCCTCCCGGGTCAGCACCTTGCCGGTCGGGTTCGAAGGGGAGTTGAGAAGGAATGCCTTGGTCTTCGGGGTTATCACCGCCTTCAGCATCTCGGCCGTCAGGCTGAAGCCGTTCGCGGCCGTGAGGTTCAGCGGCACGGTGGTGCCGCCCGCCAGCTGGATGATGGGCCGGTAGGTTACCCAGGCCGGCTCCGGCAGGATCACCTCGTCCCCCTCGTTGATCAGCGCCGTCAGCGTGGCGTAGAGGGCCAGTTTGCCGCCGGAGGTCACGATGATCCCCTTGTCGGGATCCGCCTCCACCCCGTTGTCCCTGGCCAGCTTCTGCGCGACGGCCTTGCGCAGTTGCGGGATCCCGGAGCTGGCCACGTAATGGGTGAAACCCGACTGCATCGCCTGGATGGCGGCCTTCTGAATGTGCTCAGGGGTATCGAAGTCCGGGTCTCCGCCGCCCAGGTCCATGATGTCGATCCCCTGCTGCTTCAACGCACGAGCCTTGTTCATGACCTGGACCGTCGCGGAGCCGGACATGCCGGTGATTCTCGTGGAGAGGGGCTTTGCCATGGTGCGAGACCTCCTAACTTCCTTCATCGATCGTCGATCGGACGACTGCGCTGTCGATTTACCTCCCTGCCGACGACGTCGGTCTCGAAGGGCGCGAACAGCACGGGGACGGATCGAAGGCGCGAGGGCGTGCCCCACGCCTGGCATCTCGACGATATGTTACACCAGGCGTGTCGTGTGGGGAAGGGGAGCGGGTGCCGGTCCTGGGCACCTTTTCGGAGCTGGAGACGGGAGGCGGGAAACGAAAACCCCTTCCCCCCAGGGAGGGGGAAGGGGAACGGTCGCGGCCTACCGTGAGGGCCTTCTCATCGGCGGTCGCGGCCCCGTGCGCTGCCCCATCGGCCGGCGTGCCGGCGCCGCAGGGATAGGGGTCTTCTGGGGGTGGATGTAACGGTAGAAGCGGATCACGGCCTCGCGATGGGTGCCTTCGTGTACGGTCAGGGTCTTGACCTTGCCCTTCTCCTCGCGAACCAGAGCCCAGACGCCGCTGCCGGTCGGTCCCATCTTACCCTGGAGCCGGATCGACAGCTTGTGGGCGTCCTGCAGATGCTGCTCGGGGTTCTGCGCGGCCGCCGCATGGTTCTCCGGGCTGGAATGAGGCCTTGGAGCGTTGTCTTCGGACATGGTGTACCCTCCTGGTCGGTGTGTTTCTGGGCTTACCGGGGGCGGTACCCCCTGGCCCAGACCCAGCGAGCACAACCGGCGGCTAACCCTATTGTAGCACATCTACCCGACCCTGCCCGGTATGCATCTTGCCGCCGCAGCCCCACGGTGTCGAAATCGACGGCCACCGACGCAGACCACCCAGGGAGGACACAGCGACGATGACGCAGCATCCCGAGGAGTATCAGAGGGATCTGAACCCCGATTTCATGGCCGGCCAGAACTACGGCCTGGATGGGGAGCGGCACGAGGAGGGGGCCGCTGCCGCTTACGACTACAAGGACATCCAGGAACTGCTGCCGGACTGGAACCCGGCTGAGCTCAAGCAGCTGGTAATCGTGCCGGAGGGGAGCCGGCTGCAGCAGGGGGCCACCTACTTCGACTTGCGACGTCCGGAGCGGGGTGAGTTCAAGGCTCGGGGGGACATGGAGGCCCCGGCCGATAGCCGTCTGGTGCCCAAGGACCGGACGGGCTACGATCTGTGGAACAGGCTGGTGTCGCTGAGGGCGCGAAGGCGGTAAACCCCAATGCCCTCGGACATCTCTCTACGACGAGATAGATGTGAGGGGCCTGTGACGGCGGTATTGGCATCCTGGGGATGCCTCTTTTCGTGTGAACTGCTTGAGAGTTGTGGGTGGGGCTGTGTCGGCTCGACCTGCTACTGTGCTGGATGCCTGCGAAGGCTAGACGGAGGTAGAGGAGTAGCGCCGAGCCTCATTGACTACCCACTCGTCCAGGATCTCCTTCTTGAAGCGCCAAGAGCTACCGACTTTGAAGCCGGGGATCTTCCCCTGCGCTGCGTACCGATACACCGTAATGGGGTTCAGCTTTAAGTACGCAGCGACCTCTTTGACTGTCATCATCCGCTCCACAGGATCTACCTCCCCTATCAAATCGTCCTCCCCAGTATAGTACCCCTAGTAGACGCTGCCGGCAGTAGCGTACACTATATTGTACCCTCATGCAAGTACAAGATGCCAGGCGCACAGCTCGGCGTCGCCGTCGCAAAGTCTTTGCGCCTGGAAGGCGGGCGCAGTCCAGAATCAGCAGGACTAACCAGGACAGTAGCGAACCGAGGTTTGCCTTGACAAGGCAAAGCGGGGTAACTAAGATGCCGATAGTTTAGCATTTTGTGGGCTGGCTTACAATACCTTGAAGTGTCCCTATTGCGCGCATGACCAAACGAAAGTCGTGGATAAGCGGGACCTGACCGCCGGAGCCACCAGGCGCCGTCGCTTGTGCGCCCGTTGCGGACGTCGCTTCAGCACCTACGAGCAGGCCGAGGTGGCCAGCCTGGTGGTGGTGAAGAAGGATGGCCGGCGCGAACCCTTCGATCGCGGCAAGCTGAGGGTCGGCCTCCAAAAGGCGTGCGAGAAGCGCCCCATCAGCTCGGAGACCGTCGAGTCGTTGGTCGACGAGGTGGAGACTGCCTGCCGCTCCCGAGATGCCATGGAGGTTCCCAGCAGCGCTATCGGCGAGCTGGTCATGGACAAGCTGAGGGCGCTGGACAAGATCGCCTACATCCGCTTCGCCTCGGTCTACCGTGCCTTCGCGGACCTCCAGTCCTTCGAAGATGAACTCCACCTGCTGCTCAAGCCCCGCTGATGGCCACGAGAACCGGCAGCCAAACCGCGGGCTGGATGATCGGGGCCGGAGCGGTTGCCTCGCTCCTGGGTACGATCCTCTTCATCCTGACCGGCCTGGAGGGCGTCTACGGTCCCGCTCTTCACTGGCCCCGCCTCGCCAGGGAGCTGGGGATGGCCGCGGGAGGCGGCCTCGCCGTCCTCGGCATCCTGGTCGCGCTGTCGGGCCTCGCCCTCTACGTGCTGTTGCCGGCTTTCTCCCGGGACGGCCGTGCCCTGCGTGACTACGGCTCCCACCGGGTGGTGCTGGCCTGCACTGCCCTGGCCGCCGTCGCGGGGAACCTGCTGGCAGGCCTCTACTTCTTCCTGACCCCCCGACTCGTCTCAGGGGCAACGGGGGTTCGGGAGTTGTCCACGGGGCAGACCCTCTCCCCAGAGGGGATAGCCGTTGCGGCGATCTCCCTGGACGTGGCCCTGCTGGCCGCGGTCTACCTGCGGATCGTTCGGCCGGGCGCCGTCTCCTGGCAGACCATGGGACTGAGCCTCCACGGCCTGCCCGGCAGACTGCTGATCGGCCTGCTTTACGGGGTGTTGCTGTTCGCCGTGAGCAGCTCGTTGGAGCTCCTGCTGGAGCAGTTGGGGGTTCACCAGACCCAGGCATCCGTCTTCCAGTCGGTCACACGGGCCAGCCCCAGGCAGTTCGGATTGGTGCTGCTGGCCGGGGCGGTGGTGGCTCCGATCGTCGAGGAGATCTACTTCCGGGGCTACGTTTTTCGGGCCTACCTGAATCAAAAAGGGATCTGGCAGGCCTTTCTCTTCAGCGCCGGGCTGTTCGCCCTGGTTCACCTGGATCTGCCGGCGCTGATACCCATTTTCGCCGTGGGGCTGCTCCTCTCCTTCCTCTACCATCGCACCGGCAGTATCCTCCCGGGCATCGTCGCCCACGCCGTCAACAACGCCGCCGCCTTCGTCCTGCTCTACCTGGGCGTCAACTAGCGCAGTGCTGTCCCTCTCCCCGTCCCCTGGCACCAAGAGTGCACACTCGTCGGTCCAGGGTAGGTGCGCCCTGGAATCTTGTGGCGAGCGAGGGAATGGCTGTAACCCCTAACCGTACGGCTTCCCGGTGGAGCCAGCTGGTCTCCATCTGCGCTTCCATTTCCGATACCCTGGATCTGGAGCAGCTGCTGGGGGGAGTGGCCGGCAAGATGGGACCCTTCTTCCATGGGGATAGCTGTGCCGTCTTCCTGAAACGGCGCGGCCGGCTGGTGCCCTTTGCCTGGGCAGGCTTCCCCGAGGCCCCTTCCCCCGAGTTGGCCCCGGTGTCCAGCAGGGAACTCCACCCGTACGTGGACCGCCTCCTGGCCCCGGCCCGGTGCTGGCACTTCATGAGCGCGTCCATGGCGGCTGGGGGTCAGACCGTTGGCTACCTGGTCGTCTGTTCCCAGGATGAGACCCGGCCTCCCTACGGCCGTGAAGATCGGGAGATGCTGAAGCTGCTGGCGCATCGGGTAGCCGTCAGTGTGGTCGCGATCCAGGCTCTGGAGAGGGCGCACGGCCAGCTGGAGGCGCTGGGCAGGATATCGGCGGCGCTGGCGGGCGAGGTGGAGGTGCGCAAGATCGCCGATACGGCCGTCGATCTCGCCGTCCAGGAGCTGGGCGCCGACGGAGCGATCGTGTGGATAGCCCACCTGGAGGAGCGGGAGCTGGAGTTGCTGGCCAGCGAAGGGTTCGCCGAGGAGGTGACCGCCCAGATCAGGAAGCTCTCCTTCGACGCCCCTACCCTGGCTTCCTTGACGGCAACCACACAGAAGATCCAGGTGGTGGAGAACGTCGAGAAGCTGTCGGAGGCGCAGGCTACCACCAAGCGGCTGTTCGCGGTGACGGGGATGCGGTCGCTCCTCGACGTGCCCCTGGTCGCCAGGGAAAGGCTGGTGGGGGTGCTGAGCTACGTCAAGATGATGCCCCATCGTTGGCCCGCCGGGGAGAGGCTGCTGGTCAAGACCCTGGCCGACCTGCTGGCCGCGGCCATCTTCAACGCCCAGCTATACGAGGAGAGCGAGCGGAGACGGCTGCTCGCCGAGGCCGTCATCGACAACTCCCCGGTGGCCATAGCCGTGATCGCGGGCCCCGACCATCGCTACGTCGTCGTGAACGCGGCTCGGGAGAGGATCGGCGGAGCCCTGCGGGGCGAGCTGGTCGGCCGCACCGTGGAGGAGCTCTTTCCGGATCTGGTGAGGGGTCCCGTGCTGCAGGCCATAGAGCGGGTCTACCGGACCGGTGAGACCGTGGTGGTCCCCGAGTTCCACTACGACTTCGGCCCGCCGGCCGGCGCCAGGGACCTCTCCCTCCTGTACGCCCCCCTGCGAGGGCCGGGCGGCCAGGTTGAGGCCGTCATCAGTCTGATGCTGGACATCAGCGAGCAGTTGAGCTCCCGGCGTCAGCTGGAGGAGCTGACCTCCCGCCTTAAGAGCGCCAACGAGCAGCTGGTTCAGGCCAGCATCCGGGCTAACGAGCTGGCCACCCTGGCGGGGCAGCATGCGGCCGAATTGGAGGCCACCATCTCCAACATCGCCGATGCCATCTTCGCCTGCGATCTCGAGGGCAAGATCACCTTTATCAACGGTGCCGGTTTGGAGATGATCGGGGACCACGGTGCGGGCGAGCTGCGTAACCTGGTGGACTACATCACCGCCCTGCAGCCCCGCCACGTCGACGGGCAGCCCATCCGCCGGCAGGATCTGGCGATCTCCAGGGCGCTTCGGGGCGAGGTGGTGCGGGGAGAGGAGGAGATCGTCTACGACTCCCGGCTGCAGAGGGACCGCTACATCCTGGCGAGCGGGGCCCCGGTGCGGGATCCCCAGGGACGTTTCCTGGGTGCGGTGCAGGTCCTCAGCGACATCACCCGACTCAAGGAGTTGGATCTGCTGAAGGACCAGTTCATCACCGTTGCCGCCCACGAGATCAAGACGCCGGTGACGGCAATAAAGGGTTTCGCTCAGACCCTCGCCCGGGCTCCCGACGCCTGCGCCCCCAAGTACCGCAAAGCCCTGGAGACCATGGTGCAGCAATCCGACCGGATCGATGCCCTGGTGAGGGATTTCCTGGACGTCTCCCGGATGCGGTGGGGTCGGGTGAAGCTGTCCCTGGAGTGGATCGATCTCACGGCCCTGGTGGCGGAGGCGGTGGCCCGGAAGGCCGCCACCGCGGCCAAGCACCGGCTGGTGGTGACGCGCAAAGACCCGGCTGGGGTGCTGGGGGACCGGGAGCGGCTGAACCAGGTGCTGGAGAATCTGCTGGACAACGCCATCAAGTTCTCCCCGAGGGGGGGAGAGGTGGAGATCCAGCTTCTCCGCGAGGAGCGGCGGGCCGTGGTGTCCATCCGGGATCAGGGGGTGGGGATCCCGAAGGAGCGCCAGGCTCACCTCTTCGAGCGCTTCTACCGGGCCCACATCGGGACCCACTACGATTACGGTGGGTTAGGGGTCGGGCTGTACATCTCCCGAGAGATAGTACGGCAGCACGGTGGGGACGTGTGGTTCGAGAGCGAGGAGGGGAAGGGCTCCACCTTCTACTTCAGCCTGCCCCTGGCTCCGGACCAGGTGCGTCGTCCCTGAAGTAGTTCCCGTAGGGCGGGGCGCTCTGCCCCGCCGCCCGGTACTCGGGCGGCAAGGATACGGCGGCGCACAGGGCGCCGCCCTACGTCGCGAAATTGAGGAGCGCCGCAGTAGGCCGGCGTCAAGTCCCGCGAACTGAGGGCTGAGGAGCCCCACAGGGCTGTTTCTCCGGCACGTTTCCTGCAGCCTTCTTCAAGTAAGCGGCAAGGCCGTGTTGGAATCCGAAAGAGAAGAGAGCTAGAAGGGGAGAGTCACCATGCCCACCATCCGATGCACCGTGAGCAACTGCGAGTACTGGGGCGACGAGAACCACTGCCGGGCCAACCAGATCCTGGTCATGGCACCATCCTCGCCGGTCCAGCAGGCCGAAGAGCATGGAGTGAACGCCGAGCGGCTCAAGCAGACCCCGGCCACCACCGACGAAGACACCCTCTGCTACACCTTCGAGCGAAAGAAATAGTCGAGAGCCGACCCGCCGGAGGCCGGCTGCCGATGCAGACCGATAGAGTCTGCGTGCGGTAGCCTCCAGTAGAGCAGGGTCAGGGACGACCCTGCTCGCCCTCTGCAGTGCGGCCCATCCGACAGTGTGCGTGGGCTGCATCGGCTCTCCGTCCTTCAGGGGGAAGCATCCTCTCATCGCTTCCTGGCACCGGAGTCTCCCACTCAAATGCCAAGCGATCCGACGGGTCCCCACCTTTTCTACGACTTGTTCCCCTTCGAGGACGAAGACCCGTTATCCGGCATGGCTGGCAGTGAGACGCCCCGTGCAGTAGACTGGGGACCCTTCGCGCGTCCGACCGGTGCACGCGCCCGGGGATCGTCAGAAGTCGTAGTACACGACCACAGAGAAGGTGATATGTACTGTCATGCTGAGCGCAGCGAAGCATCTCCCCGTGGCGAGAGGAGATCCTTCGCTATCGCTCAGGATGAC
>JAJZRD010000139.1 GCA_021845945.1 Chloroflexota bacterium
GTCGTCGCGCCTTTCTTCACTGATCGCGCTGTGTGAGCAGATCACGGATCCGCAAACCCCTTTCACGGCGAGGGCCGCCGATCGATCTGAAGGTGCCGGAGTCCGTGGTCCCCTCGGAGACAGCTCCCAGTAGAAGTTGCCTGCGCCCAGGGTGTCCTGCGCCCACCGCAACAGGGAAGAAACGTTTTGGGGAGGAGAACCGTGGAACGTCCCGAGACCGAGCGGAAGCTTCAGGATCTGGCGGAGCGGTTCCGCGCCGCCAGGCTGAGCCGTCGCGAGTTGATTCAGGGAGCCGGACTTCTAGTGGGGGGATCGGCGCTGGCCTCCTTTCTTGCGGCCTGCGGTGCTCCCGCCGAAACGCCGGCGAAAGCCGCCGCCCCTCAGCCCACGGCGGCGGTGGCCAAAGACCAGCCGAAGAAGGGTGGAATCCTGAAAGCCGCCATTATGGCCGAGCTTCCTTCCGTGGACCCCGTTTACACCACCGCTACCCTGGCCAGAAACATCTCCGCTCACATGCTGGAGGGCCTCTTCGGCCGAGACAAGCGATTCGCTCCCAAGCCGGATCTGGCGGCGGGGTACGAGGCGAGCCAGGACGCCAAGACGTTCACCATTTCCCTGCGCAAGGGCGTTGCCTTCCACAACGGCAAAGAGATGACCTCCGCGGACGTGGTCGCCTCCATGAAGCGATGGATGGCCGCCGGTACCCGCGGTAAGACCATCGGCGCCCGTCTCGACAGCATCGAGGCCAAGGGCAGCGACGCCGTTGTGTTCAAGTTCAAACAGCCCACCGGCCAGCTGCTTTTCTTCCTGGCGCACCCGGAGGCCTACATAGTTCCGGAGGAGGTCGCCAACGAGGCGGGCAAGGACCAGCTAAAGCGGTACGTCGGCACCGGCCCGTTCCAGTTCGTCGAGAAGGTGCCCGACCGCTACTTGAGGATGAAGCGGTTCGAGAGCTACGCCGGCCGCACCGAAGATCCCGATGGCTGGGTTGGCCGAAAGACTGCCTACCTTGAGCAAATTGATTTCATTCCGGTCCCGGAGGACTCGGTTCGAGCCGATGGTGTCGGGACGGGCGAGTACCATTTCGGCGAGCAGTTGACCCCCGATGTCTACCCCAACCTGAAGGCGAATCCCCAAGTGGAACCGGTCATTGCCAAGCCGTACCAGTTCAACGTTGTCCATTTCAACAAGAAGCAGGGGATGTTCACCGACGTTCGGATGCGGAAGGCGATCCGCGCTGCCCTGGACATGACGGCTCCATGGAAGGCCGCCTGGGGCAATGAAATGTTCTATCGGATGTCACCCAGCATGGGAGCGCCCGAGACCGTCTGGTATACGGAGGTGGCCAAGGAGTCCTACAACAACCCCAAGCCCGACGAGGCCAGGGCATTGCTGAAGGATGCCGGCTACAGCGGCACCCCGGTCCGCTGGCTCACGACCAAGGAGTACGCCTACAACTACACCTCCACCACCGTCATGAAGCAGGAGTTGGAGCCGTTCGGCGTGCCGGTGGACATGCAGCTCACCGACTGGGCAACGCTGCTCAGCCGCCGCGCCAAGCCCGAGTTGTGGGATATCTTCATCACCGGCCACGACGCCTACGTCCACCCTCTGATTCAACCCTTTATGGCCGCCTCATGGCCCGGGTGGTGGGAGAGCAAGGAGAAGGACCGGCTGTTCGACGCCATCTTCGCCGAGTCCGACGAGAAAAAGTCTTACGCGCTGATCGAGGATCTAGAGAGGCTGGTTGCCACGGAGTGTCCCTACGCAAGGATCGGCGAGTACTTCATCCTTCGCGGCACCCGCAAGGACCTCAAGGGCTTCCTGCCTCTCGCCGACTTCGTTTTCTGGAACTGCTGGCTTGCCTAAACGAGTGCAGAGTCCTGTGTCCTGAGTGCTGAGTGCTGAGTCCTGAGATGGGCATCCGGCAGGACACAGGACCGCCAGAGCCTTCTGACGGGTGATACTCTATGCTGGCCTACATCGTTCGGCGGATACTGCTGGCGATACCGGTGATGCTCGTGGTAGCAATTGGGGTTTTCCTGCTGCTGTACCTGACGCCGGGAGACCCGGTGACCATCATTCTGGGGCCCGACGCCACCCCCCAGCGGATCGCCGAGCTTCGCCAGCAGCTGGGGCTGGACCAGCCCGCGCCGGTCCAGATGCTGAACTGGTTCGGCCGGTTGATGCGAGGCGATCTGGGGAATTCCATCTTCCTCAACAGGCCCGTCACGCAGACTATCCTGGAGCGGGCTGAGCCCACCATCCTGCTGACCCTGCTCGCCACCCTGTTCGCGATCCTCTTGGGGCTCCCCATCGGCATTGTCTCAGCGACCCGGCCCGGTAGTTGGATGGACATCGGTGCCATGCTGGTCGCGCTGGGCGGCATCTCGATGCCCTCCTTCTGGGTGGGGCTGAACCTGATCTTCGTTTTCGCGGTCGTACTGGGGGTGTTGCCGGTCGCCGGCTACGAGCCCTTGAGCAAGGGACTCTGGGAGAACCTGCGCTACCTGATCCTGCCGGCCGTAACCCTGGGCTTCGCCCAGGCTGCTTTGCTGGCCCGCATGTCCCGCTCCCTGATGCTGGAGGTGCTGCGGGAGGACTACGTCCGGACGGCCCGATCCAAGGGGTTGCGCGAGCGAAGAGTGGTGCTGTACCACGCCCTGCGCAACGCCATGGTGCCGCTGATCACCGTTATGGGGCTGACCTTTGCCATCCTGATGGGGGGCGCGGTGATCACCGAGCAGGTGTTCAACATCCCTGGGGTGGGGCGGCTGCTGGTTCAATCGGTGCTGCGGCGCGATTACCCGGTGGTGCAGGGCATCGTGATGGTGATAGCAGCCAACTACGTCTTCATCAACCTGGTCGTAGACGTCCTGTACGGGGTGTTCGACCCGCGGGTGCGCCATGGCTAAGGCAGAGGCGGTTGTCCAGCCGATTGGGCTGTGGGCGATGAGCCCCCGTCGGGGGCGGCCCTGGCACGTTACCCTGCGACGGAACAAGAGGATGGTGATCGGCGGGGTGTTGCTGCTGTTTGTTCTGCTGGCGGGCGTCCTGGCTCCATGGCTCGCTGCCCAGGATCCGAACACGGTGCGCCCGGAGATCCGTCTGGCGGTTCCCAGCGGCAGCCACTACTTTGGTACCGACAACATGGGGCGAGACCTGTACAGCCGAACCGTTCACGGGGCCAGGACCTCGCTGGAGGTGGGTGGATTTGTGGCGCTTCTGGCCGCACTGGCTGGCACTCTGTGCGGGTTGTTGAGTGGCTACTACCGCCGGGTGGACCTGCTGCTGATGCGGATCATGGACGGCATGATGGCCTTCCCGGGCATCGTGCTGGCGGTGGGGATCATGGCCGCCCTTGGGCCGCACGTGGCGAACGTCATAGTTGCCCTGAGCGTGGTCCAGACCCCGCGGGTGGTGCGGGTGGTGCGCAGCGTGGCGATGAGCATCCGCCACATGCAGTATGTGGAGGCCGCCCAATCGGTGGGGGGCAGCGACACTCGCATCCTGCTGCGCCACATCTTGCCCAACTGCATATCCCCATTGATCGTCCAGGCCACCTTCATCTTTGGGGAGGCCGTGCTGGGCGAGGCCTCCCTATCTTTTCTGGGGGTTGGAGCCCCGCCCGAGGTTGCCAGTTGGGGGACTATCCTGGGCGAGGCCCGCGTCTACATCCGCAACGCCCCCTGGATGATGTTCCTCCCCGGTTCTGCGTTGACCCTCACCGTGTTGGCGCTCAACCTGGTGGGTGACGGCATTCGCGACTGGCTGGACCCACGGTTGCGGCGATCGACATAACGCGCCAGCAGCCTCTGGCACGCGAGGGGCTCGTGATCCACCGGCGCCGGGGGCGGCACCGGCAGCATCTGCTCCGGAATGGGTGGGGGCCGGGCGGCTATTCCGTCCTCATGAACACCGGCGGTATCGGTTCTGGTGTATCCCCCTCGCCATGTCCCGGCTGCGACTGATCGGGTGACCCCTCTTCCTCGCGCTTTCGCTTCCCAAAGCGGGCACTCACCCACCCCTGGAAGTCGTCCATCACCGTGTATCCGGCGGGCACCACCACCAGAGTCAGCAGCGTCGAGGTGAGAAGCCCTCCGATGACGACGACCGCCATGGGCGACCGGGTCTCCGCCCCTTCGCCCAGCTTCAAGGCCAGGGGGATCATGGCGAAGACCATGGCCGCCGTGGTCATGAGGATCGGCCGCAGGCGAGTAGGTCCTGCCTCCAGGATCGCCTCGGTTCGGGAGTAGCCCCGCTTCTGGAGGGTGTTGGTGTAGTCCACCAGCAGGATGGCGTTCTTGGCTACCAGGCCGGTGAGCATGATCAGCCCCACCATGGAGAACATGTTCAGGGTATCGTGGGTGATGGCCAGGGCGCCGATGGCTCCTACCGATGCCACCGGCATGGAGCCCATGATCACCAGGGGGTAGACCAGGGAGTCGTAGAGGGCCACCATCAGCATGTAGATCAGCAGGACGGAGATGCCCAGCGCCTTCAGCAGGTCGGCGAAGGCGTCCTCCTGAAGCTCGGTGTCGCCCGCCATGACGATGGTGTAGCCCGCCGGCAGCGATAGCTTGTTGACGGCCTGCCGGATCTCGGTGGTAACCTCGCCCAGCGGCCGGTCGGTCAGATTGGCCCCCAGCATGATCTGCCTGACCCGATCCTCCCGCTCGATCTCCGCCGGCCCTTCCACCGGCACCAGGCGGGCCACCTGGTTCAACCTCACCTCGACCCCCTGTGGGGTGGCGAGGGGGATGTCCGGTATGGAGGCGAGTTCCGACCGGCTGCCCGTCCGTGCGTAGAGGACCCGAATGTCCACCTTATCCTCGTTGTCCCGGCGAAGCTCGGTGGCCACCGTCCCCTCGAAGGCGGTGCGTAGCGCAGCCGCCACCTGGGCGGTGGTCAATCCCAGGTCAGACATTCGCTGCTGGTCGACCTGGATCCGCATCTCGGGCGCCCCCTCGGTGGCGCTGTTGGTCACGTCGATCACCCCGGGGGTCCGTCGCATGATCTCCTCCACCTGCCCGGCGATGCGGCTCAGAGTCTCCATTTCGGTGCCGCGGACCCGCAACAGGATCGGCTGCCCGGTGTAGCCGACGATGCTGGGGTAGTTGATCCGGGCGCGCATGCCCGGGATGGCGTCCCCGAGATGCCGGACATCCTCCGCCACCTGGAAGACGGTGCGAGAGCGCTGGGCCACCGGCTTGAGCCTCACGTAGATCCTGGCCGAGCGGTGCTGCGGCAGGCCGTACTGGCCGCCAATGCCGACGGTGGAGAGCAGAGACTCCATCTCCGGGATCCTGGCCATCCCCTCCTCAAGCTGTTGCAGCGCCTGGTTGGTGCCCAGGAGCGAGGTGCCGGGTGGCAGGTCGGCGACCACGCTGAACTCGCTCTGGTCCGAGGGGGTGATGAACTCGGTGCTCACCACTTTGAACCCCACCAGGGCGATTCCGGCGGAGAAGGCCAGGAGACCGACGAGGAGCACCAGCCACCGCAGCCGCAGGGCATGTCCGAGAAGCTGTCGGTACCGTTGGGTCAGCAGCTCGTAGCCGGTTTCCCAGCGCCGCCACAGGAAGGCCAGGGGAGATCGCTCCTCGGCGTCGACCGTCAGCCATCGGGATGCCAGCATCGGAGTGAGGGTGAAGGAGAATAGCAGAGAGAAGAGGGTGGCCACCACGATGGTGCCCCCGAACTCCCTGAAGAACTGGCCCACCATACCGGTCAGGAAGGCCACCGGCGTGTACACCACCACGTCCACCAGGGTGATGGCGACGGCCGCCGCCCCGATCTCTGCCCGGCCGTTGAAAGCGGCGCTCCAGGGGCTCTCTCCCTGCCTGATGTGGCGATAGATGTTCTCCAGCACCACGATGGAGTCGTCCACAAGGATCCCGATGGTGAGGGCCAGCCCCATCATGCTCATCATGTTGATGGAGAAGCCCATCGCCCACATGGCCGCCAGGGTGGCGACCAGGGAGGTGGGGATGGAGACCAGCACGATCAGAGTGCTCCTCCAGGTGTGGAGGAACAACAGCAGCACCAGGGCGACGATGAAGACCGCGTCCCGCAGGTTGGTCTGAACGCTGTTCAGGGAGGCCCGCACGAACTCGGCGCTGTTCATCACCGTGACGATCTGCACCCCGGGCGGGAGGCTGGGAGCCAGTGCCTTGAGGGCCTTCTGGATCCCATCGGCCACGGCCACGGCGTTGGCCGTCTTCTGCTTGTTGACCAGGATGCCGACGCCCTCCTGTCCGTTGACACGGGAGATGAACTCCTGCTTCTTGAAGCCGTCCTCCACCGAGGCCACGTCCTTCAGCCGGACGATGGCTTTGCCCGGGGTGGTGGCCACCACGAGGTTGGCCAGTTCATCCAGCTGCTGTACGAGGCCGTAGACCCGAAGACTGTACTCGTTGGTGCCCTCCTGGACGTAGCCGCTGGGTGCCGACAGATTGGCTGCAGCCAATGCAGAGGTCACCTGGGTCAGGGAGATGCCGCGGGCCTCCAGTCGCTGGCGGTCCACCGTCACCCGGATCTCGCGCTCGCGGCCACCCCGAATCTGCACCGAGGAGATGCCCTCCACGGCCTCCAGCCTGGGTCTCAGGGTGTCGTCGACCAGGGTGTAGAGGCCCTCGGGATTGCGATCCCAGTTGGTCCCCATGACCAGGATCGGGAAATCGGCGGGGTCCTCCTTCATGATGCTGGGGTCTTTGACCCCGTCGGGCAGGGTGGAGCGAATCTGGTTGACCCGGCGCTCCACGTCCTGGATGGCGGCGTCGGGATCGGTGCCGTCCTTGAACTGCATCAGGATGATGGAGTAGTTGTCGCCGGAGGTGGACATCAGGTTCTTGATGCTTGGAGATCCGGCAACGGCGTCCTCGATCGGCTTCGTGACCCGGGACTCGACCTCGCGTGGACCGGCGCCGGGGTAGGTGACGTAGACGAAGACGTAAGGGAACTTGACGCTGGGCAGGAGGTCGACGCCCAGGGCGCCGTAGGCGACGATGCCTCCCAACATGATGGCCAGGACGGCCATGAGGATCAGCAGGGGGCGGCGTATGGATAGGCCCGTTAACCACATCGGCAAACCCCGTGGTGCGAACTATTGCGCGCTACTAAGTTCGACATACTCTAGCTGGCAGATGTTTCAAACGACAGAGGCCGATTGTAGGGGAGATGGGAGTCCATCGCAAGTTGGCGAGGCAGCATTTGGAGTGCGGCGCCTTGGCGCCGCACTCCAAATCAGGGCAGGCTCTGGAAGTAGGCCAGGGCCTGGTGGTAGTCGTCCGGGGTGTTGAGGTCGAGCAGCACCTCCGGGCTCTCCATGGGGATCTCCTGAGTCTCGGGGCGGTAGCGCCGCATCATCTCGCGAAGCCCTTGCTGCTCCTCGGGAAGGGTGCTCAGGGCAGGCAGGAGCGTAGAGGAAATCACCGGAGGATGGCCTCGCCGGCCCTGGTGGACGGGGATGGTGACGAGCGAGTGGCTCTCCAGGTGGGCGCCTATCAACCGTCGGAGGGTCTCGGCGCGACGGGGTTGGTCCACCGCCAGAAGGAGGACGGCATCGATCCTCGAGGGCAACGCCCTTACACCCGCCTCGATGGACGTCGACTTGCCCAGGCTGTAGCGGGGGTTGGACACCAGGGAGAGTTCGCCGAAGTGGCGGAGGGGAACCGCGACCCGTTTTGCCTCGGCCCCAAGGACGACGGCTATCGGTTGGGCGCCTGCCCGGATCAGCTGCTCCGCCTGATAGGCGATCAGTGTGGTCCCGAGCCAGGGCAGGAGAGCCTTGGACTGCCCCATCCTGCGGGATTCGCCGGCCGCCAGCAGGATGGCCGCGACGGTAGCGCTCACGGTCTTCTCCTTTTCCCCTTCCCCCTGCGGCTCTTGCCACGAAACCCTTTCGCATTATAATGGGTGCCGCAACGATGCTCACTGGCTCATCACAGGGGAAGAGTTGCATCATCTCTCGAGTGACCCGGCGCGGACCGGAGATGTTTGGTTTTTCCCGTGCGATCAGGCAAGAAAACCGAGGAGGGTTCGAAGACATGCGGATCAACACCACAAAGCGGCTCCTGCAGGAGGGCAAGCCGGCGATCGGTACCTGGCTGAACCTCCCCTGCGTGAACTCCGCCGAGGCCATGGCTCACGCCGGGTGGGACTGGGTAACCGTCGACATGGAGCACGGCCCCATCGACTTCGAGATGCTGAACAACATGTTCATGGCCATCGGGACCACCGGTGCGATGCCGATGTGCCGCATCCCGGACAACGATCCGATCTACATCAAGCGGATCCTGGATGCCGGCGCCTGGGGCATCGTCGTGCCCATGGTCTGCTCGGCGGAGGAGGCCGCCAACGCCGTCAAGTACGCCAAGTATCCCCCTGAGGGCATCCGGAGCGCAGGCGGAGGCCGGTGGCGCTTCTGGGCCGGCGCCGATTACCCCCAGCATGCGAACGACGAGATCCTCGTCATAGTCCAGATCGAGCACATCGATGCTGTGAAGAGGGCCGAGGAGATCCTCTCCGTTCCCGGCGTCGATGCCTGCTTCATCGGCCCCAACGATCTGGCCTGGTCCATGGGTCTGGGCAAGGGTATCGGGGAGAAGGACCCGAGCCACGCCGAGGCGGTGGCCGAGGTGCTGCGGGCGGCCAAGAAGGTCGGTACGCCGGCCGGCATCCATTGCCGGAGCGTCGACGAGGTGTCCATGCGGATCGAGCAGGGCTTCCAGTACCTGGCCTGCATGAACGACATCAACTTCATGTTCAACTCGGCCGCGGCCGGGGTCAAGCAGATCCGCGAGCGGATGGCCAAGTAGCACGCCTCGTAGGGGGTGGGTCTCAGACCCGCCCCCTACACCCCCACCCCACGGGCGTTGGAGGGCGCTGTTCGCTGCCGTCCCAGTTCGGCACAGGAATTGATGGTGGAAGATGGGGCAGAGCTATGCCTCCGAGTAGCAGTGATACTGGCCGAAATGGGAGCGGAGAACATCAATGCAGCAGATAGGGCAGCCAAGTCCCTACGGATTGGAGATGCACGGGATCCAGAATACCGGCAACGTGTACTGGAACCTCTCAACGCCGGCCCTATACGAGCAGGCGGTACGACACCGGGAAGGGCTGATCGCACACCTGGGGCCGCTGGTGGTGCGGACCGGGCAGTACACGGGCCGATCGCCGAAGGACAAGTTCGTGGTGAAGGAGCGCAGCAGCGAGGACAAGATCTGGTGGGGGGCTGTCAACCAGCCATTCGCTCCGGATAGGTTCGAGCGGCTCTACCATCGCCTGCTGGCCTACGTTCAGGGCAGGGATCTCTTCGTGCAGGACATGTACGTGGGGGCAGACCCCGCTTACCGGATTCCCATCCGGGTCATCACGGAGCATGCCTGGCAGAGCCTATTCGCCAGGAACATGTTCATCCGTCCCGACCGAGCCGAGATCGACAAGATGGTGCCCCAGTTCACGGTCCTGGCGGTGCCCAACTTCCACGCGGTGCCGGAGCTGGACGGCACCAAGTCCGAGGTGTTCATCGTCGTCAATTTCGAGCGGAAGCTGATCTTGATCGGTGGCACGGCCTACGCAGGGGAGATGAAGAAGTCGGTCTTCACCATACTGAACTACCTGCTGCCGCTGGAGCGGGTGCTCTCCATGCACTGCTCTGCCAACCAGGGGCCCAAGGGCGATGTGGCGCTCTTCTTCGGGCTCTCGGGCACGGGCAAGACCTCCCTCTCCTCCGACCCGGCCCGGACGCTGATCGGCGACGAC
>JAJZRD010000140.1 GCA_021845945.1 Chloroflexota bacterium
TCATCGACAACTCGCTACTTGTAGTAGTCGGCGTTCTTCTGGAGGAAGCTCTGCCACTTCTCCGGCACCTCGGCATCGGAGGTGATGGCGTTTACCGGACAGACAGACTCGCAGGCCCCGCAGTCGATGCACTCGTCGGGGTTGATGTAAAGCTGCTCTGAGGCCTGGTATCCCTCCTCCTCCTTCGTCGGATGGATGCAGTCAACCGGACACACCTCTACACAAGCGGTATCCTTAACTCCAATGCAGGGCTCGTTGATAACGTAGGCCACCGGATCCTCCTTTCGCGGTCTCCCGCTGGCATTCATGAAGGGTGCGCCTGCACCACCTGCATCTCGCGCAGCCCGATCTCCGATCAATGTACAACTACCGCCTGCCGGAATGCAATATGGTGGGCAAAGCTTCTGCGGGCACTCACCTGTGGGGCCGAGGTGTCAGGAGGATCAGCAAGGCGGCGATCGCAAACGCGCCGGCCGTGAGCCAGAAGGCGAGCTGGTAGTCGCCAAGCCGATCGTAGAGCCAGCCGGCGGCGAGCGGGCCGAAGGCAGCGGGCACGGCCACGACGACCCCCTGCACCGCCGTGATCGTCCCGTAGGCTCGCCGGCCATAGTGCCCGGCCATGACCGAGGCGCGCAGGGGCGAGCGCGCGCCAAAAGCGACCCCGTAGACGACGACGTAGAGGTACAGCCAGATCACGGAGTTGGCCAGGGTGATGACTACCACACCGAGACCAAGGGTTGCCAGCACCAACGCGAGCAGCAGCTGCGCATCGTACCGGTCGCTCAGTCGATTCAAGAGGAATCTCCCGGGGAGACTGGCCAAGCCGATCAGGCCGGCGATGCCGGCGGCGAAGACCGGATCGAATCCGCGGGAGGTCATCAGGGCGATCTGGTGTCCGAACACGACCATCGCAGCCAGCTGTTCGACGCCCCCGGCCACGCTCAAGCTCCAAAAGGCCCCGTCCCGCAGCGCCTGCCCTACCGCCATTCCCTTCGGGTGCCGGCCCGCTGCCGGAGGAGTCGGGCCCAAGCGCTCGGGCTCGACCCTGCCGTCGGGCCGGAGCCCGAGGTCTTCCGGATGGCGGCGCACGAGGAGGGCATGGAGGGGGAACGCGACGGCGAGCTGAGCCAGCCCGAGGAGGAGCAGCGTTTCCCTCCATCCCACGTGGGCGACGAGCCAGCCGGTCGTCGGGATGAAGACCGGCGAGGCCAGGCCACCCAGGGTCGTGAGCCATGCGAGCGCGGCGCCCCGCCGGCGCTCGAACCAGTTGGTGACTATGGTGAAGGAGACCGGATAGAAGGTCAGAGCCGTGGCGAGGCCAAGCCCAACTCCCCACAGCAGGTCGAACTCCCCGACGCCCCGCACTCTCGAGAGGGCTACCAGCACGATCCCACCAAGGGCGCTGCCGGCGCTCATGAGGAACCGGCCGCCAAAACGATCGACCAGCCGGCCGATGGGCACGCCGAGCAGGCCGGCGACGAGGATGCCGAGGGCATACGCCCCGGAGAGGGCCGCCCTGGACCACCCCTGATCCTCCGCGATGGGCGCGAGCAAGACACCAAAGGCGTAGGATGTGGTGCCGTAGGAGACGATCGTCGTGAGCCCCAGAGCGCCGACGATCGTCCAGCCGAAGAAGATCGGCCTTCGGCGGGTCTCAATCATCGGAAGACCACTCAGTTCAGGAGCTTCTCCATCACCATAACGTCGATCCAGCGTCCGTCGAGCATCCCCTGCTCGTGATAGATGCCGACCAGGGTGAAGCCGTGCCGCTCGTACAACCGCTTGCCGGGGATATTCGTCGGGAAGGCCGCCAGCACCATCTTGTGATAGCCCAGCGACCGCGCCCGAGCCTCCAACCCGCCCAGGAGCGCGTCGCCGATGCTGTGGCCGCGATGTTCCCGCGCGACGTAGAGGGAGAAGTCGACGACCTGTTCGTAGGCCCGTCGGGGGTTGAAGACGTTGATCGATCCCCAGCCCAGCACGTTGCCCGCTCCGTCGGCCGCGACCAGAACCGGGTGACGCGGCCCATGGGCCGCCAGCCACTCCGCCCGTTCTTCCGGGCTGCGCAGTTCCGTCTCCAGCGTCGCGACGCGGTCCTCGATACCCTGGTTGTAAATTCGAGCGATCGGCGCGGCATCGTCGAGCGTTGCGTCCCGAATCTGCACGTTCCCCTCCAGTTGGATAGTCTGTGCCAGGCCCGACCAGGATCGCGCTCGCTGTCCCAACCCGCTCAGATAGGCTGCCAGGAAGTCGAGCGTACCGGGCTCGAGGCAATAGTAGCTGTTCGATGGGGTCGCGCCTTCACCGCTCGTCTGCACCAGACCCGCTTCCCGCAGCGTACCGAGGTGCTCGGATAGGCTCGACTGGGCGAGCGAAAGGGTCTGGGCAAGCTGCGAGGCGGTGCAGTCCTTGCCATCGGCGAGGAGTTCCACGAGGTGAAAGCGGATGGGGTTGGCAAGGGCGCGGAGCGTCCGCACCGCCCGCGCCTCGGCTGCAGTCTGTTCGGCCTTCAAGGTCTTCATGGTGTACCCTCGGCGCTCCATCGGATTTTCGCGATTATCCGATAGCCCGAGGGGATCTGTCAAGAGGTTGCGCTGATAGCCTTATTGCAGCCGCTCCGCGGCCGAGATCAGCTGACTGACCGTCTGGGAGATGTGCCGGCTTCCCTCCGCCGTCTGGCGGGTAACCTGTTCGATCTGACGGATGGTGCTCACCACCTGTTCGCTGGCGCTCTGCTGCTGCTGGGTCGCCATCAGCATCTCTCTGGCGGCAGACGCCACATCCTGCACCGTATCCACGATCTGGGCTATGGCGTCCCCGGCGCCCCGTCCCAGTCCAGCGCCCACCTCCACGTCCGCCTCGCTCTTCTCGGCAGCGAGAACCGTAGCGCTGGCGGCCCTCTGGATCTCGGCCACCGCCGTCCTCACCTGGTGGGCTGCGCTCTTCGCCTCCGTGGCCAGCTCCTTCACCTGGCTGGCTACCACGCTGAACCGCCGCCCGTATTCGCCCGCCGCCGCGCTCTCGATGGCGGCGTTCAGGGCCAGCAGGTGGGTTCGATCGGCGATCTCGGAGATCACCTCGATGATTTCGCCAATGGCCTGGGTCTTCTGGCCCAGGGTCAGGTTCTTTTCCGCCACGCTGCGCACCTCGGTGCGGATCCTATCCAGGCCGGCGATGGTATCCTCCACCGCCTGGTGCCCCGTCTCCGCCGCCTGCAGCGCGCTGGCCACCTGGCTGGAGACCTGGGCGCTGTTGGAGGCGATCTGGCTGGCCGCGCGGCTCAGCTCCTCCATAGCGGCCACTATCTCGCCCATGGCGGCGGCCTGCTCGGTAGATCCGCTGGCCTGCTCCGTGGAAGTGGTGGCCAGCTCCTTGGCCATGGATCGGATCTCGGCGGCCACGCCCATGCTCACCTGGGTCTTGCTCTCGATCTCCTGCTTGGTGGAGGCCAGCTCGGCAGCCCTCCGCTCGATCTCGGCCTTGGCCATCTCCAGTTCCCTGGCGTGTCGCTCCGCCTCCTCGGCCCGGGACTCCAGTTGCGCCAGGGTGGCCCCCATCTGCGACGAATACTCGACGGCCAGTATCGCAATCACGACGAAGACTGCCAGCACGACCACCACGTCGACGGTCCTCGCCTCCGAGGGCGCCAGCGCCACGAGCCCCCAGTGGAATTCCTGAGCCATCACCTGTAGCATGAAGAAGAGGGTCGCCGCACCGGCCGCCGAAAGTACCGACCACCGCCGCAACAACAGCCCGGCCAGCACCACGGGCACCACCTGACCGAGGGAGAGAGACACCGGCCCTCCCAGGACCACGCCGATCCCCGCGATCACCACCATGATGCCAGACACCAACATGCCTGCCGCCAGTAAGGTCTGGCTCGCCCGGCCCAGGGCAATCCCCGCCAGGCTCGTAGCCACCACCACGGCCATGCCGACCATCGCCACCACTTCCCAGGGGTGGGGGTTGAGAATCCACATGACGGCGGCCAGCACGCCAATGCCTCCACCCGACAGAGCCATGATGCGAGCCAGAGCCACCTGGAGATTCCTTCTCATTTCCGACTCGGAACCCGGAAACCGATCGACGGCCAGCATAGTCGTAGTCACCTAACGCTCCTTTCGCCCGGGACGGCGGGCAGGGGGATCGACACGGGAACAGGCGAAATGATGCCGGAGAGATTCCACTACTACATGATAGCACGATCCCGTTTTGCGACAAGAGTAATGAGGCTATATAATCCCTTGAGCTATCAACAAATCCTGTGGGAGGCCTCCGGCCTCAATGGTTGCTACTATAGTAATCGACATCGATCCCGTCCTCTTTAGTGGGGGGCCGGTCACCCTTCGGTGGTACGGGCTGATGATCTCCCTGGCCATCGTGGCCGGAGTGATCCTGGCGGTCCGAGAGGCTCGCCGCCGAGGCATCTCCGAGGACGACGTGATGTACGTGGTGCTGTGGGCCATGCCCTTCGCCCTGATCGGCGCGCGCCTCTTTCACGTCGTCGATGCCTGGCAGTACTACGCCAACTACCCGTTGCAGATCCTGGCCATCCAGCAGGGGGGATTGGCCATCTACGGAGGGCTGGCGGGGGGGATCGCCGGCGGGCTGGTAGCCGTCCGCCGGCGCAGGCTGCCCCTCTGGCGCCTGCTGGACATCGCCGCCCCCAGCTTGATCCTGGGCCAGGCCATAGGGAGGGTGGGCTGCTTCATCAACGGAGACCACCAGGGCCCCCCTACGAACCTTCCCTGGGCCACCTCCTACGTCCATCCCGGGAACCTGGCGCCCGACTCGCAGCCGAGGCACCCCGCCCAGCTGTACGAGATGCTGTTCGACCTGGCCGTCTTCGGTCTGCTGTTGTGGCTGAGGCCCCGGGTGAAGCGGGAAGGGGTCCTCTTCGCCATTTACGCAGGCCTTTATGCCTTCGGCCGCTTCTGGATCTCAGCCCTGAGAGAGGACGCCCCCTTCTTGATGGGGCTGAAGGAGGCCCAGGTGATCAGCATTGCCGCCCTGCTGCTGGCCTTCCCGCTGGCCCTCTATCTCTGGCAGCGGGAGGGGGCGCAGAGTGCTGAAGGCTAGAGCGATGCATCGAGCGGCTCTTTACACCAGAGAGGGTTGCTGTCTTTGCGACAAAGCCCGAGAGGTGCTCCACCGGCTCCAGGGAGAGTTCGAACTGGAGATCGAGGAGGTGGAGATAACCCGAGACCCGGCCCTGGAGGCCGAGTACGGCTACATCATCCCCGTGGTGGTGATCGACGGGAAGCACCGGTTCGAGTCCAAGATCGCGGAGTACTACCTCCGCAAGGTGCTCAAACCGCCGACGCAGTGGCCGTGGCAGCGCCGAGCGCCAGCCGCTCAGAACTCAGAACTCAGAACTGAAGGGTAACCGCATGAGACTCTCGAGCCTGTTGAAGGGCGCAGCCGCAGGGCTGTTCATCGTCTCTCTGCCGGTGCTGTTCGGCACCATCAGCCTGCGGTGGATAGTATCGGACACCGGCTGGTATCGTGCCAGCTTCGCCAAGTACGGGGTATCGGCGCAAACGGGCGTCCCGACCGAGGAGTTGGACCGGGCGGCCGACGAGATCAGCCGCTACCTGCTGCTGGAAAGGCCGGACGTCGAGATCCCAGTGCACGTCAGGGGAGTGCTTCAACCTCTCTTCAACCAGCGGGAGCTGGTCCACATGAAGGACACACAGAACCTCCTGCGCGGTTTCTACAACCTGCAGCTGGCGGCAGCCCTGTACGCCCTCCTCTACCTGGTGACCAGCCGGCTGTGGCTTCGGGGAGACTACTGGCGATCCCTCGGCCGGAAGCTCCGCTGGGGAGGCGGCATCACCCTGGGGCTGTTCGGAGTCTTCGGAGTGGCGTCGATGTTCGA
Organism: Chloroflexota bacterium; assembly: GCA_021845945.1. Next base: position 5,879 of record JAJZRD010000140.1, read on the forward strand.
CTTCGACCAGCTGTTCCTGAATTTCCACCTGCTGTGGGGGACCTCCCTGGACAACGACTTCTGGATGCTGGACCCTACCAAGGACCGTCTGATAATGATGGTCCCGCAGGGTTTCTGGTACGATTCAGCCATCCGGATGGCACTGGCCACGGGCGGCCAGGCCCTCGGCGTCCTGCTGGTGGGCAGCTTCCTCGTGAGGCAGCGATCAACCATCAGCCCTCGGCAGTCAGCTGTCAGCTCTGATAGAGCCGGAATGTAGGGCAGGGCACAAGGTGCTGCCGTCGGGAGCGCAGCACCGTAGGGCGGCGGGGACAAGCCCCCGCCCTACGGAAACTACGATAATGGGATCGGGAGGGGTTCAGTAATGGCGAAATCGAGAAAGAAGCGGCGGCAGCCGCGCCAGATCGAGACCGCGCTGCCCAAGCGACAGTACAAGCGAAACAACAGGCTGCTCTACGCTATCTCAGCGGTCCTGCTGGTGGTCTTCGGCGGCGGCGCTGCCCTGCTGGGAGCCGGCGCACCCAAGGGTCCCCCGCCGACTCCGGCACCCACGGTGGCCCCGGCTGCCAACAGCAGCGCGGCGCAGGGTAACCAGCAGCTCACCACAACCCCCATTCCCGCTCCGGCTGCGGCTACTCCGGCTCCGGCTACGCCCACCCCTGCCGCGCCCACGCAGCCCGCGGCAACTCCGGCGCAACCTACACCTGGGCAGTAGACAATTGTCGGGAGGGCGAGGATGAGGGGTGATCCCCTCTCCCTCTGGGAGAGGGTCAGGGTGAGGGCTTTCTCGGTGCCAGACAAAGAGCCCTCACCCGCCCTCCGGGCGGCCTCTCCCAAGGGGAGAGGCGTTACGAACCCCGGGCGACCTCTCCCCTTGGAGGCGATGCTACGCCTCCACGACCACCGGACGCTTCCTTCGCTCCTCCTTGGGCGCCTCGCCACCGGCCGAGGGCAACTCCTCCTCGGCCTTCCGCTGGTGGAAGAAGGCAGTCACCGTGAACCAGGCCAGGGGCACGACCCCGACCCCGATGAAGACGCTGTCGGGGAGCATCCGCGCCCACAGGAGGGCGTGGACCAGCGGCTGCTGGTAGAACTCGAAGCTCCTGGCCGACCAGAAGCCGTGGGTGAAGCTCTCCCCCACCTGCATCAACCCGATGGGCAGCAGGGTGATCAGGATCATCCCCGCCAGCCCCAGGTTCAGCCCCCAGAAGGAGATCTTCAGCAGCCGATCGCTCCACCAACGGGGGTTCACCAGGTCCCGCAGGGCGAACAGCAGCAGCCCGACGGCCAGCATCCCGTACACCCCCGCCAGCGCCCCGTGACCGTGAGCAGCCGTCAGGAAGGAGCCATGCTCGAAGTAGTTCACCACCGGCAGGTTGATCAGGAAGCCCAGCACCCCCGCGCCGACCAGGTTCCAGAAGGAGGTGGCGATCAGGAACCAGAAGGAGGCTTTGTAGGGGAACTCCCGTCCGCCCGCCGTCACCATCCGATACTGGCCGTAGGCCTCCAGCACCAACAGGGTCAGGGGTATCACCTCCAGGGCCGAGAAGGTGGCCCCCAGGGCGATCCACATGTCCGGGGCGCCGATCCAGTAGTAGTGGTGGCCGGTGCCCAGGATGCCACTGCCCAGCAGGATGATCAGCTGGAAGTAGAGGGCCCGCAGGGTCGATTTCCTGGTCACCAGTCCCAGCTTCACCATCAGGAAGCCGATGACCACCACGGCGAACACCTCGAACATCCCCTCCACCCACAGGTGGATCACCCACCAGCGCCAGTAGTCGGACATGGTGATGTGGGTATCAGGGTCGAAGAAGAAGCCGAAGCCGTAGAAGAAGGGGATGGCCACGGCGCTGTAGAACAGCAGGTGGGTCAGTCCGCCCCGGTCCGACTCGGCCTTCAGGGCCGGCCGCAGCCCCCGGTAGACGATGAAGAGCCACAGCACCATCCCGACGGCCAGCAGGACCTGCCAAATCCGGCCCAGCTCCAGGTACTCCCAGCCCTGGTTGCCGAGGAGGAACCAGAGGTTGCCCAGGTAGCCCTTGGTGCCGAGCCACTCTCCCAGCAAGCTGCCCGCCACCACCAGCACCAGGGCCCCGAAGAGGAGGTCCACCAGCAGCCCCTGCCGCTTCGGCTCGCGACCTCCCACTATGGGGGCCACGAAGATCCCCAGGGCGAGCCAGGCGGTGGCGATCCAGAATACGGCCAGCTGCAGGTGCCAGCTGCGGGCGATGTTGAAGGGGAGCAGCGCCAGGATGTCCAGACCGTAGAAGCTGGAGCCGTCGGCGTAGTAGTGGGCCAGCAGGGCGCCCACCAGGGTCTGGACCAGGAAGAGCAGGGTAACCACGACGAAGTACTTGGCCGTCTTCCGCTGGCTGGGGGTCAGCGGCGCGGTGCTCAGCTTTAGGGCCTTTGCCGCCTCTGGGTTCCCCTCCATGTGCAGCTGGTAGCGGTGGTAGAGGAAGAGGATCACCGCGACGAACAGCACCAGCAAGGTGACGCTGATAGCGCTCCAGATCACCGAGCTGAAGGTCAGGGTGTTGCCCGCCGAGGCGTCGAAGGGCCAGTTGTTGGTGAAGGAGAAGTTGAGGCCGGGCCGGTCCACGGTGGAGAGCCAGGCGGTCCAGGTGAAGAAGTCGGCGATCTGCTGGATCTGGTCGCCCGGTGCGACGTAGGCCCGGTCGGTGGCGGGCATGTGCTGCTCCTGGATCAACTGCGGGGGCAGCGCCCGGTCCGGATCGCCCTGGGTGAACAGCTGCCGGTAGTGGGCCCGCACCTGCTCCAGTCCATAGGCTTGGGCTGCGGTGAAGGTCAGGGTGCCGGTGGTGGGGTCGTACCGGTTGGACTTCAGATCCGTCTGGACCTTCGCCGTGATGCCAGCCTGCTGCTCAGCGTTCAGTTTGGCAAAGCCGGCGCCATACTGAGCGCGAGCGTAGTAGTCCTGCATGGAGAGGGTCATGACGTGGAGACTATCGGCGGTGAAGTCGGGCCCCAGGTAGGAGCCGTGGCCCAGGGTGGAGCCGTAGTCCATCAGGTCGTACTTCTGGTAGACGGCCTTCCCGCCGGTGATCTCTTGGCCGGTGAAGAGAAGCTTACCGGACGGGTCGACGATCCTGGCGGGGATAGGGGCCTCGTCTCGATAGACGGCGAAACCTCCCATGATGAGGCCGGTAAAGCCGAGGAGGAGCACCAGGATGAGGGCGTGCTTCCAGAGACCGGCTCCTCCCTTCTGCGGGTTCGCGCGGGCAGCGGTGACAGCCATCTTTCAACCTCCCTGTATTGGTGACGGCGCTGGCGTGCGGGGCATCCCGCACTAATTCGACCTTGTTGGTCCTAATTAGAGCACCGGCAAGGAGGCGCTTCTGCGACAAATGTCACACCGATGGGAGGAAATCTGCAGAGTCGGGAGGGCGAAGCACTGGCCGTGAAGCCAATTGGGCGAAGCATTCGGCTGCGGCCAAATGCTTCGCCCCTACGGCTGCGCGCGGTGGGGATGCAGCTCGTCCAGCTCCCAGCGCAGGGGATTGCCGGCGATGTACTCTCGGATCTCCTCGAGAGAGCGCTCGTTGCGGATCACGTGGTCGTAGTAGTTCCGCTGCCAGACGGCGTCCCCGGGAGTGTCGCTCAACTGGTTGAGCCTGCGAGTGGAGATCGACTTGAAGTTCTGGACGATAGCACCGATGGAATTCGGCTGGGTGCCGTGCGCTCGTCGCAACTGTAGGGGCGAAGCATTCGCCGCAGCGAATGCTTCGCCCTTGGTGGCCCTACCATCCGCAGCGAATGCTTCGCCCTTGGTGGCCCTACCATCCGCAGCGAATGCTTCGCCCTTGGTGGCCCTACCATCCGCAGCGAATGCTTCGCCCTTGGTGGCCCTACCATCCGC
>JAJZRD010000141.1 GCA_021845945.1 Chloroflexota bacterium
CGCTCAGCGGCCCCGCATCCTCCACGACGTGGAGAACGGCGTCGGCCGGTGGCAGAGCTTCGGCATCGTGGCCGACTGGAACATCGCCATCTCCTCGGTAGGCTCCCCCAGGAACCGAGACAAGGTGGGCCGCAACCTGCGGGATCTGGCCAGGGAGTCGGGCACCACGCCCCTGGAAGTGGCGATCCGGATCCTGGTGGAGGAGGAGATGAACGGCTCCATGATCATCTTCCACCAGTCGGAGGAGGTGCTCCGGCGGATCATGGCCCACCCGCGGGGCGGCTTCGGGACCGACGGCCTACTGGGGGAGAAGCCTCACCCTCGGCTGTACGGCACATTCCCGCGAGTGCTGGGCTACCACGTTCGGGAGCAGAAGGTGCTGCGGATGGAGGAGGCGATCCGGAAGGCGACCTCTCTCGCGGCCGACCGGCTGCGGCTGCGCGATCGGGGCAGGATCGCCCCCGGCGTGGCCGCGGACCTGGTGGTCTTCGACCCCACCAGGGTGATCGATAGGGCCAGCTACGAGGATCCACACCAGTTCCCCGAGGGGATCAACTGGGTGGTGGTCAACGGCACCATGGTGGTGAAGGAGGGCAAGCACACCGGCGCTCACCCGGGCCATAGCCTCAGACCTTAACCATTCATGACAACACTTGCCCTGGCCCTGGTCATCGCCGCCGCCCTTCTCCACGCCGCCTGGAACTTTCTGTACAAGCGGGCCAAGGACAAACCCTCCTTCGCCTGGCTTTTCGGGGTGGCCGCCGTACTGCTCTACCTGCCCGCCTTCCTGCTGTTGGTGGGCCGCCAGCCCATCCCCCGGGAGGCCTGGTACGTGGTGGCGGCCTCCGGCACCATCCACACCTTCTACTTCGCCTTCCTGGGGCGGGGCTACTCTGTGGGCGACCTATCGCTGGTGTACCCCCTTGCCCGTGGTACCGGCCCCCTCCTGGTGCCGGTCTGGGCGGTGACGTTCCTGGGAGAGAGGCCCTCGGCCGTCGGGCTGGCAGGCATCCTGGCGGTGGTGAGTGGCGTCTACGTCCTCCACCTGCGGGAGATCTCCTGGCAGGGGCTGCTGCTCCCCCTCCGCTCCCTTCGAACCAAGCCGACCCGCATCGCCCTCTTCTCGGGGTTGCTGATCTCCCTCTACACCGTGGTGGACAAGGTCGGGGTCGGCTACCTGGACCCCCTGGTCTACATGTACCTGTTCACGGCCCTCTACAGCCTGCTGTACGGCCCCTACGTCCTCTGGACCAGCGGGTTGAAGGCCGTCAAGACCGAGCTGCACGCCAACGCCCTTCCCATCGCGGTGGTCGGCTTCCTGATGGTCTTCACCTACGTCATGGTCCTCTACGCCATGACGATGAGCAAGGTAAGCTACGTGGCGGCGGCCCGGGAGCTGAGCGTGGTGTTCGGGGCCGGCATGGGGACGATGCTGCTGAAGGAGAGCTACGGGCGTTCCAAGCTGGCGGGGTCGCTGCTGATCGCCCTGGGGGTGACGATGATAGGGCTGGCGAAGGGGTAGGGGCGACCGGCCGGTCGCCCCTGGAGATGACGTATATGCAGTCCGGGGAATTGTAGGGGCGGTTCGCGAACCGCCCCTGCGGGCTATCTCACGTCGTGACCGCGGCTCCCTTCCGTCGGTTCCACGCATACCGAATCAGCGGCGAGGTCAGGGAAACCAGACCGATCAGAAGCAGCGTCGCCGAGATAGGACGGGCGAAGAATATGGTGGGATCATTCTGAGATATGGCCAGCGACTGGCGTAGAGAGCGCTCCAGCAGGTCGCCCAGCACCAGGGCCAGCACCGTCGGAGCCACCGGATAGTCGAACTTCTTGAAGAAGTAGCCCAGCACCCCAAAGACGAACATCACCCAGACGTCGAAGACGCTGTTGTTGATGCCGTAGACCCCGATGAAGGAGACGACGATGATGATCGGCGCCAACACCGGGTAGGGTATCCGCAGGATGCTGGTGAACATGGGCACCAGCGGCATGTTCAGGATCAGCAGCACGATGTTGCCGATGTACATGCTGGCGATCAGACCCCAGACGAACTCCGGGTTCTGCTGGAACAGCAGGGGGCCCGGACGAAGGCCATGGATCATCAGCGCCCCCAGCATGACGGCCGTGGACCCCGATCCCGGCACGCCCAAGGTGAGCAGCGGGACCATGGCACCGGCCGAGGCCGCGTTGTTGGCCGCCTCGGGTCCTGCTACCCCTTCCACCATACCTGTCCCGAACTTCTCCGGGTGCTTGGAGGCCTTCTTCTCCACGGCGTAGGAGATGAAGGAGGCGATGGTAGCGCCCGCTCCAGGCAGAACGCCCACGACGAACCCGATAATCCCTCCACGAATCCAGGCGCCCGTGCACCTGGCCCACTCAGCAGCAGTAGGGATCATGCTTCGAAGGCTGAACTTGCCGAACTGCAAGTTGGTGGTCTTCTCAGCCGTGATCAGCAGCTCGCCGATGGCGAACAACCCGACGGCGACCGGGATGAACTCGATCCCGTTGAGGAAGGCGATATTGTTGAAGGTGAAACGAGCCGCACCTCCAACGGGGTCCGTGCCGACCTGGGAGAGCAGCAGCCCGAAAACCGCCATGAGGAGACTCTTCACAACGGAACCGCTGCCCAGGCTCGCCAGCACCGTGAGCCCCAGCACCATAAGAGCGAAGTACTCGGGGGGGCCGAAGCTGAGGGCGAAGTCGGCCAGGGGCGGAGCGATCAGCATCAAAGCTACGACCCCGAGAGTCCCGGCGATGAAAGAGCCGATCTGGGCTACCCCCAGGGCCTTGCCCGCCTCTCCCTTCCTGGCCAACTGGTAGCCGTCGAGGCAGGTCATCACGGTGGCCGACTCTCCCGGCAGGTTCACCAGCACCGAGGTGATGGTGCCGCCGTACATGCAGCCGTAGTAGACCCCGGCCATCAGGATCAGCGCGGTGGTAGCATCGTAGTTGAAGCTGATCGGGACCAGCACCGCGATCCCCGCGCTGGAGCCGAGCCCGGGCATGGCCCCCACGATGGTCCCCAGGAAGGCGCCCAGAAAGGCCGCCACCAGATTCTCCGGGGTGAGGGCGACGGAGAAACCCATCATGAGATTGGTGAAGTTTTCCAGGGTGAACCACCCCCTTCTCAAGAGGTGCTAGATACCCAGAATGCCCTTAGGGGCCGGCACCCCGAGGACCATCACGAAGCTCCAGTAGAAGACGAAGGTGATGACCACAGCTACCACCAGGCTAACGTACCATCGAGACTTCCAGATCGCGAGCAGCATGAAGGCCGCGTAGGCGAAGGTGAGGGGCAGGTAACCGACGACCTCCAGCAGGGCAGTGTACAGGAACAGAGCGACGACCATTACCACAATGCGCTCCATGCCGCTGCGATCGGGAACGAAGCCCTCCGGGATCGATGGTGGATTCCTCCAGCTGTTGACGAACATCGCGGCAGAGAGGATCAGCAGCAGGACGCCCAGCACGTTGGGCATGAACTCTGGACCGGGGCCGAAGACGCTGAACTGAGGCAGCAGGGTGGCCTGCCATAGAACCCAGCTGCCCATCAGGAAGAACACGACCGACACAACCAGGTCCACACGCTTCATGAGCGATCTCTCCAGGGAAAGGCTCGGGGGCATTCCTCCCCCCGAGCCTCCAACTGCTACTTCTTCTCGACCAGCCCCAGCTCCTTAACCATAGAAGTGATGTTGCCGTTGAACTCCTTCACATAGCTGTCGAGCTGAGCGCCTTCCATCCAGTTCTCTTCCTGGTCGTTCTTGTCGATGTACTCCTTCCAGCCCTTGGCCGCAGTCATCTTCTTGAGCAGTCCGGACATATACTCGCGGGCGCCCGCCGGCAGCCCCGGAGGAGCCGCGATCATGCGGGTCTGGGTGTAGCTTATGTTGATGCCCTGGTCCTTCAGGGTGGGGATGTTGGGGTACTTGGTCAGCTTCTTGTCGCTGCCGACGGCCAGCAACCGGACCTTCTTGGCCTCAACCTGCGGGAGAACCTCGGCCAGGTTGGCGCTGGCGATGTCGATGTGGCCGCCCAGCAGGTTGGTCACCACCTCGCCGCCGCTCTGGGTCGAGATGAAGTTGAACTCGATGCCGGCGGCCCTCTGCAGCAGGTACATGAAGATGTGGTCGTCGGAGCCTACGTTGGTGCCGCCCCACTTGATGCCCTTCGGCTTCGCCTTGGCAGCGTCGACCACCTCCTTCATGCTCTTGAAGGGCGAGTCGTTCTTCACCACGACCGTGAAGTTGTCATCGGAGAGGCGGGCCAGCATGGTGAAGTCCTTGGTGGGGTCCAAGGGCACCTGGCCCCGGGCCGGGGTGGTGAAGAAGGAGGTGGTCGCCGTCAGCCAGTAGTAGGGATCTCCCTTCTTGCTGGACACGTAGGCGAAGGCCACGGCGCCGCTGCCCCCCACCTTGTTGACCACGGCCACGTTCTTGGGGTACAGCTTCTCGTCCTTGATCACCTTCTCCATGATGCGGGCCTGAATGTCGCTGCCGCCGCCCGCCGCAGCGTGGACGACGAACTCGACGTCCTTCTCGGGGGCCCAGGCGGGCTTGGGAGCAGCCGTGGGCGCGGCCGGAGCCGCAGTGGGAGCCGCCGCCGGAGCTGCGGGGGCCGTGGTGGGGGCCGCTGCCGGCTTTGCAGGGGCCGCGGTGGGAGCCGGAGCCGCCGATGAACAGGCTACAGCCAGGGACACCATTGCGATTGCCAGAGCCAGGATAGACAGTGCGAAGAGTCGATTCCTCACGAAAACTCACTCCTTCCGTCACAGCTATTCAGCTTGCTGGGTCGATGGTAGTTTCCCGCCAGATCCCCGATCACCCCCTTTCCGATGGGTCCTCCTTACGCCGAGGCCGCCTGCTGCAGCAGCTCGGCGGCCCGAGCGGTGTTGAAGCAGCCGCAGGCGCAGGGTTTGGCGATCTCTTTGGCCGCCGCGGCGGCCGTGGTTCGCCCAGCCTTGATGTCCGCGATCGCCCTGTTCACCAGGTTGGCAGAGGTCATGGCGTGGCCACACATGCTGGTGATCTCCAGCAGCTCCATCCTGGGCAGGAGCTTCTTCTTGCCCCAGACTCCCAGGGAGTAGGAGATGGTGTGGGGCTGCAAGCCTACCTCGTCGCAGCTCTCGAATACCTGGTCGACCAGGCCGCTGACGGTGATGGAGATGCCGAAGTCCTTCTCTTTCAGCTCCGCCAGCACCGCCTTCAGCTTCTCTCCGTCGTCGTAGGTGCTCAGGACGAAGCCGTTGGGCTTCAGGCCGGCGCGGATCTCCTCGGCCGTCATGTCGTGGGCGTAGGTACCGCTCTGGACGTAGATGCTGCCCAGGTTGACCGGATCGTGCCTCGCCATGGTGTCGCAAATCCCCTGCAGCCTCTTGACGGCCGAGGCCTTCCGCTCGTCGTTGGCCAGATCGAACTGGCGAGCCACCAGCGCCAGGACGCAGTAGTCCTTCTTCAGCGACTCGACCGACCCCTGCCTGTGTAGCGTGTGAGTCATCTCTCCCCTCCTCTACCAGGCCCGGCCGAGGCCCACGTTGATCTTGGCGTTTGGTCGAGGCTGAAAGCCCATTCCCTGGAGCATGGGCAGCACAGGCACCGTCTTGTCGTCGTTGACCCGGCACATCACCGCCACGGTGAACACCGTGTCTACCTCCTGCTCCACCTCCTTGAGCGCCTCCATCACTCGAGGGGTCTTATCCAGGTCGGTGATGAACTCCACCACCAGTGAGAGCACCCGCTCCCCCTTGATCTCGTCCTTAAACTCGCCGGTCTTGGGGTTCTTTATCAGCGGCCAGATGGGGTTCAACTGCTCGAACTCCACCCCGAGGGAGGCCACCTTCTTGGTGACTGTCTCTACGTCGGCAAAGCTGGCGGACACGCCTGGCCGGCCCAGTTCGATGCCAAAGCCCACCTGCCCCTTCTTTACCCGGTTGGTCCTGTCGTTGGTCTTGCACTCCTCCGTGCCGCGCCCGGCGCCCATGGTGACGGGGGAAACGGCGGCGGGGTCGGACAAGTAGCGTCTGAGGCCCCTGGGGAAGCCCAGCTCCTCAGCCGAAAGCTGGATCATGGAATCTGCGGGGCAGCTGAAGACCCGGGTGCACACCCCGCACTCCACACAGGCCTCTTGGTCGGCCTCGGCCACCCCCTCTACCAGGGCGATGGCCCCCACCGGGCAGTAGGGGAGGCACTCCCCACAGCCGGTGCACGTCTCCTGGTCAACCCGCATGGAAAGAACCCTCCTAGAGTTTCTACTGCCGACGGCCTTTGGGCCGCACGGTCGATGCCAGGTCTGGGCCAGGGAGTGATACTGCGACGTACGCTGGATCCGGCGGCGTCGCCGGCAAACCACCCCCTTTACGCGGAAGCCCTCTTCACACGAGCCCAGCCCCACCCGACGAAGCGGCCATCATCCCACTGAACGGGATGCACTCCCGCAGGATGGCACCATTATACGCTTGGCGGACGTTTAGTCAACCTTCTGTTTACCTGAACAATATGAACAATAGCGCTTCTTCTGGTACCATCTTCCCATTGAAAAGGAGCGGGGGTCCCATGCTATCCTGTTATGGGAGGAATGGGTGGGTTCACGCCTGTAGCACTTCAGCAGAAACTAGCAGCCTTCTTCCAGGATATGGGATCGTTAGCCATCAATTACTGCCGTGTATCTGCGCCATAGCACGCTTATTGCTGATTAGTAGATCATCCCTGGAAGGAGGGTGGTGGCCTCTTGCGAGTGTCGCTGAGCCTGCGCAGCAAGCTGGCTATTGCCTTCCTCCTCATCCTGGTCCCGGTCCTGGGATTGGTGATCTACGACTACCTGGACGGCTACGGACGGGTCCTGGTCACCCTGACCCAGGGCCAGGCGCGCACCACCCAGACCCTGGCGGCCCTTCTGGACGCTACCTTCGACCAGGGGATGGCCGTGGCCGATGCCCTGGCCGTTGACCCCAACATCCGCGCCTTCTCCAGCACCGATCCCTCGCTCCTCGACCCTTACCTGGCCCGCTACCTCCACGTGTTTCCCCAGTACCAGGACATCAACGTTTGGGACGCCACCGGACAGAACGTGGGCTCCTCCTTTCCGACTGCCGGCGAACCGCGGCCCAACATAGCCGACCGAGAGCATTTCCAGCAGGCCATGGCCCAGGGGCGTGGGATGGTCTCCGTGGTGATCATCTCCCGCATCAGCAATCGCCCCACGGCCGCCCTGGCCGTACCCATCAAGGATAGGGCCGATCGCCCCATCGGGGTACTCACCGTCCTTCTGGACTTCGACATGGTGGCCAAGAGCCTCCAGGGCATCCAGATGGATCCCTCCCAGATAGCTTGGGCAACGGACCGGACGGGGAGGGCGGCCTTCGACACCGCCAGGACCAACCTGTCGTGGGAGGAGAGGGATTGCTCCTGGTACCAGCCGGTCCGGGAAGCGCTGTCCACGGGCCAGTTCGCCGGCACGGTCGACAAGACTCCAACCGGAGACCCGCGACTGGCGACGGCATCGGCGACCCCCAAGTACGGCTGGATTGTGGGGGTCTCCATAGCCGAAGCCGCCTATCAGTCGACGGCCAGGCAGGCTATCGCCTCCAGAATCGCCATCTACCTCGCCATCATCCTGTTTGGCGGGCTGGTTGCCTGGGGGTCGGCCTACGCCATCACCCATCCCCTCCGCAATCTCACCGACACCATGGCCGCCTTTGGCCGGGGAGAGCTGGACCAGCGGGCCGTCGTGCGGACCGGGGACGAACTGGAGACGGCCGCGGAGACCTTCAATCGGATGGCCTCCACCCTCCAGCAGGAGGAGGGCCGGCTGCGCTTCCTGAGCGAGATGGGCATGGTCCTCACCTCGGCCCTGGACGTCCAGATGATCGTGCAGCTGCTGGCCGAGAGGGTGACCGAGGTGCTAGGGGACTGCAGTTGGGCGTGCCTGCTGTCCACGGAGCGGTTGCAGTGCAGTGTGATCAGCTCCTACAGCCGCGACCCCGCCGTCCACCAGCAGATCGTCGACCTGTTCCTGCGACACGACCGATGGGTCACCGTAAACCTGTTCGTCCCGGTGGCGGAGACGGGCGAGCCGATCTTCATTCCGGATCTGGCCGCCTTTCAGGAGATGGAGGAGGGGCTGCGGCAGGAGTTGGTCCAAATGGGCGCTGTTTCCATCATGATCGTGCCCCTCCTGGCCCGAGGGCGCGCCGTCGGCGTCCTCGCCAGCCTCAGCCTCAGCGAGGAGCGCCGCTTCGGCCAGGAGGAGCTCTCCCTGGCCATGGACCTGGCCGGCAGGGCCGGCACTGCGATCAACAATGCCCTCCTCTTCCAGCAGGTCCAATCGGAGCAGCAGCGGCTGGAGGAGGCCTCCAAGAGGCTGCAGGAGGCCAACCAGAGGCTGGTGATCGCCGCGACGCGGGAGCAGAAGCTGGCCAGAGAGCACGAGCGGCGTCGCAACGAGCTGGACGCCGTGATCGAGGGGGTGAGCGAGGGGATCACCCTGGTGGACGGCCAGGGCCGGATAGAGCGGATCAACCGGGCGGGGAGCCAGATCCTGGGCCTCGGGGAGGAGTGGCACGGACGGAACCTGGACGAGTACACCGGTCGGCTGGATTTCCGCCACACAGACGGGCGGACGGTGCCCTTCCGCCAATGGCCCACCTCCCGGGCGATGCGGGGGGAGGTCCTCCGCAGTGAAGAGTTGGTGCTGGTCCGTCCCGACGGAAGGCGGGTCCACCTGCTGTTCAGCACAAGCGCCGTTCGGGACGAAGAGGGCCGTGTGGTCATGGCCATGAGCATCTACCGGGACATCACCCCTATCAGGGAGTTGGAGCAGGCCCGGGAGGAGTTCATCTCCGTGGTAGCCCACGATCTCCGGTCCCCCCTCACCGTCATCACGGGCTTCGCCGGGCTGCTGCAGCGGCTCCAACCGGGCCAGCATGGCCAGCCCGAGGAACAGAAGGCCGTGGCCAGCATCCTGACCAGTGCGAGGCGGCTGGAGAAGATGGTGGCCGACCTGCTGGACGCCTCCCGCATCGAGGCCAGCCGGCTGGTTCTGGCCAAGGAAGCCGTGGATCTGGCCAAACTGGTGCAGGAGGTGGTGGAGAGGTCCGTCGAGACCACCAAGGGGCATTCGGTGCGGGTGGAGATCCGGGGCGAGCTGCCGACCATCGAGGCCGACCCTGCCCGATTGGAGCAGGCGCTGGTGAACCTTCTATCCAATGCGGCGAAGTACTCCTTCCCGGAGATGGGGATCCTGGTGGAGGTGGAGCTCCAGGAGATGGAGGTGATGGTATCGATCACCAATCAGGGCCCGGGGGTGGCACCCGAGGATCTGGAGGCCATCTTCACCCGCTTCCGCCGCACCCGGGCAGCCGCCGCGGGGAAGGTGCCCGGCCTCGGGCTGGGTCTGTACATCACCAAGGGGCTGGTGGAGGCCCACGGCGGCCGGATCTGGGTGGAGAGCGAGATGGGGAAGACCACGACCTTCCGCTTTGCCCTGCCTGTGACGAGGGCCGAGGGCTGAGGGCGAGACGAGGCAAAGGGCCGAGGGGGCAAGGGTCAGTTCCCTCTCCCCCTGCGAGAGGGTCGGGGTGAGGGCTATCTCCCTCTCCCTCTGGGAGAGGGTCGGGGTGAGGGCTCTGCCTGAAGCGTCGAACGAGCCCTCACCCGCCCTTCGGGCGGCCTCTCCCAGAGGGAGAGGCGGTACCTATTGGCGCCTTCTCCCCAGGGACTCGTTCCCAGAC
>JAJZRD010000142.1 GCA_021845945.1 Chloroflexota bacterium
CGGCCAAACTATGCTTCCAGTCACAGGGTAGGTGGTCAGGGGCCGGCGGGGGCTGGATGATGAGCTTGTCGCAATCATGCCCTCCAGCCCAGTTCGTGCAGCGCTTCCTGCCAGGCGGCTCGGGCCGCGTGATCCTGGATGAAGCCGGGCTGACTGATGAGTGGCGCTATCCGGTTGGCGCTGGGGTAGAGGCCCCAGCCGTGAACCTCGTAGGCCGCCTGTCGGATCTCGGCACAGAGACGCTGCCTCTTCCGTGCTCCTTGCTCCCTTTGATGCGCGAGGTATCGCGCCGAGATCGCCCGGCACAGCTCCGGCAGTTGCTGGAGGAGGAAGGAATGATGGGTTCCAAGTCGCCGAGCGATCTCGCGCATGGAAGGCGGCGGCGATTCGTCGCTGGCTAGGACGGCTTCCAGAGCCGACCGCATCTTCGCCGCGTCGAAGCGCCTGCGAGCCGCCTTGGACGGCCAGGTCAACTCCGGGGGCACGGCCTGACCGCCTTCTGCCACCGTTGCGGCAGTAGCGTCGTCCAGCAGGAAGGCGAGCGGCGTCGTCCCCAGGCGATAGCACACCCGCAACAGCAGTCCCAGGCAGGGGATCGACCTGCCCCGTCGCCAGCCCGATAGGGTCACCATCTCCAACCCAAGCCGCTCCGCCAGGGCGCTCGCGTTCCCTCCGGTCACCTGTCCGACCAGCCCGTTGATCGCTCGCGTCACCGACTCCCGCGCAGGCGGAGCCGACAGGCCCGGTGCGGCGGCCAGTAGCTCCCCGACAGACGAGGCCACCCAGCTCTGCCACCGCAACTCATCTTCCGTTAGCCCCGCGTCCTGCGCCGGTTCCTGCTCCTCTCCCAGCCACCGCTCACACCAGGGGCAGTGCCCCGGGCGCGACCGTTGTGTCAGCACGGGCAGCCGCCGCCGGCAGTCCGGATGGGGGCAGAACGATTGCAAGCGCCGACGGTGGCGAGGGCAGATGCTCACCACACTCAGCGACCAGAGCAGGGGCTCGTAGACCACCTGTCCGGCCTCGCGCCACTCCTGGTAACAGGATGGACACCAGGCATGATGGGGGCGGATCAGGTCCCGGGATGGCAGCACCTCGGCCCAGGGTAGTAGCGTCAGGAAGCGCAGGTCGCCGCGCAGCGTTAGCCCCTCCACTGCCTGCGCCAGGTCCCGCGCCAGGGTCCGAGTGCCGTTCATCGGACGGGTTCCCTTCTGCCAGAAGGCCGAGAGGCCCCGGTTTTCCGGCCCCAGCAGGTGAGATCGACGGAGTATCGGCAGGATCTCCACCACCAGAAGCCTGCGCACACCCACCCCGTGGGCCTCGCCGAGGCGCGCCAGGTAGCTGGTCAGGCTCTCCACGTAGGGCGTACCCATCCCCATCGGTTCCAGGTGATACAGCCGGCTGCGGGGCGGGACCCGAGGTCGGCCGAGCTCCCAGAACTCCAGGACGGGCAACGCCTCAGCCGACATGCTCTTGCCTCCCTTCTCCGACAGGATCTCGCGCCGGCCGACGCAGCCCCACCCGACCAACCCGAGGCCTATCCCCATCCTCCGATCCCTGCCGCTGCCCCAACTCGGGCTCCGCCACCCGGATCGCCTTCACCGCCGTCCCCAGCAACAGGCCCAGCTCATCCCCCTCCCGGTCCCTCCCGGCCAGGACCTCTTCCCCCTCCTTGATCTCCCGAGCCAGACTCAGCAGCTTGCGCGTCGGCTCTGCCTGTCCGGCGAGATGGCGCTCGCCCAGGCTGTCTCCCCCTTCCTCCAGCACCGCCGCCAGCGCCCGGTTCAGCCAGCTCTTCAGCACCCCGACACAGCCGACCGAGTGCTCGTAGAGATACTCCCAGCGACCCAACAGGTCCGGCTCGGCGGCCAGCGGCAGGTGGCGAGGGTATCCATCTGGTCCAGCAGCCGCCGCCCGCCCGCCATCTTCTTCAGATGCTGCGCCTCGTCCACCAGGAAAGCAGCCGGCCGGCGATGGCGCAGACACTGCTCCAGCGCACGCCGCAACTCCGGGGCGGAGTTGGCCTGCTCCACCACCAGCCGCCCGGCGCCGTCGCTGTGCACCCGCCGGGCGGAGTAGTCGATCTTCTGCCGGATCAGGGGCTCCTCCATCGCCATCAAGGCCCGGGTGTAGTAGTCCTTCCAGTTGAACTGGCCCGACTCAGGGGCTACCGCCTCCACCGCCACGACCGGAATCCGTCCCGGATCCTTCGCCAGCTCGGGCATCGCCTCCAGGGTCAACTGCCTCTCGACTCGCAGCCGCAGCGTCGTCTTGCCGACCCCGGTCGGCCCAAAGACGAGGACCAGCGGCACCCCCGAGGGCTGGCGGATCGTGTTCAGCAGGGCCCGGTGGGCTTCTCTGAGCCGGGGGTGGGCGACCACCTTGCCGGCGAAGTAGGCCATTCGGGCCTCCGCCGGTTGCGTGAGCAGTTCGCGCGGAAAGCTCTCTGCCGTCGCCATCTCAGTAGTCCTCGTAGATGACCAGGGCCTCGGCACTCCCGACCGACGCTTCCTCGGCCACCGAGGTCGATCCTCGGATCTCGGACGCAGCTTCAAAGGGGACAGCTTCGGCCACTCGACTTCTTCCCGGAGTCCCGAACACCTCCCTGGCCTCGGCGTCCCGCAACCGCTGCTCGGCCAGCACCTCCTCGGCCTCCACCGAGGCCAGGAAGTCGGCCAGCTTCCGCCCCGTGACCGTGAGCTGCTGGCCGTAGCGCTGATGGCGGCGGCGAAGCTCCGCCGTTGCCAGCGCCATCTCCCGCTCGGACCGACCGGCAAACCGAGCGTGGTGCTCGGAGATGCAGCGGACCCAGCGGCCTTTGACGAAGGCGTAGGCCACGCCGGCGTCGAAAGGATCGTAGCGCACCGGAAGCTGGCTCCCTTCCACCTCGGGATCGAGGAAGGCCTCGGACCAGTAGTAGAGGTGGTTGATCTTCACCCCAAACCGGGGCACCAGTTTGGCCGTGCCCTTCCGAGTGGTCGGCAATGTGAGCATCCGGAAGTCCTCGTCGTAGGGGATCAGCCGGTGAGTCCGCCGGCCGCCTCGCGCCAGGCCGGCCTCGAAGGCCTCCCGGGGTGAGGTCCCGAGAGCCGGATGCTCCATGGTGTCGTAGACCTCGTAGGCGAACTCACACAGCCGGATATACAGCCTGCCGAGGGTCCAGCGAGCCTGCCCCTTCGGGTCAACGGCCCTGGTCACCTGCCGGACGTTCCGATGGATCTGGGTGTTGCCGGCGAGGTTGTGCACGAAGCGGGTGTTGGTCGTGCCGAAGAGCCGTTCGCAGACGGAGCCGAAGCGAGGCTGAGCGCCGGGCCGGCTCTTCTTGGTGCACTCGTAGCGGGCCAGCAGCGTCTCGAAGTAGACGCTCTCGAACTCGGCACCGCCGTCCACCACCAGGATCTGGGGCAGCCGCCCGTGCCGGCGCACGCACTCCCGCAGCGCCATCATGCAGGAACGGTAGCTCGGCGGGTCGAAGGTGAGGTAGAGCGCCAGCAGCCGGCGAGAGAAGGCGTCGGTCAGGAAGGTCGCCCAGGGGCGACCGAGGTTGCGCCCGGTGCGGGAGCAGACCAGCTCGACGTCCAACTGGGTGTGGTCGAGGTGGCCGACCTCGAAGGGCCGGTCGCCGTGCCGAGGGGTGGTGAGGGTCAGCTCCCAGTAGAAGGGCGAGTGCTGGTAGGCGGCACGCCGTCCTTGCCGCTTCTCCACCTGCTGCTCACGGGGACGCCGGTTCACCGCCAGGGTGAAGGTCTTGAAGCTGGGCGCTGTGGTCCCCTTTGCCTCGCACCCTCGTAGCAGGGCCACGTACACCTCGAACCGGGGCTTCTGCTTGAGCGTCTCGTAGTCGGTGGCGATGAACTCCTCGAGGAGGAGAAGGGCCTCCTGTGGTAGCTTGCCCTTGCGGTTGCCGCTCTGGACGAGTCGGGGCAGCAGCCCGACGTAGCCGCAGCCCTGGACGATCTCGGCCTCCCGCCACCTCGCCAGCCAGCGCCGAAGGGTGCGAGCGGGTGCAAGTGCGGCGGCAGAGGCGTCCCCGTTCAGAACGGAGGCGATGATGGCGTGGCGACGGTTGGCCTCGCGGAAGTCGTCGGGGCTGGCCATGGCGAGCCTCTCCCTGGCCTCGGCGCTGATGCCGGCCCGCGCGGGTTCGGCGACTCCGACCAGCTTGCCTTGGCCAACCAGCGCTTCGAGGGTGGTGTTGGGCAGTTCGACCAGGGTCGCATCTTCGGCCAGGAGCGAGGTCGCCTTCCGCCCGGGGTTGACGACCGTCCAGCGCCGACCATCCCAGAGGACGGGTGAGCCGGCAGCGAGGATCAGGCCACCGGCGCTGCCGGTTGGCAGCTGCATAGCCGCCTGGGCGATCACCGCATAGGCACCGGCCGTCTCCTCGTCGCGGAAGACCGGTACGCGCTCCGGCTCAGCGAGCGCCGTGACCCGCAGGTCGACGTACAGCCGATCGGTGGCGATCAGGGTGTAGACGTCGTCGCTGCTGGCCCCCTCCACCTGCCCGAGGAGTTGGTCCAGCCCGATTCCGGCCCTTGTGGACACCAGTTCGAGAGCGGCTTCGGCCACTCTCTCGTCCACCGGTGGGCAGTCGGGACGCAGGTAGTCCTCCAGGAACAGCAGGTTGCGCTGGAAGACCCAGCCGATCTCGGCCGAGGAGCGCACCCGATAGAAGAAGCCGAACTGCTCGGCGTACCTCTCACCCGGGGGACAGCGCCAGCGCCCCTCCTCGCCACGCACGTAGCGGTTCGGCTTCTTCTCCGACAGCTTCGGCAACTCCTCCTCGGTCTTCCACTCCTCCCAGCCGACGGAGTCGGTCCGGATCACGAAGTAGTCGGGGGTGTGCAGGACACCGAGCCGCCGGCCATCCCTGGCCCGGTAGAGGAGTTTGATGGAGGGCGGCTGGTCGTAGAACTCCAGGGTCTGGGGGTCGTGTTCCTTCTCATAGATGCCGGCGAGCTCATTGCGGTGGCTCTCGGCCTGGATGATGACCCCCATCTTCCGGCTGGGGTAGCGGACGCTGACGTTGCCGGCCGCGCTTCGTACTCGCCGGGTCGGGGGCGACGACCGGATAGACTCGATGGTCGCCCTGGCCTCTTCCGACAGCCCGAGGCGCTGACAGAGCGCGGTGAACCCGCTGTTGTTGAGCATCGCGGTCTCCTCCAACAAAAACTGAGGTAGCCGAATGCTCTGAGGCTAACATGGGCATACGGGGAAGTCCTAACTTGTGGCCAGGCTATGGTTCCAATTCCGACTCGCGGCCAAACTATGCTTCCAGCGCCCCCCCCTGCCAGAGCTCCCCGGAGACCCAAAAGCGGGCAATCGAAGGCCCCAGCGTGGCCACACTATGCTCCCAGCGCGGCCAAACTATGGGTTAAGTCACACGGCCTGCGGTCGCCGGTCAGTCCTCCTGATCGATGGCCGGGGAGGCGAGCGCAGGCGAGGCTGCCTCCATGGCTGCCGCACGTCTTACGAACTCGTCCGACAGCATCATCTCCCCGGCGGTCCAGGCGATGACGATGGTGCCCACGTAGTTGAGCCAAGAGCCTGTTCATCAGCATCGCCACGACGACGCCGCCAAAGAGCACCAAGGGCATACTCATGGCGAGGCCGGCTATCATCGTGCCCCAGTCACCGTGGCAGACGGCGGCCACACCGAGGATGTTGTCCAGGCTCATGACGATGTCGGCGACGACAATGATCCACATAGCCTGCCACAGCGACTCGGCCGCTTTGTGGCTTCCCTCCTCACCGACCTCTTCATTCAGCAGCTTGAAAGCGATCCAGACCAGAGAGGCCCCGCCGATGAAGCGGAGCGCCGGGATGTGCATAAGAAGGGCCGCCATGCCGATGAGAACGGCGTTGTCCCCACGATAGTTCACACCCTGATCCTCACGGCTTCGCTGCCCCGTCTTCCCGTGCCTTTGCTCGGACTCGCTTTTCCCCTCGGCTCACCCGCTGGGCAATGACACCCTTGAACAACTTGCTTGACAGCGACCGGCCCTCGGTATAGCATGAAGTCACAATTGAATATCGATCGGTGAAGGTGCCCCGCGAGGGGCTAAGAGCGAAGCCGGTGAGAAGCCGGCGCTGTCCCGCAACTGTGATGCGGCCGCTAAACGGCGGTCGATAAGCCAGGTCGCCTGCCTTTGCCAGGGTTGCAGCACCTCCGAGAGAGAGGGGCGGGGCCAAGCAGAGCGGATATCACCCCTTGTCTCACCAGAGGCAAGGGGTTTTCCATTTTCCGTGGGGGAGAACATCTTAATGAAGGCGCCAGATACGACCAGGGGAGGATCCCGATACGAGATGGAGAGGGTGGTACCCGGGATAGGCACACTGCATCCACTTCATACACAGCTTGCGAAGGTGAACGCGCGATGTGCCCGGATATCGATCGAGATGCGCGAGGCTGACGCGCGAGGTGCCAAGAAGGAGGTGATTGCCCTGTTCAAGCGGCTGTGCGACCTGATCTTGAGTGCCACCCGCATCGAAGCTGACATAGAGATGGAGCTGTCGGCAGCAGGCGTGCGGGTCAGCGACTGACGAGCACTTCCCGTGGAGACGGCAGTGTCCAGACGGTGTGGAGTGTAAACCGGAACGCGAGGAGGAGACAGAGGATGGTATGGAATCGAGGTAGGTCAGGACTCTGGAAGAGGGTGGGTTGGGCGGTGGCAGCCATGATGCTGCTCACGGCTCAGGTGACATGGGCGATGCCGCCGCAGATGCACATCATGGAGGGCTTCCTCCCATGGCAGTGGTGCGTTCTGTGGTTCGGCGTCGCCATCCCGTTCTGGATCCTAGGTTTTCGTCGAATACGGCAGGTGGTATCGGAGCACCCCGAGACCAGGCTATTGCTTGCTGCCGCCGGCGCCTTCACCTTCGTGTTGAGCGCGCTCAAGATGCCCAGCGTCACCGGCTCTTCCAGCCATCCCACGGGTACTGGTTTGGGGGCGATCCTCTTCGGGCCAACGGTGATGAGCCTCCTGGGGGGCATCGTCCTGCTCTTCCAGGCCTTGCTGCTGGCTCATGGGGGGCTGACAACCCTGGGAGCAAACACCGTCAGCATGGGCATCGTCGGTCCGCTGGCGGCCTGGGCCATTTGGATTGGGTTGCGGAGCTGGGCACCAACCTGGCTGTCCGTCTTTCTGGCCGCAACCATGGCCGACCTGCTGACCTATGTTGTCACCTCGCTGCAGCTCGCCCTGGCTTACCCGGACCCTGTCACGGGGATCATGGGCTCTTTCCTAAAGTTCGCCACCATCTTCGCGGTTACCCAGGTCCCGCTGGCCGTCAGCGAGGGGATCCTGACGGTGCTCATATTCAACACCCTTCGTGGGACGGCGCCGTCCGAGTTGAAGAGTCTGAATGTTGCTGGAGTCTGAGATGTCAACTTCGCCCACAAGCGGTACTAACAAGGTAGTCACGACGCTGATGATCGCCATCGTGGTGCTCCTGGTGGTGTTCCCTCTCGCCTTCAACTCTGGGGCGGAATTCTCCGGGTCTGACGACGCCGCCAGCGAGCTAGTCAGCGAGATGAACCAGGACGCGAAGCCCTGGTTTCAACCTGTCTGGACGCCGCCTGGTAGCGAGATAGAAAGCATGCTCTTCGCCTTGCAGGCTGCGGCTGGTGCCGGCGTCATCGGCTACTACTTCGGTCTCAAGAAGGGGGAGCAGAGAAGGGACGGGTCGGAGCAGCAGATAGCTCCGAAGAGAGTCTGCGAGCCCGAGGGGTCCAAGATCAATAGGATCTGATCGACCTATGCATGTCATCGACCGCCATGTGTATGCAAACCGGGGGCGGGACGTGGATCCCGCCCAGAAGGGCGCGCTCGTGCTGCTGGTGCTGTCCCTCTGCCTGTTGCTGGATCGCCCCGTGGTGGGGTTGCTGGCCTGCGGATGGATGTGGGCACTCGTCTCCTTCTGGGCGGGGCTACCATCGGGGGTGTACGGTCGCGTGCTGTTCAGCGAAGCCGCCTTTCTGATGTTCGCGGTTCTGGGAGTCGCCGTGAGTGTGGGGCTAGATACTGCACCACCTATGGGCTGGATGATACGGGTCGGGCCGCTAGCCTTTGGGACCACCCCCGCATCCCTGGACCTCGCCCTTCGCTTGGCCACTCGCGCCCTGGGATGCGTCGCGGCTCTGAACTTCCTGGTCCTCACAACCCCCTTCATCGACATCGTGGAGCTGCTGCGCCGGATGCGAATGCCGGCTCTCCTGATCGAGATCGTGATGCTGACCTATCGCTTCATATTCATTCTCTTGGAGAGCCTGGACAGGATGCACAATGCTCAGGATAGTCGACTCGGCTACAGCAGCTTCCGTAACTCGATGGCAAGCCTTGGGTTGCTGGGCAGTCGGCTTTTCGTCGACGCCTACCATCGCAGCAGGCGGATGGAGATCGCGCTGGAGAGCCGCGGTTCCTGCGGCGACCTCCGTGTGCTTGCCACTAGCTATCGCGCCGATTGCGCCCTGTGGTGGCTGGGATCGGCGGCCATCGCGACTCTACTGCTTGGGAGGGTGCTAACTTGACCCCGATTCTGAGGTTGGAGGACGTACACTACTCTTACCCGGGAAGCCCCGGTCCGGCCCTGCGGGGAATTCAGCTGAGCCTGTGGGCAGGAAAGAAGGTCGCCGTGCTGGGGCGGAACGGTTCGGGAAAGTCGACCCTCTTCCTGCACTGCAACGGCATCTTGCGGCCCGACAGGGGCAGCATCTACCTGGCGGGAGCGCCGGTGAAGTACGATCGCGCGTCTCTGCTGGAGCTTCGCCGGCAGATAGGCATCGTCTTCCAGAACCCCGACGATCAGCTCTTCAGCGCCAGCGTGATGCAGGATGTGAGTTTCGGCCCGCTCAACCTGGGGCTCAGCCAGGCGGAGGCGCGCCGAGCGGTTGAGGTGGCTGCCGACCAGTGCGGGATTGTCGACCTGTTGGACAGGCCTACCCACGCCCTGAGCGGCGGCCAGAAGGCTCGCGTGGCGCTGGCGGGGGTACTGGCGATGGAACCGTCCGTTATCGTCGTCGACGAGGTGATAGCGAGTCTGGACCCTTGGATGCGAGACCAGATTCTGGGCATCCTCCATGAGCTAGCTGCGCGAGGGAAAGCCGTTGTGCTGGCTACCCATGACCTTGCCCTGGCGCGCAGTTGGGCAGATCTGATAGTCGTAATGGAGAACGGCCGGGTCCTGGTCGTGGATACACCGGATTCCGTCTTTTCGTCCGATGCCGTGATGGCCCGTCTCGCCCCGAAGTCGCCCTGGTTCTCACCTCCGCTCACCGGTAGTGTGCGGAGAATTGTGTCAGATTGAGGGGGAATGAAAACCAGGCGGCACTTCTGCCTAGAGTCCTACAACTCCAGCTTACAGGAGTGCCGCCTGATGGCAGGGAAGGTAGCACAACTTCACAAGCGCGGCAAGCATAAGAAGACGGTAGTGTATGAACCATTGCGGAAATAGCGGGGGGAACGGCCTTGGGGGTAGGGGATAGGTGGTCTGCAGCAGGCGGCTCCTGTTGTTGAAGGAACAGGCAGTTGTAGGCAGGGTTGAAGAGCTGCT
>JAJZRD010000143.1 GCA_021845945.1 Chloroflexota bacterium
AAGCAGCTCTTTGCCGACTACCCGATGGCGATCCTGGGGACCTCCAACTGCGTGTTGCTGCCCAGGGAGGAGTACGCCGACCGGATCTTCACCACCGGTGCGACCCGGCTGCCGGGGGTGCAGCACATCTCGGGTTTCGATTACTCGCCGCTCATCGAGAAGGCCAGGACCCTCCCCGAGCTGCCGGATCGGCCCGGCGACGTCGTCTTGACCACCGGCTTCTCCGCCTCGGTGGTTCTGTCGCTGGCGGACAAGATCAAGGCCCTCGTGAAGGCCGGCAAGATCCGCCACTTCTTCCTGGTGGGGGGCTGCGACTCGCCCCTGAAGGGCATGCCCTACTATCGGGAGTTCGTCCAGCAGCTCCCGAAAGACACCGTGGTGCTCACCCTTGGCTGCGGGAAGTACCGGTTCAACGACCTCGACCTCGGCAACATCGACGGCGTCCCGAGGCTGCTCGACCTGGGGCAGTGCAACGACTCCATCGTCGCCGTCGACATCGCCGTGGCGCTTGCGAACCTCTTCGGCGTCGGCATCAACGAGCTGCCGCTGACCCTGGTGCTAAGCTGGATGGAGCAGAAGGCGGTGTCCATCCTCTGGAGCCTCTTCGCCCTCGGCGTCAAGGGCATCTACCTCGGCCCCGTCCCGCCCGCCTGGGTCGACGACGGGATCCTGCAGGCGCTGGTGGAGAACTGGGACATCCGGCTGGTGAGCACCCCTCAGGAGGACGTCCGGCGGATGCTGGACGCATAGCGGTTCCCAACGGTAGGGAGGTTGCCTCTCTCAGGCCCTTCGTGGCTCTGGCAACGCCAGGGTGAAGGGTATGGAGAGCATGGAGGCCAGGACCGCGCCTCCAAGGGCGGGTCCCAGGCCTATCCAGTCCGCCACCACACCAACCACCAGGGTAGATACCAGGGTCCCCTCGAAGCCCAGGAAGAAGACGATGCCCGAGGCGGTGCTGCGACCGCCCGGGAGCAGCTCCTGCGCCAGGGTCAACTGAACCGGGCTGGCGCTCAGCGCTATGGCACCCGACACTGCCAGCACCGCGACCGCCACAGGCCCCTCCGACAGGGAGAGGGCAACGTACAGGAGAGGTCCCGAGAGCAGCTGGGACACCAGCATCAGCCTGCGCCGGCCGAAAATGTCCGAGAGCGTCCCGCCCGCCAGTGCCCCGCCGGCTCCCGCCAGCTCGTACACCGAGAGGGCAAAGCCGGCGTACACCAGCGACGACCCGCTCTCGATCAGGAAGGTGGGATAGAAGGTAGCGATGCTCTGGACGGCGGTGGACCGGAAGAGGATCAGCCCCGACAGCAGCAGAAGGGGTTTCCGCTGCTCCTTCACCGCCGCCCAAATGCTCGCCACACTGGATCCGCTCATGTGGCGGCTGCCACCCCTCCACATTTGGCGGTAGAGCACCAGGGAGAAGAGCACGCCCGGGACCGCGGCCCAATAGCTCCTCTCCAGCCCCAGCCAGGTGATCACCTCCACTATGAAGATGGGCCCCACGGAGCGGCCCATCTCGCCCCCAAACATGTAGAGCGAGCTACCCCTGCCCCAGGTGCGGCCGCTGGCCCGGGTGATGCTGGCGGCGGCGGAGGGGTGGAAGGCGGCGGAGCTCAAGCCCGCGACCACCAGCAGCGCGGCTACCGACAGGTAGTTGGGTGCGATGCCCAGGAGGCTCATGCAGAGGGCCGTCACCGTCGGGGCGGCGATGACGAAGTAGCGAGTGTCCGCCCGGTCCGCCCATAGCCCCAGAAAGGGCTGCACCAGGGAGCCCGTCCGGAAGATAGTGGCGAGCCCGCCGGCCGCCGCCAGGGGGATGTTGAGATTGGCGATGATCAGTGGGAGAAGGGGAGCCAGAAAGGCGGGATAAACGTCGTGAACGAAGTGGGCGGAGGAGATGGTCGCGACCGCCGCGGTATCGAAGCCCTGCTCCTCAGCCTTCGTCCCCTGAGCCGCGGCAACCGTTGCCTCGGATTCGCACTGCGCCACGATCGACGTTATCCCCTTCATCTTACTACCCTTCCGCCGCATGGGGCGCATCAGTGCCGCCCGCTTCCCTCTAGCGGGGCTCTCTTGCTACCCTTCGGGCGTGTGGGCGCATTCTAACGCAGCAGAAGCGTAGGAGGAAGGCCCGGGAGTAACGAAGGTGTGGTACACTTATGTCAACACCCGGAGTAGCGGAAGCTTCTTCCGCCTCCTAGAAGAGGTCTTCCATGTCAGAGCAGCTTTCCACTTCCGCCGAGGGCACCCCGATTCGCGTTCCGGGATACCTCTCGGTGAGGGCCGCGGCGGAGTCGCTCGGGATTCGGGAGCGCAGCGTCCTCGAGCTGATCGAGCGGCGGCGTCTCAGCTCCGTCCGGCTTGGTCGCATGCACTTCATCCCCACCCGGCTGATCCATGCCTATGGGGTCGAGCGCAGGTTCCGGTTGCGACGAGGACGCAGGAGGGGCCGGCGGGTTGCCTAGCCCGCGGGCGCCGCACGTAGGAGCGCGCTCCTGCGCGCCACAGTCGTCGGCAGGAGCCGGCTCCTACTGCTCCTCTCCCATCTCCCAGGCGTCCAGCTTCAGCTCTCGCAGGGTTTCCAGCAGCTGATCCAGCTCTACGCAGGTTACCGGCCGCTCGCACAGCTGCCGCAGCCCTACGAGACTCATCTCGGCCACGGCCGCCAGACCCTGCAGGTCGCGTTCCTCCTCCAATCCCCGGACTAGAGCGCGAAGCGCATCCCACTGCTGCTCCCGGGAGCCCGCGAGCACCGCCTCGGTCTGCTTGCCCTTCATCTTGCCCTCCTCCCGTTCCGCCAGGAGGGTTCCGTCTCCTGGGATAGATTCCGTCCACCCGGCGCGCCGCGGGGCCGGCGCACGGCTGCTCCCCGAAGGATGTTACCGCACTGGCCGTGCCCCTTCAATCGACTTCCAGGTGATCTTCATAGAAGTAGGGGCGACCGGCAGTCGCCCCTACGACCAAGTCTCGTTTTGCCCGCACGGCCAAGCCAGTCCTCGTCCGTGCCGCGGCGCCCCGTTTGCTCGCCGGCTACACCCTCAGGTAAGAGTCGGCGTAGATGACCTCGTTTCGCAGGATTCGGACGGTCTTCCAGACGTCCACCTGCTCCGGATCGCTCATGTCCACGTCGCCCTGAGTGATGCTCTCACCCGCCGCATAGGCGTTGTAGAGAGCGCAGAGCAGCTTACCTGCACCGGTGCTGGTATCCTGGGTCTCGACGATCCGCACCGTCTCCATCAGCTTCTTGTCCAGCGGGTCGATGATGGCGGAGTCCAGGCCGACGCCCAGCAGCATCACCAGGAAAACCCGGTTGATCAGGGGTCGGTTCTCTGGAAGTGCGCCGTTGGAGACGTTGCTCAGCCCCACCACCGTCTTCACGGGCGGGTCGGCCAGCCCCTTGAACATCCGGACCGCCTCGACGGTGACCTGTACCCCTGGCTGGTCGGCGGACACCGGCAGGGTAAGGGGATCGAGGAAGAGCTGATCGCTCTTCACTCCGTACCCCGCGGCGGCATTGACCAGCTCGTAACCCAGCTCCGCCCGACCATCGGCCGTGTTCGGGATGCCCTGCTCCGTCATGGTGAGGGCGATGATGGGCGAGTGGTATTCCGCCGCCACAGGCATCAATCGGGCAAGACGGGCCTGCTCGGCAGAGGTGGAGTTGATGAGCGCCGGCCGTTTGCACAGCTTCAGGCCCGCCTCGATGGCATCGGCGTTGGTGGTATCCAGCGACAGAGGAACTCCGATGACGTCCTGGACCGCGGGAACCAGCCATCCCATGATCTCGACGCCCCGCTTCCGGGAGGGGCCGATATTCAGCTCAACGTAGTTGGCGCCGGCTTCCGCCTGCCGCTTCGCCAGCCCTTGAAAGAAGGCAGTATCCTGCTCCTCGATGGCCGTCTTTACCCTGGGAGAAATGATGTGAATGTTCTCTCCGATGACCAGCATGGTCGTCCCTCCCCATAACGTTCGTTTTGTGAGTGAGAAGCGGGCTAGGCCGAGCCTCTCCCGTCCAGCAGCCCGTCGACGATCCCTCGAATCGCCTCGTACACGGCGGAATCCTCCGGGAGATCCACCAGCGGCAGCCCCTCCCCGTCGTAGGCGCTAACCCGAGGGTCGGCGGGAACGACCCCCGCCAACTCGAGTCCCTGTCGCTCGATCTCCTCCAGCAGAGCCGGATTCAGCGTGCCCTCAACCCGATTCACCACCAGACACACCCGACCCACCCGGGTTTTCAGCTCCCGAACGAGCCCGGCGACGCGCCCGGCCGCCACCAGCCCGCGGATCGTGGGGTCCGATACCACCAGCAGGTAGTCGACGTCCCTCGTCGTCCGCCGGCTCAAGTGCTCCAGACCGGCCTCGTTGTCGATCACCACGTATCGGTAGCTGCCGGCAATCCTGTCGACGCACTCGCGCAACACGTGGTTGGCCGCGCAGTAGCAGCCCGGCCCCTCCGGCCGGCCCATGGCGATCAGATCGAACCCCTGCCCTTCCACGAGGGCCTCGTTGATCCGGAGCTCCAGGTAGTCCCGCTTCGCGATCCCGGCGGGTATGATCCCACCCCCCACCCTGATGGCGGTCTCCTCCCGAACGTCGCCCACGGTGGCTTCCAGGCCCAGACCGACGGCGCTGTTGAGGTTGGAGCTGGGGTCCGCATCGATGGCCAGCACGGCTCCCTGCCCCCGCTGGCGCAAGTACTTGAGAATCATGGCCGATAGGGTGGTCTTTCCCGTGCCGCCCTTGCCGGCCATGGCGATGGTAATGGTCAAGGTAGGATTCCCTCTAGAGTAGGGCAGGGCCCTGTGCCCTGCCGCCCGGTCAGCACTGTTCCGGGGGCTTTCCGATGCTATCCTCGGATGCCCTTCAGGAAGCCCTGCAGATCCACGGCCTCCCGTGGACCCACCGCGATCTTCCAGCCCGGCAACTCCTCCTCCAGCTCGCCGGAGAGGGTCGCCACCAGCCCGGGCAGGGTCAGCACCTTCCGCTCGACCTGATCGGTGATGCCGCAACTCTTGATGAACTTGGCGATGCTCTCGGCGCTGAACTTGCCGGCGGCCCACGCCGTCAGCACGGAAAGCCCCTCGGCATCGGCGATCACCAGCCAGGTCGGGACGTTGCTGGTCTCGATCTCGCCTGCCACGGAGAAGTAGGTCAGCGAGAAGTTGGTGGTGACCAGCAGCGGCGAGTTGGGTCCGGGCTCGTTGAACTTGTAGATGCCCGGGGCCACCTGGATCGGCTTCTGCGGGTCGGTGTAGATGTTCTGCCTCAGGGTCAGCAGCGGATAGACCATGCAGGGGTTGAAGTGGTCCAACACCACGATGCCGACGTACTTGGCGATGTGCTGGCTGGCCGCGATGGCCTCCTGCTCGATGGACTCGGCCCCCTCGCCCGGGAAGGTGATGACCGGGAAGCCCAGGGGCCGGAAGTTCTTCTTGATGGCGAGCCTCCGGATCTGGGTCGCGTGGGCGAGGGTTCCCGCCAGATCCCGGGAGCCCGGATCCAGCACCAGATCGGCAACTCCCGCCTTGACCACCTGGTCGGCCAGGGTCGCCAACTCCTCCAGGTCGCCCTTGGCCCGAACGGCCAGCGGGCAGTCGTACTTCTTCGCCAGGGCCGCCATCGCCTCCCAGTTCTCGCCGTCGGCGGCGTAGATCAACGGCCTGTCGCCGGCCCCCGCCGACAACGCCGCCTCTATGGAGGCCGGATTGCGGGACATCAGGATCAGCGGCTGATTGGCCTTCGCCTTGACCGTCTTGACGCACTCGGCGAAGGTTGCGGGCTCGCCCGAGGCGTTCTCCACGGCTATGGCATCCAGGGCCAGGCACATGCCCACCCGCTCCACGAAGTAGCCCGCCGCCTCGGCGACCGCTGCGGCCAGCTCCTGCGCCGGCTGGGTGTCCTTCACTCGGAAGGCCAGCCCCGGCTGGTGGTAGAAGGTCTTCTCGTGGCGGAAGAGCACCACCTCGTTCCCGACCTCGAGCTTGTGATCGCCGGCCCCAAGGGTCACCAACCTGATGGGCGGAGCGGAAGCCGACTCCAGCGCAGCCTTCGCCTCTTCCGAGACGTGGGGGCAGGCGCTCAACTCAGCACCCTTAGCCGCCAGCTTCAGGGCGAAAGCGAGGCAGGTGGGAAAGCCACACTCCTTGCAGTTGGTCTTGGGGAGCAGCTTGTAGATATCCAGTCCGGTCAGAGCCATCTCTCCGTAACCTCCCCTACGCCTTCATCAGCTTGTCGATGGATAGCTTCACCTGCTCCACCGACTTGGGATGCCGAAGCACCAGGATGTCCGCCCCCGCCTGAAGCAGCGAAGACGCGGTCAGGATCTCCCACATGATCGATCGCTCTTTGATGTCACCCCAGACCTCGGGTACCCCTTCCAGAGTCTTCGATTCCTTCTGCCGCCAGGACTCCTCCCCAACGGTGCAGATCATGGGGAACTGGGTCATGGGGTCGTTCTGGAAGGCGCTCAGCCGGAGCCTCTCCATGACGGAGTAGGTGTACTCCAGGCCGTAGCCCAGGGCGCCGGTGGTGGGGTCCATCAGCAGCCGATCGGGCGGGAGGCCCATGTCGGTTGCCAAGATGTTGCACTGCTTAGCCATGTTCACGTCGATGGGCGACTGGGAGATGACGATGTGGCCACTCCCCAGCGCTGCGGCCACGATGGTTCGGTAGTTGGTGTTCTCGATGTCGCCCAGGGCGATCCTCTCGCCCGCGGCCGCCTCGGCCACCTTGAGCAACACCTCGTTGTCCTTTTGCGCCTGTCCCGGACCGTAGACGATGAGCGGAACCCCTACGGCCTTCAGCACGGCCTTCACCGTCTCCGCCCCCTGCTCGGCCGAGCGGTTCAACCCGTCGGGGTTGGTGCCCGTCAGCCTCAGAACCACCAGGTCGGCGCCGGCCTTCACCGCCGCCTTGGCCCACTCGGTCGGGTCGTTCATCACGTCCCCCCAGGCCTCCCTCAGGTGGGCAGGCCAATCCTCGGGGTTCCAGTCGTGAATCTCCACCCCCACCGCGGGCCGGTGGGGCACAGGTGACTCGAAGTGCAGGAAGGGCAGGCTGCTCTCACCGCCTACGGTGACGGTGCTGGTCCGCGTGCCCCCCTCGGTGGCGGTCGCGCCCAGCGTCACCTCACGCACGTTGCCGGCCGCCTTCTCGATCGGAATCTGGACCGTCACTGCCATAGTGCATAACCTCCCGTAAGTGCTTCTCGGCGGCCACCGCGGCCGCCGAGAAGATCCCTTCCAACTAGAAGATGGGATCCATGGTCAGGGCCGGATGGCCCTTCTCCTCCAGGAAGGGTAGCAACTCCTCCACCGTCGTCGCTACCCGCTCGTCGGCGATCTTCTCCATCATGTCCGGCTCGCCGATCTGCCCGCACACCTCTTTGAGCTCTTCCTGCATGGAGTCCTTCAGGTAGGAGGACATCCACACCACCCGTTTGAAGCCACCCTCGGCCAGGATGAACTTCTTGCTGGTGAGGAAGTACTTGCCGATCCCCATGAGGCCAGGCGTCTGGATGCCACCGCCGGCGGTGCCGGCGAGGGTCGAGAAGGTCATTCCGGCCGGGGTCATGCTTGGGTCCTCGCGGGACACGACCATGATCCCGTTGGCCTCGGGCACCACCATCATGATGCACTCGAAGCAGCCGCAGGAGGTCATGGAGGCGTCCATGAAGGAGTACATGGTCACCCGCGGCACCGATTGATTGGACTTCCGATAGACGAAGTCGTTGATCGCCTCCCACTCCCCCTTGATCGGGTCAAGGCAGGGTCCCTTGGGCACAGGTTGGTTGGGCCCCACCGGGTTGATCTCGAAGCCGGCCTTGGAGTCCAGCCAGTTCACCGAGCCGCACAGCCCCAGCCGCTCTGGGGAGACGATGCACACGTGGTTCGGCGCGAAGCTCTGGCACAGGGTGCAGCTGTAGAAGGTGTCCACCGACTCGTCGGTCAGGTTGGCCACCCGGATGTTCCGCTCGTGGTAGGCCTGGCGGGCCACCACCAACAGCTCCTCGACCTTCTCCGGGGTTGTATAGAGGTTGACGGCGATCTTGTCCACGATGGCCGGGAAGTCGCTCTTCAGTTTGGCGTACAGGATGTCGCCCAGGTGCCGGATCTTGAAGCCCCGCTGCGCGGCTGCGGTGCCGATGCGGATCCAGGCGATGTCCCGCTGGCCGATGTGCTGAATTCCCTCGGCGCCGTTGACGAAGTCGTGGATCTTCCGCTCCAGCACCGGCTCGAAGTCCTTCTGCATCTTCCGGCCGGCCACGTCCACCACGATCCCCAGGGGCAGCGATCCGCCCTCCGGCACGTCGTCGAGCTCGGGTCCGTGGACGGTGATCTTGCCGTCCTCGACATCGCTCATGTCGCGCGATTGAAGGTACTCGAAGCAGGGCCCCCTCCGGCCGCCGAACTCGATCCGGAGGTTCTCCTTCCGCACCCGCTCGCCCTCGAAGGCCGGGCCGTAGGCAACCGGAATCGGGATCTTGGTGATGAGGATCTTCAGCCCGCGGACCTCGATCGCCTTGGCCACGATCTCCTCGCAGGGAACGTTGCTCACCACGTGCTCGTAGGTGGTGACCCCTCGCGGCAGGATCTGCGGGATGTTGGTGTGGGCGATGGTCGGGAAGCCGTAGCTGATGGCGCCCGCGGCCGTCGCGTACTTCTCCCTGTCCACCTGGTCCAGGGCCAGGACGAACGCGAAGATGCGGTACTTGTTGTAGCGCAGCATCTTCTTGTAGTCGCCGGGGGTGACGCCCCCGAAGGAGAGGGCGGCCCTGGTCGCAAAACCCAGAGAGTAGATGTGGGCGGAAACCTCTCGCCCGAAGGGGACCAGCCGGGTTTCCCACCCCAACTGCACACCCTCTTCGTCCAGTTGGTCGGCGAAGGTCCGCCCGTTCTCGTCGCAGCCCGCGATGAAGACGTACAGGTTCTTCTCCTGCATCTCCCGTGCGAGCTTGACCGCCATCTCGTTGGATGGGGCGGGGCCGACCACGGCGGCGAAGCCGGGCGCCGTGCCGTCTACGAACTCCACGCCCCTCTGCCGCAGGATCACGTCGTCGGCGGCGCCCAGGTAGATCCCTTCCACCGGGCTCGGGCCGATCACGTACTTGAGGGACTCGATGGTCTCCTCGGCGAAGAGAGTAGCCACACCGGCGTCCAGCGTCTCGCCCAGGTAGGGCAGCCACAGCCGATCGGAGGGAACGGGAGGCAGCAGCTCCTTGGCCAGCTCGATAACCGGCTCCAGCTCCGACAGCTTCGTCACCTTGCGGCCGGTGAAGCCGTAAGTCACGGGGAGGAAGTAGCCGGTGTTGGGAAGAACCACCGGCTCGTTGGGACCCTTGGAGTCGATGGCCTCGTGCAGCTTGGCCTCGGCCCTGGCAACGTAGGCGTGAGCGCCCTCGATAGCAGCGGTAGCGATGATCTTAGACACGGAGCTCCCTCCTTGCCTCCATATCGAAGAGCACGCGCTCCTTCGTGGTATCGATACCCAGCGCCCTCCTCTTCTTCTGGATGTGTTCCACAGACCTCTCGTAGATCTTGGCCGGGTCGGGT
>JAJZRD010000144.1 GCA_021845945.1 Chloroflexota bacterium
CCGCCACCCGGTCCCCGGGGGCGAGCTCGGTCACGTCGGGCGCGACAGCCACCACCTCTCCACTCCACTCGTGGCCAGGGATGTGGGGGTACTTCACGCCGGGGAAAAGCCCTGCCAGCACCCGCAGATCCGTCCCGCAGATTGTGGTGGACTTGATCTTCACCAGCGCCTGCCCGGGACCCGGCTCGGGTCGCGCTACCTCGCGGATCTCGAACTCGTTGGGCTGAGGGAAGACTACCGCTTTCATCTCTACCTCTTAGCGGTCAGCCGTCAGCTTTCAGCAATCAGCAATGGGTGCGAGGTGCGGAGTGAGGGTCTGCATCGCGCACCCCGCACTCCCGTACTCTCCTTCAGCCTCTATCCTCCAGCTGATAGCTGATAGCTGACTGCTGATAGCTGTCAGCTTAATTCGGCTTGACGATGACCTTCATGGCGCCGTCGATGCGCTCGTTGAAGACCTTGAAAGCCGTAGCGAAATCGGACAGCGGGAAGGTGTGGGTTATGAGGGGCTTGAGCCGCACCCTACCCGCCGCGATGAGAGGGATGACCTCCTGGCAGGTGTTCCGGTTCGCCCGAACGCCGTACAGATCGATCTCCTGGAGCACGATCTTCCGGAAGGGGATCGCAGTGGGAACCTGCGGGATACCGGTGAAGCTGACCCGTCCGCCTTTGCGGACCATCTCCACGGCCGACTTTACCGACTCCTCGTTGCCCGCGCAGTCCACCACCACGTCGGGGCCGCGACCGCCGGTCATCGCCCTGATCCCCTCCACGACATCACCGCTCTTGCGATCGAAGATCTCGTAGCCGAACACCTCTTTGCACATCCGGAGCCGCTCGCCGCCACCTACCAGGATGGCCCGGGAGGCGCCCAGGGCGGTGGCGCACTCGGCGACCAGCACCCCCATGGGACCGGCGCCGACGACGCAGATGGTGTCGCCGGGCTCGACGCCCGGGCGCTTGGCGGAGTGGAGGGCGATGCTGGCGGTATCCACCAGCGCCCCTTCCTCAGAGGTCATGCTGTCCGGGATCCTGTGGATGGACTTGATGGTGGACAGCATGTACTGGGCGTAGGCGCCCTGGGTGTAGTGGCCGTACTGGCGGTGGCCCAGCTTCTCGTTGCCGTAGTTCTCGCACAGGTTGTAACGGCCGGTGACGCACATCTGGCAGTAACCGCAGCCGCTGTGGGAGGTGCCGGCGACCCGGTCTCCAACCTTGAAGCCAAACTCCAGGGCCCCGGGGCTGGCCTCGACGATGGTACCCGACCACTCGTGGCCCGGGGTGAAGGGGTAGGCCTTGGGCCACATCCCCTTGTAGGTACCCTCGATAATCTCGGTATCGGTGCCGCAGATGGCGATGGCATCGACCCGGCAGAGCACCTCCATGGGACCGACGGTGGGGGTGGGGATAGCGCGGATTTCGAACTCCTTGGGTGCCGTGAGGACCAGGGCCATCATTTCGTCAGGTACTTCCCTGCCCATTCGAGCCTCCATCGAAAATGTTCGCGGACGCCGCGCGCAAACGTTTGCCGAATGGCACTATATCATGGCCGTCAAGGTCTGTCCAGTACCTTCTTGCTCCCCGGCCCGAACCGCCCCGACATCGATACAGCAGCGGAGAGCAAACGTTTGAACTGCTCCTGCGACCCCCTCACGACAAGGCTTTACCGCGCCAGCGGAAGGGGTATTGCAAACGTTTGTCCTATGTGCTATGGTTCAATTACTCTCACCGTCGGGGGGAAAGATGGCTCCTACCCTGAAGGACGTAGCAGAACTAGCCGGAGTTGACGTCTCCACCGCCTCTCGGGTGGTCAACGGCGCCGGCTTCCGGGTCCGCGAGGATACCCGCCAGAGGGTGCTCGCCGCCGCCCGCGACCTCGGCTACCAGCCGAACGCCCTGGCTCGCAGCCTCAGGGTCGGCAGAAGCAACATGTTCGCCCTGCTGGTGCCCGACATCACCAACCCCTTCTTCGCCGAACTGAGCAAGGGGGCCGAGGACGCCACCTCCAGCTACGGCTACAGCCTCATCCTCTGCAACACCGAGGACCGGGCCGACACCGAGGAGGAGTACATCCGCGCCCTGAGGGAGCGCCAGATCGACGGCTTTCTCCTGGCCACCAGCCACGCCGGCGACGTCGCCGCCAAGCGACTGATCGACGCCAACTATCCGGTGGTGCTGGTAAACCGCCGCATGCGCGGGGTGCGCACGGGCTACGTGGTAGCCGACGACGCCCCCGGCGCACGCCAGGCGGTCTCCCATCTGATCTCCCTGGGCCATCGGAGGATCGCCCACATCACGGGCTATCCCCACGCCGATACGGCGGTACGGCGGCGTGACGCCTACGTCGCCACCATGACCGCCCACGGTCTGGGGGACATCGCACGGGAACTCACCGTCCAGGGAGACTACACCCTGAAGGCCGGCCAGCAGGCCATGGAGCAGCTGCTCGACCTGACGGAACCATCCACCGCGGTCTTTGCCGCCAACGACATCATGGCCCTGGGGGCCATGACCACCGCGCGGGAGCGGGGCGTGAGAGTTCCCCAGGACATGGCCATCGTCGGATTCAACGACATCGTCCTGGCCAGGCTGAGTTGCCCGACCCTCACCACCGTCCGCACCCCCATCTACGAAATGGGCGCCCTGGCCGCCCAGATGCTGGTCAAGCGGGTCAAGGGCGAGGACCCCAGCCCGGCGGGGATAGTGCTGCGGAATGAACTGATAGTGCGGGAGTCCAGCGGCCAGCCCCTGGCAGAGAAGAGCATGGCGGCGCTGTCCAAAGCCACCAGTGACTAGAAAGGCGGACGCTCAACAGCGATCCGTTGGATCGCCCTTTCGAATCGATACATCTGGCAATTAGCAGAGCGGTCGACCGCCTGCGAGCGCGCACCTTGGCAGGGTTCTCCTTCGCAACCCTTTTCCAGGGAGGGTCCACGTGGCGCAACGAAGCGTTCTGGTCCAGGAACTGGAGGCCCTAGTCGGTCGGGATCGAGTCCTTTCGGACCCGATCGACCTGCGATGCTATCTCTTCGACAGCGGGCTGCCCAGCCTCCTGCATCCCGAGGCCCCTGAGGCAGTGGTGATCCCCGGGAGCACGCAGGAGGTCGCGGCGGTGATCCGGTTCGCCCGCGAGCACCGGCTGCCGGTGACGCCGCGGGGCGCCGCCAGCGGCCAGGCTGGCGGTGCCGTAGCCTCCCCGGAGGGCATAATCATCGACTCCAGCGCCATGAATCGGGTGCTGGAAGTGGACGCCACCAATCTCCAGGCCCGAGTTCAGCCGGGCATCGCCTACGCGGCCCTCAACGACCAGTTGGACCGCTACCACCTTTTCCTTCCCCCCGATCCCAGCAGCGGACAGGCCTGCACCCTCGGCGGCATGGTAGCCAACAACAGCAGCGGGCCTCGATCCCTCAAGTACGGCCCCGTCTCCCACTATGTCCTGGGGTTGGAGGTCGTCCTACCCACGGGCGAGGTGATCGTCACCGGCGGGGAGAAATCCAGGGTGCTGAAGAGTGCCTCCGGACTCAACCTGACCCAGCTGTTCGTGGGCTCCGGCGGCACCCTGGGATTCATCACCGAGATCCGTCTGCGCCTCCTCCACAAGCCGGCCTCCCGAGCGGCGGTTCTGGTGGCCTTCGACGACATGGAGGACGGTTGGAAGATGGTCCAGGAGATCTGGGAAGCCGGCGTGGTCCCCAGGGCCATGGAGTTCGAGTATCCGGCGCCGGGCACCACCTCCGCCGCAGCGGAGTTCCGGCCCGCCTTCCACCTGCCCGAGGCCGAACTGGTCTTGATCGTCGAGATGGACGGCAACGAGTCCGGGGTGCGCCAGGAGGCGGAGACGGTGCTGGGAATCGCCCAGCGTCTGGCTCAGCGGGTGGAATTCGCCGACGATCCCCACGGGGTGTCGGAGCTGTGGGAGATGCTGGACAGCGTAGAGGGAGCATCCTCTCAGATTCGGCCCGGTGCCCGCCGGATCCCTGGGGGTGAGGATATCGTCGTCCCCCTGGATCGAATGAGGGATGCCCTCAAGAGGATCCGGGCCATCACCCAGCGACACGGGATCGGCGCGGTGTGCTTCGGCCACGCCGGGCAGGGGAACATCCACTCCGGGCTGCTGGTGAAGCCGGAGGACCCCCGGGAGGTGGAGGAGACCGAGGCGGCGATGCGGGAGATCCACCTGATGGCCCTGCAGATGGGAGGCAGCCTCACCGGCGAGCACGGCATAGGGACCAGCCGGCTGGAGTTTGTGGCAGCGGAGCACGGAGCGGCCTACCCGGTGATGGCGAAGATCAAGCGTGCCCTGGACCCGGACAACATTATGAACCCGGGCAAGGTCTTCTCGCAGGAAGTATTGAGGACTGAGCCATGAGGACTGAGGTGCAACTCCTGACCTCATGCCCCAGTCCTCAGTCCTCAGTCCTTTGAGGGTGGGCATGGCAAGGGAAGAGCTGTACGCGCTGGTGCGGTCTTACATCGAAAAGTGCAACCGCTGCGGCGACTGCCGGGCGGTCTGCCCTGTCTTTGCCGAGGAGCCAACCGAGACAGCGGTGGCCCGCGGGAAGCTGCTGCTGGCAGGCCGGCTGCTCTCGGGGGAGTTGGAGCCCTCGCCGGAGCTGATGGAGCGGCTGGACAAGTGTCTCCTGTGCCAGCGCTGCACCTTCAACTGCGCCTTTCACCTTCGGGTGGATCGGGTGGTCATGGCCGCTCGGGCGGCCCTGGCCGAGACCGGCGCCCTGCCTGTGGCCAAGAAAGCGGTGTTCAGCCTCCTGGGGGATCACTCCTGGACTATGCGGCTGCTGTGTGGTGCCGGCGCTCTCACGGCCACCCTCTGGGGCAAACGGATCCCCGAGGAGAGCGGACTGCGGCTCCGCTTCCCGCTGGGTGGGGCGCTGGACGGGGACAGGGTTGTCCCGCGTCCGGCGGCTCGACCCTTCCGAAGCCGGGTTCCGGCCTCGGTCGACGTCGACCAGCCGAAGGGCAGGGTAGCCCTCTTTACCGGCTGCTACATCAACTATCTCGCCCCCGACATCGGCGTGGATGCCCTGAGCCTCCTGGGCCGCGCCGGGGTCTCCGTGGTCGTCCCCGAGGGCCAGGTCTGTTGTGGAACGCCAATGATGGCCTCGGGCGACTTCCCCAGAGCGCTACAGTTGATGAAGGCCAACCTGGAGGCGCTCTCGGCGATCCAGACAGATGCGATAGTGGTCGCCTGCGCCACCTGCGGCACCGCTCTACGGGACCTCTACCCCGAGATGCTGGGGAAGCTGGATCCCTCCATGGCGGAGAAGGCTCGCTGGGTAGCCGGCAGGACCTACGACATATCGGAGTTCCTGGCCGAAGTGATCCCTCTCCCCGAACCGCCGCCGTTAGAAGAGACGCTGATAGTCACCTACCACGACAGCTGCCACCTGGCGAGGGGGCTGGGGATCCGCCGGCAACCCCGCAAGCTGCTCCAGAGCATCGGCAACCTGGAATTGGTCGAAATGGAGGGCGCAGACCACTGCTGCGGCGGCGCCGGCGCTTTCGGCTTCACTCAGCGAAGGCTGTCGGTGCGGATCGGAAACCGAAAGATCGAGAGCATCACCGAGACCGGTGCGGAGTTGGTGGTGAGCGGCTGCCACGGCTGCAACCTGCAGATCACCGAGGGCCTGGTGAGGGAGCGCAGCCGCACCCGAACCGTGCACCTGGTGCAACTGCTGGAGAGAGCCCACCGCCGGGGACGAGAGTAGGAGAAGACCGGGCATGGCCGGTGCCACCCCAGATCGAACGATTGTGGTTATAGGAGGAAGGAGATGCTCAGCCGAGTGAACCCTGCCGACCCCGACAGGGCGCTCAACAAGAACTGGGAGTCCATTGCCCGGAGCGGGGCGGTCTTCAACATCAACGAGGGCATCCTGATCGAGGGGAACAGGGTGACCACCCGGCTGGTGGCGTGGCCCGGCGTCGGCGCCCGCATGGTGGCAGCCCACACCCTCACCCACCTGCCCGGCGGAGTCTTCGAGGCGGAGGTTCACCCCCTGTCCGAAGAGTGCCTGCAGATCGTCAAGGGGCACGGCCAGGTGGATCTGGGACGGGGCTGGATCGACGTGATCCCCGGCGACATCGTCTACGTCCCCCACGGGGTGCGCCACTCCACCCGCAACGCACCGGACTCCACCAGGGACTTCGTGGCCGTCAGCTTCTCCTCGCCGCCTCAGATGGATTTCTACCAGAAGTTCGGCTTCTTCAAGAACGGACTGTTCGACTTCGCCCTGATCGAGCGGGAGCTAGCCAGGGCGACCCGAGGGAACATCCCCACCACCAACGAGACACAGCCAAGCCAACCGAGGGGTCCGGAGTGGGGCGAGGTTAAGGGCCCGGCCGGGACGGCGGTCGAGGGCGGCCTCTTCAACATGTACCGGGGTGCCCCCTTCCGGGGCAACGGCTCCCTGATGAAGTTCATCCTGTGGCCGGGCGCCGGCACCCGGATGATCAGCGCCCATACCGCCTTCCACGATCCCGGGACCATGTTCATACCCCACATCCACCCGATCTCCGAGGACGCCATCCTCTGCACCAACGGCAAGGGGCAGGGTCACCTCCACGGGCGCTGGATCGACGTGGAGGAAGGGGACATCGTCTACGGTCCCGACAACGTGAAGCATGGCACCGGCTGCCCCGAGGGCTTCGACGAGACCTTCTACACCACCGGGTGCGCCTCCCCGCCCCAGCCCGATCTATACGAGCGGGCGGGCTACTTCGTCGACGGCGCCTTCATTGATTTCCCCGTGGAGTGATTGAGGAATGATCATCGACCTGCATCACCATTTCCTGCCCCGCGAAGCATTCGACAAGCTTGGCGGGCAACAGTTAATGAACTCTCGCTACAACGACGGCAAGACGATGGAATTCGTCTTCTACCACAAGCTGTACGAACTGGACACCCAGCTCAAGGACATGGACGAGGCCGGCATCGACATCTCCGTCTTCGGCATGGCCCAGTGGAACCTGAAGGGGCTGGAGATCTGCCAGGCCGTAAACGACGGCATGGCCAGGGTAGTGAAAGAGCACCCCGACCGGATAATGGCCTGCGCCCAGGTGCCTGTGGTGGATGGGACCGGGACCGCCGTCCAGGAGATCAAGCGGGGCATCCAGGACCTCGGCCTTCACGCCGTGGCGCTGCTCTCCTCCAACCTGGACATCACCCTCAGCGACGAGCGGATGTTCCCCATCTACGAGGCAGTCCAGAAGCTGAGAGTGCCCATCGTGATCCACCCGTCCCTGCTCCCCCTGGGGGCCGAGTCGGAGTACTCCATCGGCCGCACCCTGGCCCGGGCCTACGACATCTCCAAGGCCGGT
This sequence comes from Chloroflexota bacterium, assembly GCA_021845945.1. The sequence continues at coordinate 7,339 of JAJZRD010000144.1, forward strand.
CTTCGGATCATGTACGAGGTCTCCAAGCGGTATCCAGACGTCACCTTCATCCTGCCCCACTTCGGAGGGGTGCTGCCCTTCATGAAGGGACGGATCAACGGCTTCTTCGAGCCGCCGGCCGAGCTGGGGATCAAGGTCCCCGAGGAGATCGCCGTCCTCCACAAGACGCCACGGGAGCGGGAGGAGTTCGGGATCATCGAGCCCTTCGAGCGGCTGTTCGACCAGCTCTACCTGGACCTGGCAGGCCACGGAGGCTACCTGCCTCCCCTGCACTGTGCCCTGGAGACGGTGAGGCACGACCGGCTGGTGTTCGGCACCGACTACCCCATGGAGATCCACAACGGTCTGGACATGAAGATCTACATCGACAACGTCCGGAAGCTGGATCTCCCAAAGGCGGAGATCGACGGGATCCTGGGGGGCACCGCGGCGAAGTTATTGGGACTGAAGGTGGAATCCTAGCGCTCGAGTTCGGCGATCTGGACATCGAGGAGTCGAGGCTTTAGCCGGTCGCGGAGACGTTCCGGCTGAAGCCTCTACTCCACGACTCCTCAGACCACCGCCGACGAGCAACCAAGGGTGTAGACAAGAGGAGGTGCAACGCTACTCGAGATCGGTGACGAGCGCCAGTTTCCCTAGCCTGCTCGGCATCGCAGCCGGGCCTGGTTCACTCCAGGAGGAAAGAGGAAAGGAGAAAGTAAGGTGCGAAGAAGTCTCGGTTCCCTCGGGCTGACCCTTCTACTGGCTCTCTCTCTGGCGACCCTGACGGCCTGCTCCTCGGCGCAGGCCCCAGCCCCGACGGCCGCGCCGGCAAAGCAGGCTGAAAGCAAACCCGCTGCCGCGGCCCCCACTTCGGCCCCCGCGGCCGCACCCGCAGCTGCCACTTCGGCCCCCGCAGCTGCTCAACCCGCCGCGGCCCCGGCAACCGGCCCGGCCATCAAGGTTGCGTTCATTGGAAGCTTCTCCGGGTTGGTGGCCGACCTCGGCATGGCGAACGTCAACGGGGCCAAGCTGTCCGTCGAGGCCGTCAACAAGGCGGGCGGCATCCAGGGACGGCCTATCGAGCTGGTCACCTATGACGACACCAACGACCCCTCGGTCGCAGTGACTCGGGCTCAGAAGGCGATCACCTCGGATGGCGCCCAGGTCATCATCGGCGGAACCAACGCTCCCACGGCCATGTCCATCCGCGGGGTCAGCAACCAGGCTAAGATCGTCGACATCAGCCCTCAGGCGCAGAACCGCGAACTGACGGAGGGAATGCCCTGGATCTTCCGGGTCGGCACCATAGACCTCTACAACGGCAGGGCGTTGGTGGCGCTGATGATGAAGCTGGGCTACAAGAAGCCGGCCCTGATCAGCGACAACACCGCCTTTGGCCAGTCCGGAGACAAGTCCCTCCAGGAGGCGCTGACCGAGAAGGGGATCAAGTGGGTGACCGACCAGAAGCACAACGCAGGGGCCACCGACATGACCGCACAGGTTCTCGCCGGCAAGAACGGGGGCGGTGACGTCATTCTGTCCTGGTCGCAGGGCGCCGACGCGGCGCTGATAGCCAAGACCAAGAAGCAGTTGGGCTACGACGTGCCACTGATGGGGCTGGACAGCCTGATGCACGCCTCCGCCCTGCCGATTGCCGGCGACGCATACGAGGGAGCCGTAGCCGTCTCGATCGCCGACACCTCTCGTCCGGACGTTCAGGCGTTCTTCGACAGCTACCAGAAGACCTACGGTATCCCACCGGCCACCATCTATTCGCCCTGCCAGGGCTACGACGCTGTGCAACTGCTGGCGGCGGGACTCCGCAAGATCGCCCCTATCGGCGACAAGGTGGACCAGGAGAAGCTGAAGGCCGCCCTCGAGACCGTCAGCTTCGAGGGAATGACCGGCCCGAAGGGAACGAAGTGGACGTTCACCCCAACCAACCACAACGGCCTGCCCGAGGGCGCCTCGGTGTTCTACAAGGTCCAGGGTGGCAAGTGGGTGCGCTACATGTCCCTGGCAGACGTCCTGAAATAGTAGGTTGGAGGGGATGGCTTGCGGCTTCGCCGCAAGCCA